>JABDLF010000109.1 GCA_013003115.1 Gammaproteobacteria bacterium
GCCGCTTTGATGAGGCGGAGCCGGACTACAAAGAGGGGCTCAGGATTGCGCGTATTCATGAAAACCGCATGCAAGGGCCTATTCTCGCGAATCTGGCGGACCTGCTCTGCGCAACAGGACGATTTCGCGATGGCCTGGAAAACGCAGAGCTGTCCTTGAGCAGGCTTAAAGACTTCTATGCGGCAGACGACTGGCGTATGGCACATCTGGCAAGCATAAGAGGTGGTTGTATGGTGAGGCTTGGCGATGAGGAGGCTGGCGGCGCTCTGCTGCGCGACGGACACAAGAGGCTCGAAACCCGTAAAGGGCCTGGATTTCTTTTCACGCGGCTGGCGAAGGACAGATTAGGGCTGCTGACGTCCGATGTGGATTAATAAGAATCAACAACTGTCAAGAAACTTTACACTTGAACCCAAAAACCGCCGCTTTTCGCCCAAAAAAACCTCTAAGACCATGATTTTTTGTGGTTGGTTAGTGTTGGCTTGATTCTTGCTTGATAGGTTAGGTCGCAAAAAATAATTACCTGATCAATCGCTAGCACTTGGGTGAAAAATGAAAAGCACGACATTTGATTCGAAAACTCACCATAATTCGGCCGCTGGCAAGAAAGCCACGGCGCGGCAGCAGCATTTATGGTTGGCCACGATAGTTGCAGTGATTGCAGGATCTTTGATCAACGGGCCTGCCGACGCCCGGCCCATTCGCTTTGATTTTGGACAATGGACCGATGTTCCATTCACTACCACCGACGTTAATTTAGGATTCAACTTTGACCCCTTTGGCCCGGATAGCACGCTGGCGACCATCGATCCAACTGGCGCCCTTGTGTTCAGCGGCGGCATCATTGAGCCCTACAACACCCAGATTTCCTATGACATCATGTGGCAGGTTATCACCGACCCGCTGATTGACGGAGCGATCACCGGCGGCTTTCGCGCATGTTGGGGCTGCGACGGATTCAACAATTCACCAACTGACACCTCAGCTTTGACCAGCAGCGTCTTTGAGCTGGGCTTGTTTGAACTCAGCAATGGACTCTTCGTCATGGAGTTCAATTACAACGCTTTGTTTGAAGTGCCGGGGAACTTCGCCTTCGAAACGACTAATGGTATCGGTTTTAGGAGCGATTCTGGCCCGCAGCAGCAGTTCAGCAATCTCGGTCCATACGAGGATGAGTTTGGCGTGCCCTACGACCTCACAGTATATGGTGCCAATGACAATTGCGATGACGCACCAACGTCTCTGGCGTGTAACTCGTATCTGGAATACATTTTTGAAAATCCGGATGTCGACAATTATTTTTTCGCAGATTTTAATGGGGACGAGGCAATCGGTCGTTACTACTTCGTATTCGAAAGCGACAGCACAACGGTGCCGGAACCCGGCACCGGAGTCTTACTGCTGGTCGGCCTGGGCGCCCTAGGGGCGCTTCGCCGGCGGCGCATAATCGCCAAGGTCGGTTAAGCAAGTTCAATCTGCTTAAGGCAGGCGACTGGGGTAGCTAACGGAAGCGATCAGCTGGCCTCGCTTGAAGCGCAAATCACAACTTGATCTCACTCAGCTGATAACGATAGCGGCATGCTATGCTCCTGCCTGATCAGGGCTGATTGCGACGGCGGGCGTGACTTTAGATTCTCATAATAATGATGAAGCTCGCGGGTCGTCAGCGGCCGACTACCAGGCCAGGGTCAGATCTCTGGTCAGCGCCGGCAAACCGGTCGTTGCCTTCGAGCTTACCCGGGAGGCCCGGGAACAATATCCTGACGACGCGCAGTTGCAGTATCTGCAGGGCCTGGCGCTTGCCCGCGGCGGCAACGCCAGCCAGTCTGAAAAACTTATCAAGGCTCTGTTAAAGCGTTCCGACCTATCCCCTAAAGTGCGTGTCGATACTCTGAGCCTGTCGGCGCGTATCCATAAAGACCGGTATTTACGTGCTGGCGACCCAGCGGATCGCCAGGGGGCTGCGCGCCGTTCTGCCGAACTCTATCGCATGGCATATACGATCTCGAAAAACCCCTTCCCCGGGGTGAACGCTGCAACCATGCAGCTGCTGGCCGGCGGTGACCGGGACGTCGTCGGCAAGCTGGCGGGGGAAGTGCATGAATCCGCTACGCGATTTTACAACGAGAATCAGCAGGATTACTGGGCCGCGGCGACGCTTGGCGAGGCATGTTTGTTGCTGGAGGCATGCGGAGATGTTGCCGAGCACAGTGAAGCGGCCCGGTGGTACCGGTCTGCGGTGAATCTCGCTGCTGACAATCGTGGAGACGTAGCATCTATGCGGCGCCAGGTGGAGATGTTGCGCAACGAGATTGAAGTGCCCCAGTCACTTATCGATGAGCTGTCCGTGGGCACTATCGCCGTCTACTCGGGGCACATGATTGATCACCCCGGAGACGATGGTTCAGCAGCAAGGCCGGTACGATTTCCGCCCGGTGCGCAGCTTGAAAAGTTGGTGGCCGGGCAGATCGATGCGCTGATCGATGAATTGGATATTCGCGAAGCGTTTGGTTCGGCTGCCTGCGGCGCCGACCTGTTGTTTGCCGAACGCCTGCTTGCACGGGGGCATCGTGCCCAGATTGTGCTCCCCTTCGAACTGGAAGATTTTTTCCGCAGCAGCGTCGACTTTGGCCTGAGCGCGGACTACTGGCAGAGCTGGCGGGCACGCTGCGAGCGAGTGCTGGAACATGCGAATACCGAGGTGCACTTTGCTACCCATGAGCGTAACCCTGGCGGCGACCTGATGTTCGCGTTCGTTAATCAGATTTGCCAGGGCCTGGCCTTGCAGCGGGCCAAGGTGCTGAACACCACGCCGTGGGCCACGGTAATTGCTGAAGCATCAATACAACAAGCGGTGGGCGGCGCTTCTGATTTCCTGAGCCACTGGCAGCAGAAGGGGGAGCCTTTCGCTTCGCGGACGCGCATCATCGATATCGCAGCACTGCGAGAGGAAAACCATGGCGCCGGCGGGGGTAAAAGCTCGGAAGACAATTCTGCGCGACTGCCCGTCCAGCTTACGACTCGCGACCCAACGAGCATGTTCGGGACCGATGAAATGATGCTGCGTTCGATGCTGTTCGCGGACGTAAGCGGATTCAGCGCGCTGCGCGAAGATCAAGCCAAGATATTTTTCATTCACTTTCTCGACAAGGTGGCGCAGTTGGTGAGCGAAACGAGCGATACTCCGGTGTTTCAGAATACTTGGGGGGATGGCCTGTTTTTCGTCTTTCGGGACCCGACCGCCTGTGCGCGCTTCGCTCTGAGTCTGGTTGAGACTGCGAACACGACCGACTTTGAGAGCCTGGGTCTCCCGGCCGACCTCGCTATCCGTGCCGGCATACATACCGGGCCCGTGTTCGTTCTACCGGATCCCATCATCGGCAAAAACAATGTTTTTGGTGCGCATGTAAATCGGGCGGCCCGCATCGAACCCGTGACTATTCCCGGCTGCGTTTATGCCAGCGAACAGATGGCCGCCGTTCTGTCGGATTTGCAGTGTGAAGACCTGATACTTGAGTACATAGGTCTGGCCGATCTGGCCAAAGCCTACGACCGCTGTCCGCTCTACCAAGTGGCTGCTCCCTGACTCGATTGAAGCCAAAAAGTTCAGCAAGCGACAGCTCTTTCTGCTGATCCGCGATTGACCTGCCCCGGAACCGCAAATAGCTGTCGAGGTTTTGGTGAGCAGACGGGACTCTGGCCGTGTGCCACAATATCGGCGTGAAAAACTTCCACCATTCCAGCCGATTTACAGGCGACTATCTTCGCGCGAGCAGCACTTGCGCGCGGCGTGCTTTCGCGCACTGCATGTTCTGCCTTGTTTTTGTTCTTTGTTCGGGAATCTTCGCTGTGGCAAGCGCCGCGACGGTCAGCGTTGCCTTGGAAGGCGTGGATGATGAGACCCGTCAGAATGTTCTTACCTACCTTGAGATTAACCGGCTTGCCGATCGCGAAGACCTGAGCGAACTGGTCATCAGGCTCCAGCATCGTAAGGCGTCGGGCAATATCCAGTCGGCGCTAAGGCCGCTCGGATATTACGCGGCCAGTGTCGAAACCAGTCTGGAGCAGGATGGGGAAAGGTGGCTTGCCACCTACAAGGTGACATTGGGCGAGCGAGTCAGGTTTCGCAATGTGACTATCGGACTCGAGGGTCCGGCAAGCGAAGACCCTGAGTTTGCCGCGCTTGTCGCTGCGCTTGCGCCGGCCTCCGGCGACGCGCTTCGTCATGATCGCTATGAGGCGATCAAGAACAGTCTTCTTACGCGTGCCCTCGATCGCGGCTATTTTGAAGCGCAGTTCTTGCGTCGGCGCCTCGATATATTCCCGGAGTCACTGGCGGCGGATATCGAACTGGTCTTTGCGAGTGGTCCGCGCTATCGCGTGGGCAACATCACTGTCGAGCAGGACGCGCTGCACGACTGGATAGTTCGGCGATACCTGACGTTCTCCAGTGGCGACTATTTTGACGCGGCGAAGCTGCTCGACCTGCAGTACGCACTGTACGACAGCGACTACTTTTCTTTTGTTGAGGTAAGCAACGGGGAGCCGGACAAGGCCAGCAGCGAAGTCACCGTTCGCGTCGTGGCCAGCGCTGCCAATCGTCAACGGTACCGACTGGCACTGGGCTACGGCACGGACACCGAGGGCAGAGTGGGAGTGGGATGGGAAAACCGCCGGATAAACCGGCGAGGCCATAAGCTTCGTTTTGATAGCCGGCTTTCTGCCATCAAGCAGGAGGTGACCGGTCGCTATGTCTGGCCGCTCTCGGCGCCAACTCGAGAGCGGATTGTCCTGAACCTGAGCACGCTTCAGGAGGATCTGGCAGACACGCGTAGTCGGCGCGTCGAGCTGGGCGTTACTCAATCAACGGCACGGAGAGTCTGGGAGCGGGACTTTTATGTGCGGCTTCTGCGAGAAGCGACGCGTGAATCCGGGGTCACCAGCACCGAGACCCTGCTGCTTCCAGGGGTGCTGTGGATTCGAAGCAAGACTGACGACCTGGTCTACCCACGAAGAGGCTCAAAGCTTTCTGCAGAGGTTAAAGGTTCGCATTCTGCATTGGGGTCCGACGTTGACTTTGTTCAGCTTAAACTGCAAGGGAAACTCATTTTTCCCGCAGGCAAACGCGCACGTTTGCTGAGCCGGGCTGAAATCGGCGCAACCTCCGTTGGGAAAAATTCCAGCCTGCCCGCATCCTTGCGGTTTTTCGCGGGCGGTGATCAGAGCGTCAGGGGTTTCGGGCTCAATACCCTGGGTCCGGTCGATGAGAACGGCGATGTAGTCGGTGGCAGGTTTCTGCTGAGCGGGAGTATTGAATACGAAAAACTTATCACCGAGCGCTGGGGGATGGCGGCGTTTGTTGATGCTGGCAATGCTCTAAATGAGTTGGATGAGAGCCTCGAGATCTCAGCCGGTCTGGGCCTGAGGTGGTTATCGCCCATTGGCATGGTGCGACTTGACGTTGCCAGGCCCTTAAACGCCAGCGGAGAGAGTCCACGCCTGCATCTGACGGTCGGGGCGGAGCTTTGAAGCGAGCGACCCTTGTTTTTGCAGGCTTGCTCGCACTGACAGTCGTAGTGGTGGGCGCGGGCTTTGCATGGCTTTTCGCGAGCGAAAGCGGACTCAGGTTTGTCGTCGCGCGCGTTGTCGGCCTCGCACCGGCTCAGATCACCTACGCAGGCGTAAGCGGAAATCTGCTGGGCGGATTTTCTGTTGCCGACCTGGAGATATTGGGGGTTGGACCCGAAATTCGCGTAACACAGGCGAGCACAGCCTTGGCACCGTGGCCGCTGCTGCGCGGCCAGATCGCGCTTAAAGGTGCACAACTCCGGTCGGTAGCGATTCGGGCCGCAGTGGATGAGATGACGACCAATGACGCGGACGAATCGGTAGCGAACGCGGTCGACGACACGCCATTTTCGTTTCCGGAGCCGGCGTTACCGTTTGGACTTCTGGTCAGCGAGCTTGATATCAGAGAGTTGAGCTTCGAGACACGAGGGGACGAGGCAGTTGAGCGACGGACCATCGATAAACTTACTGCCGCCGAACTCCGCTTTACCGAGCCGATGTGGTCGGTCTCCGGCCTTGAAATCGTTGCCGATAAGTTCAGCGGCGCGGGCGATCTGCGCTACGCTGCAGGCGCGGATCACAGCGTAAGTATAAACTTTAAAAGTAGAATACAAGATGCTGATAAATATATAGAAATAAATACTATTTTTTCAGGAAACGAAGAACGTATACAGCTTGAGCAGCGCTTTGAGGGTCTGGTGAGGGGAGCGCTGTTGGGGTCGGTCGTAGCGCCTGTCGCCGGCCCACGCTGGTCGCTGGAAGCAAACCTGCAAAGCGACAAGCTGCAGGCAATATCGAGCAGCTTGCCCGGGGGCCCGCTCAGCCTGACGGTTGGCCTTGAGGGCGAGAATGCGGATCTCAAAATTCGCGGTACCGGCTCGGCGCCTGCCGAGGACCTGGTTTTGGCGTTCGAGGCCGAGCTTGCGGATCTCCGTCAGGGCATGGAGGTTCGTTCCCTCTCGCTGAGCGACGCGGGGAGCGATGCAAAGATCACCTTTAGCGGTTCGCTGAAACCCCTCGGTCTGTTCCCGCAGATTGACGGACAAGTGCAGTGGTCCAACCTTCGCTGGCCCCTTCGGGGAACGACGTCTGAAACGGTTGCGGTTTCACCTGCCGGGGTTTTCCGGGTGCAAGGGCAGGAAGGGCAATACGAGATTGACGGCAACGCAGAGCTTGAAAGCGAGTCGACGAACGGGGCGCTTAGCAGCCGCGGCAAACTCGATTTTGCGTTGCCCGTTACGGCTTTTTCACTCAGCGGTACCTGGGACCGAATGCAGGTGCGCGTGCCGCCGCGGGCATTCCTGCTTAAAGAAGGGCAATACAGGCTTGATGGCAATCTGGATAGCTATCTTTTCGAGGCCGGGCTGATTGCAAGCACCGGTAATTCTCCCGAACTCAGGGTTGAGGTCACCGGGCAAGGTAGTCCGGAGGTGCTCATAGTTTCCGACTTGGTTGCAAATTCATCAGCAGGATCGCTGCTGGCACGCGGCAATATTTCGCTGGCAGAAACGAGGGACTTTGACTTTTCCATCGAGGGATCCAATATCAATACGGGCGCCTTTGACCCGAGATGGCCGGGGCAGGTTGCGCTCGCCGGCAGCGTATCAGGGCGCTTCGACGGCGCCGGCACGGATGCCCGTCTCGATGCTCGTCTCGATGCCACTAGCCTCCGCGGTACTCTTCGGGGGCTGGCAATTAAAGGGAGCGGCCACGCGACACTGGCAAAAGGTGCGCTGTCAGAAATTGATGTATCCGGCAGCTGGGGGAATTCGGCACTACTCGTCAGGGGCAAACTTGGCGAGCAGCGCGACTTGCGCTGGCAACTGGATGTGCCCGACCTTGCGTCGCACACGGAAAGGGGCGCCGGGTCCTTTGCCAGCGAGGGCAGGCTCTCAGGTTCGCGTAATCGGCCGGTCATTGTAGCGTCGGCAGAAGTGCGCAACTTGCAGTACGTGGACATCGCAGCCGCAAAGGTTGACCTTACGGCCAGCATCAATCAGACGGGAGCAGAAGCGTCTTCGCTGCGGGTATCAGCGGCGGATGTAAGCTGGAAGGACCAGACAGCTGAGCAGATAAATCTCGAAGCGCTCGGCACGCAATTGTCACACAGCGGTTCGCTTGCCCTTAACCGCAAAGGCGAGAGCCTGCAGACGCGTTTCTCAGGTATGTGGCAGCAGGGAGAATGGCGGGGCGAGTTCGGTGATACGGCGGTGACCCTGGCTGAGTCTGTCTGGACGCAAGAAAACCCGTCCAGGCTTGTGATCGGCAGGTCTGGCGTGGAGTTAAGTGAAGCCTGTCTGGTTCAAAACACGAGCCGAGCGTGCCTCCAGCTAAATTTTCTCGCGGGCGCTTCGCCTGAATTCGACCTCACGATTGATGCGCTGCCAATTGCAAAACTCTCCATGCTTTTGCCCTCGGGCCTGGGCTACTCAGGAGATCTGTCGGGCAAAGCCCGGCTGGGCGGCGGCAATGGTACCGCCAGGTTTAACGTGACCGGCGCGCGGGTCTGGCAGGAGATCGCTAATGAGGAGCAGGTGCTGCTCGACTTCGCGAGCATGCTCGCAGTTGCGAATCTCGACGGCAATCGACTTGCGCTGGAATTAACCGGCACCGAGCCCGGCCAGCAAGAAATGCGTCTGGTCGTGAATTTGCCATTTTCAGACTGGCGGATTGGCGAAGGGCCGGTTAGTGGCCGCATGCAGGGCCGTATGGCGCACCTCGGGGCAGTGTCATTTTTGTTTCCGGATCTGGGCGACTTGAGCGGGCGTCTGGAGACCGACCTTTCTTTAGGCGGGACGGTCGCCCGGCCATCCTGGACGGGGGAGATTGTGCTGAACGAGGGTAAGGCGCTTGTGCCCAGCCTGGGCATTGCCCTCGGCGCCCTCAGCGCTCGCCTGACGGCGGAGGGCAGGCAGCTGAGCGGGGAAATAAGCGCGGTTTCAGGCGACGGTCTGCTGCGCCTGTCCGGCACAGGGGAGCCTGGAAACGATGGATTCAAAGGGAGGTTCGAACTCAGAGGCGAGAAGTTCCTGGCCAGCGATCTGCCCGAGGCACGCCTTATCCTGTCACCGGAACTCGACGTTACCATCGAGGGCAGAAATGTCGGATTGGTTGGCAAAGTACATATAGACGAGGCCCGAATCGAACCGAGAGACTTAAGTGCTGCCATTCAAAAATCACCCGATGCCCGGGTCATATCTCAAACAGGAGAGCCGGTGCCCGAGGAGCGTTGGGCCATCACCAGCAGGGTTGCTGTTTCTCTCAGTGACCAGGTTTTTTTCAAGGGCTTTGGCCTTGAGTCGCGCATTTCGGGGTCTCTCAACGTAGCAGATGCGCCAGACGCGGTCACAACGGCAACCGGGGAGTTGGAGACCGTTGATGGCACCTATGAGGTTTATGGCAGGAAGCTGGTGATTCGCCGCGGCCGGCTATTGTTCGGGGGCGGGCCGCTTGCTAATCCTGGTCTCGATGTCATGGCTGCCCGCAGCATAGACGCCGGGCTGGAAGTTGGCGTGCTCGTCAGGGCAAACCTCAAGGCGCCTCAGATCACCCTTTACTCGGAGCCTTCGATGTCGTCCTCGCAGACGCTTTCCTACTTGCTTGTGGGTCAACCGCTTGCTGATATAGGCAGCGCCGATCGGCAGCTGGTGAACGACACGGCTTTGCGCCTCGCGACGGCGGGCGGAGGGCTTCTCGCACAGCAGTTCGGTCGGCGCCTGGGACTCGAAGACATCACCATTGCCAGCACCTCTGACAGCGAGCAGGCGTCTCTCGTGATCGGCAAGTACCTGTCGCCCAGGCTTTATGCAAGCTATGGCATAGGGCTTTTCGAACCCGTCAACACCCTGCGTCTGCGCTACCTGCTGAGTTCAAAGTGGACCGTTCGCGCAGAGTCTGGTCTTAACCAGGCCGTGGATCTTGAATACACGCTCGACCGCTAAAGTAATCGTCACCGACTCAGCGCTTTCACCTCTACATCTCTATAATGGGGCATCGCCTTGATTTAAGGATCTGCTTTGAAAGCTCTCGATGCGTCACTTCTCAGGCAACTGGCTGAACCGGATCTGCGCCAACTCCTGCGCGCGGGTTTGCGAGGTATCGAGCGCGAGACACTTCGGGTTACGCCTGACGGGCAAATTGCACAAACGCCGCACCCTGCAGCACTGGGCGCGGCGCTCACACATCCGCACATCACCACGGACTATTCTGAGTCGCTTCTTGAGCTGGTGACGTCGCCCGCCGTTTCCGTCTCGGACGCCTGGCAGCAACTCCATGACATTCATGCGTTTGTTTATTCGAATCTCGACGACGAGATGCTCTGGTCAACCAGCATGCCCTGCCTGCTTGGTGGAGACGAAGAGATTCCCATAGCTGAATACGGCTCGTCGAACGTCGGAAGAATGAAACATGTTTATCGACAGGGCCTGGCCTATCGATACGGTCGCACCATGCAGGTAATTTCCGGCGTCCACTTTAATTACTCTGTGCCGGTTGGTCTGTGGCCCGTCCTCAAGCAGATCGAGCAGGACGTGCGCCCGCTGCGCGATTATATTGATGCCCGCTATTTCGATCTGCTCCGGAATTTCCAGCGCGTTGGCTGGCTGATTCTCTATCTGTTTGGAAGTTCGCCCGCTGTGTGCAAATCCTTTTTCGCGGGTCGACCTCAGAGCCTTACCCAGTTCGATGAACATACTGTGTATGGACCTTATGCAACGTCACTTAGGATGAGCGATATCGGCTATAACAACACCAGCCAGGCGAATCTTGATATCAGCTACAACAATCTCGCGGACTACGTGGCCGGTCTTGAGTATGCGATCCATACACCTTATCCCCCTTACGAGAGAGTCGGCGTGCGCGCTCTCGCCGAAGGCGCACAAACCGGGGAATACAATCAGCTGAGTACTTCAATTTTGCAGATTGCCAATGAGTACTATAGTTTTGCCCGGCCTAAACAGATTGCGCTGACGGGCGAAAAACCCACGCTCGCGCTGCGGCGCAGAGGCGTCGCCTACATCGAGGTACGGGCGCTCGACGTCGATCCCTTCAGCCCGACGGGCGTAAGCAAAGAGACGATGCATTTCATAGAATGCCTGTTGCTGAGCTGCCTGTTTGCTGAGAGTCCGCCTGCAGATTCGGAAGAACGCAGGGAAAGTCAGTTTAACCATAGTCGCGCGGCGTGCTGTGGTCGAACGCCCGGCATCCGGCTGGTGGATGGCGGTAAGGAAAGAGACCTGCAGGAGTGGGCTGTCGAAATCATCGAGAGTCTATTGCCGCTGGCGGAATTGCTGGATACGGCCGGCGACGGGCGCTATTCGGCCAGCATCAAGGCGGGGCTGGCCCAGGCGCAGAATCCCGATACTCTGCCCTCGGCACATATTCTCAACGAAATGTGCGAAAGCCAGGAGTCGTTTTTCGAATTTGCCTTGCGTTATTCGCGATTGCATCAGGCTACTTTTGGCGGCCTGACTCCGGACGCCGCGCTTCTCGAGAGATTCGCCGGGATGGCGCATCAGTCGCATCGCAGGCAGGCAGAGATTGAGGCGGCTGACGCATGTAGTTTCGAAGAATATCTTGAAATATATTTTGCGCAGGCCTGACGCCGGGATAGTCGTTAAAATGAGAGGCCTATGAAGATTCGATTAGAACATTACATGTCGTCGGGCCAGAGACCCAGCCAGAGACCCGGCCAGAGACCCGGCCAGAGACCCGGCCAGAGTCCCGGCCAGGGTCCCGGCCCGGTTGCCCGGCTGCTGGCTGTGGTGGTCGGGGTAGTGGTGCTTGTCAGCGCACTGGTTCTTGGGTTTGTGTTTTTCATTGTGATTTTCGGGTTGCTTCTGGTTGCCTGGCTCGCCTTTCTCGCGCGCAGCTGGTTGTTCGCGAGAGGCATGAAGGAGTCGAGCCTCAAAGCCGGCGGCCAACCAGGTGCCGGCCATGCGGGCGGGCAGGAGACACTCGAGGGGGAATTCGAGGTCGTCAGCAGCGATAAGGGCGACCCGAGCGACGACACGCGGAATGGCCGGGGGCGGCCGTAATGCGCAAACAGCAGCCCAACCTGCGCAGGCGGACTTTTTTTACGCCACTTCTGATGCCGATTCTGGGCAGTATTGCTGCACTGGCTTTCGTGGCCTGGGTCTACAGCAGTATTTCAACCACCACGGTGGTACTCGTCAGACATGCCGAGAAGGTAATCCAGGCAGGCGATGACCCGGGGCTCACGCCCGAGGGTGTTCTGCGCGCCAAAGCCCTGGCGACCATGTTCTCGACCGCTGGCGTTGACGCGCTGTTTGCGAGCCAGTTTCGCCGAACGAAAGAAACTCTGTCACCCTTGTCTGCTGCGACCGGCAAGGACATTGAACAGGTGGATGCCCGTGATCCGGTCCTGCTGGTGGACAAGATATTCTCATTGCATCGTGGGCAGTTAGTTATCGTGGCCGGGCACAGCAATACGATCCCTGAGCTGATTCAGCTGCTTGCCAATATCGAAACGCCGGCTATCGATGAAAGTGACTACGGCAGCATTTACATCCTGACACTTCCCCGGTTTGGTGAGGCTCGCTTGCTCCAGATCGGGTATCCGGAGTTGGCAAGTCCCCGGGTGGGCCTGCCCTGAATCTCTTTCGCTTTTTTACTATTTCGGATGTGGGTTTTTGGGATAGTCAAAATCAAGCTCGGCGTTCATGTTGTCGCGCACCATACGCCATTGTTCAACCGGTAGCCTGATGACGGCGATGCCGGAAGTCGGGATGTTTGCCGGCGCGTTTTCGGTGAGCGCCGACGCGAGGCTCGTGAAGCCGGGGTTGTGGCCCACCAGCACGACGCTGGACCAGCTATCGTTGAGACCACGGACGATCTCGAGCAGTGTTCCCCAACTCGCCTCGTATATGTCTGGCTCAAGCACGAGGCGCTGTTCGTCGAGCCCCAGTTCTTCGAGGAAAATCCTGGCCGTGTGCGCAGCGCGTTCAGCCGGGCTGCTGATAATGACGTCCGGTTTCTTGTTTTTCCTGGCGAAGCGCTTGGCCATGCGCGGCGCATCCCGGAGCCCGCGGGATGCCAGTGGTCGGTCGAAATCGGCGAGGTTGGCGTCATCCCAGCTGGATTTTCCGTGCCTTACGAGGGTCAGGGTCTTCAAAACAGATAACCGGCTGCAGTCTTGTGGAACAGATCATTCTAATCACTTCCGCCCTCGGTTAGAATGCCGCGCCATCAATCAGACTCCTGCGGCGGTGATGCGATGAAATCCAAAAAGAATTTTCAGGCCTGGCGGCCGCACCCCTGGCATGGGCTGGAAATCGGCGATGACGCGCCGGGCATTGTCACGGCGTACATCGAGATGACGCCATTCGACCTCGTGAAGTACGAAACGGACAAGCATTCGGGCTATATCCGCGTAGACAGACCGCAGCGCGCTTCGGTACATCCTCCGGCGCTCTATGGGTTCGTGCCGCAGACGCTATGTGCGCAAAGAGTTGGCGCGCTTTCGAAGGCGGGTCTTCCAGGCGATGACGATCCGCTCGACATCTGCGTGATATCCGAGCGCCCGATTAATCGCGCGAACATCATCATGGACGTCAGAGTGCTGGGCGGCTTGCGCATGCTCGATCATGGCGAGGTGGACGACAAAATAGTGGCCGTGCTCGTAAAGGACAATCAGTGGGGAAGTGCGCGCGACATCGAAGATCTGCCGCCTATTCTGGTAGAGCGCCTTGTGCATTACTTTCGCACCTACAAATGGATTCCCGGTGAGGAATCTGCGGTGAGTATCGAAGAGATTTATGGTCGGGAGACCGCTTATCGTGTTGTTGAAGCGGCGCGCGAGGACTACAGGCAGGAGTTCCCGGCGTCGGACTAGTCCCAGCGGTCGTCGCGCACCTGCACGATACCATTGCTGATCTGCACCGGGAAGGTTCTGACCGGCTCGTAAGCGGGCGGGGCGAGCACCTCACCGGTCATCAGCGAGAACTGGGCGCCATGGCGCGGGCAGGTTATCACGTGGCCGTCCACAGGCCCGCCGGCGAGTTCTTCGCCGTCGTGCGTGCAAACGTCCTCGATAGCAAAGAACTCTCCTGAAACATTGAAAACCGCAATGAGAATATCCTCAAAGTCCACGGTTTCGAACTGTCCGGGGGATATGGCTGCAACGGGGGCAACGTCGATCCATTCGCTCATAAACTGCTGTCAGTACATCATGCCGGTCTGCAGTCGTGCTGCTTCCGACATCATGCTGTGGTTCCAGGGCGGGTCAAAAACGAGTTCGACCTCGGCATGTGCGATGGTCGGAATGATCTCCAGCTTTTCTTTGACATCTGCAACGAGAAATTCGCCCATGCCGCAGCCAGGTGCAGTCAGCGTCATTTGCACGGCAACGCGCCGGTTATCGGGATCTTCCTCATTCAGATCGCAACTGTAAATAAGGCCGAGATCCACTATGTTCACGGGAATTTCCGGGTCATAGCACGTTCTTAACTGGCTCCAGACTATCGCCTCAACGTCTTCGCGTGAGGCATCCTCTGGCAATGCCGGCGCCTCGGGTGGTTCCTTGCCCAGCGCGTCGGCATCGGCACCCGCTATGCGGAACAGACTCCCGTCCACATAGACAGTAAAGCTGCCGCCAAGTGACTGGGTGATATAGCCAATCGTACCGGGCGGCAGCCGGATCATGTCACCCGCTGGAATCAAGGCCGCCTCGGTCTCCCGACTAAGCGTGAACGGTTCACTTTCTCGGCTATACATCAGTGCGCCCCTTTACTCTGTGGACACGGGCGTTGCACGCTTGTCCAGCGCAGCAATCACGGTATGCCAGCACAGGCTGGCACATTTAACTCGCGACGGATAAGCACGCACACCCTGCAGCGCTGCCAGCTTCCCCATCTCGTCGACCGGGATGTCCGGCGCATCGGCGGTCAGCATTGAATGAACTTTGCCAAAAAGCTGGCGCGTATCTTCCACGCTAAGGCCCTTTAATTTCTCTGTCATCAGCGATGCAGAGGCAATCGAGATGGCGCAGCCCTGTCCCTTAAAGCGAACATCTGTGATCTGATCGTCTTTGATATTCAGGTACACCGTTAACTCGTCTCCGCATAGCGGGTTAAAACCCTGTGCACTGTGATCGGCATCCGTCAGGTCGCCAAAGTTCCGCGGACTCTTGTTGTGGTCCACGATTACATCGCGGTAGAGGTCATTTAAATCCATCAGGCAAACACGTTTCGGCAATGTTCGAGCGCGCGAAGCAGGCGCTCGATGTCGGCTTCATTGTTGTAAAAAGCGAACGACGCGCGCGCCGTCGCCGGCAGGCCGAAATGCTGCATCACTGGCATCGCACAGTGGTGACCGGTGCGAATCGCAACGCCGTCCGCATCTACTATGGTGCCGATGTCATGGGGATGGATGCCATCTATCACAAAGGAGATGGCGCCCGCCCGTTCACGGGGTCTGCCTATCAGTCGCAGGCCCGGGATGGTGCTGAGGCCGTCAAGCGCGGCCGCCACCATCGCCTTCTCATGGTTCAGAATTTGGGTCATGCCGATCGCATTGAGGTAGTCGATTGCCGCGCCAAGGCCAATGGCACCCGCGATGTTTGGCGTGCCCGCCTCGAACTTGTAGGGCAGATCGTTGTAGCGCGTTTCTTCGAAGCTGACCATGCTGATCATGTCGCCGCCCCCCTGGTAGGGCGGCATGGCTTCCAGCAAAGACGCCTTGCCATAAAGCGCACCGATGCCCGTGGGTCCGAACATTTTGTGCGAGGACAGTGCGTAGAAATCGCAGTCCAGGTCGCGGACGTCAACGTGCATATGCGGAAGTGCCTGCGCGCCATCCAAAAGTATCGGTACGCCCCGGGTCTTTGCGGCCTCGATCATTTCACCCACCGGGTTGACGGTTCCCAGTGCGTTGGAAACGTGGCTCACCGCGACGAAGCGCGTCTTGTCGGACAGCAGTCGGTGGAATTCGTCCAGGCGAACCTCGCCATTTTCATCCAGCGCGGCAACCTTGAGACTGGCGCCGGTCTGCTCACAGACCATCTGCCATGGCACGATATTGGAATGGTGTTCGAGGCCCGTAATGAGAACCTCGTCGCCAGAGGAGACGAGGGGTCTGAGATAGGCCTGCGCCACCAGGTTAATGGCCTCTGTGGTTCCGCGCGTAAAGACAATTTCCCGGGTTGATTCGGCGCCGATGAACTGGCGCAGCTTTTCCCTGGCTCCCTCATAGTCGGCGGTTGCCCGCTCGCTCAAGGTATGCACGCCGCGATGCACATTGGCGTTATTTTTACGATAGTAGTTTGCAACTGCTGAAATCACGCTTTCCGGTTTTTGCGTCGTTGCCGCATTGTCGAGATAGCAGAGCGGATGCCCGTTAACGCGCTGGTTCAGCGTAGGAAAGTCCGCGCGCAGGCGCCCGAAGTCAGGCGCTTCACTGTGCTCGCTGGCAGCAATTTCAGTCGCAGTGGAACTCATACGAAAGACCTTATTCGTTCGCTCTCGGGGAGCAGTTCGATGACGCGCTGCTCAATGCGATTGCGCACGTCGCTGAGGCCGATTCTCTGCACCAGCGCTTCGGCGAAGGCGAACGTCAGCATGCTACGGGCAGTGGCCTCGCCAATTCCCCGGGAACGCAGGTAAAAGAGCGCTTCCTTGTCGAGCTGGCCGACCGTCGCGCCATGGGAGCACTTAACATCATCGTTATAAATCTCGAGCTCGGGCTTGGTATCAATCTCTGCTTTCTCGGACAGAAGCAGGTTGCCATTGGACTGATGCGCTTCGCTGCCGTTGGCACCCGAATGAATAAGCACTTTACCGTTAAAAACGGCGCGTCCGCGACCGTGCAGGACGCCTTTATAGTCCTGCGCACTCGAAGTGTGGGGCGCGCAATGTTCCACCAGCGTGTGGTTATCCACATGTTGCCGGTCGCCGGCCAGGTACAGGCCGCGCATATCGATGTGGCTACCGGGCCCGAGCAGGCGACAGTGCAGGTCGTTGCGAATCATCCGACCGCCCAGGGTCACGCTGTTATGGATGACATGACTGTCGCCGGCCTGCTCGAGGTGCAGGCCATTGATGTGGCTATCCAGCGCAACGCCATCCAGGACCGAACAGTACTCCAGCCTCGCACCTTCGCCGATCCTGCCTTCGGTCGTCACGTTAACGAAATTCTTTGCGCCATCGTGGGCGAGATGATGCTCAACAACCGTTACCGAGGCGTTGGCCCCGATATTCAAGAGAATTCTGGGGTTGCTGATCAGTGAAACCTGCGCGCATGAAGAAATAAACAATAAATAGACAGGCTCTTCGATAGTTGCGTGGGGCTCTACGTCAATTACGGCACCATTTGCGAGCAGGGCCGTATTCAGCGCGGCGAAGGGATGTAACGGCCCTTGGGCGATCTTGCCCAGAAGCTCGCTGACCACGGCATCATTATCGGCGATTGCATTGTCGAGACTGCGTACACGCAGTCCGGCCTTGCCGGCAAGCCTCGACGAGCGTTCATCCAGGCATCCATCGACAAACACCATGCGTAAACCGGGCAGGGCCGAAAATTCCTCAGCGTGCACCGCCTTGGAGAGCGCGCCGCCGTGATTCGGCAGTACGAATGACTGGCGCTCGAGCGCGGCCAGCCGGGTGTACTTCCAGCGTTCATCACGCACGCCTGGCACACCCATTTCCGCAAAGCGCTGCCAGCCGTTGACGCGCGTCGCATTCAGCCAATCCGGCGCAGCGTCGTTGATCGCGAGCTGATCGGCGGCTGCCTTGAAACTGGCAAGGGCGGGGGAGGGGCTACTCACGCGCTGACTGCCTCCTCGGCAAGCCAGTCATAGCCGCGGGCCTCAAGCTCGTTGGCCAGCGACTTGTCGCCACTTTTCACGATGCGGCCATTTGAAAGTACGTGCACGAAGTCTGGTTCAATATAATCGAGCAGTCGTTGATAATGTGTGACCAGAACGATGGCACGATCCTCTCTTCGCAGGCTGTTGATGCCGTTGGCCACAATCTTGAGCGCATCGATATCCAGGCCCGAGTCCGTCTCGTCCAGCAGCGCAAGCGTTGGCTGCAAGACAGACATCTGCAGGATCTCGTTGCGCTTCTTCTCGCCACCGGAAAATCCCTCGTTCACTGCGCGGTTGAGAAAACTTTCATCCATTTGCATCAGCTTCATTTTGTCGCGCACTAGCGAGAGAAACTCGATGGCGTCAAGCTCAGCTTCGCCGCGATGTTTGCGCTGGGCGTTGAGTGCGGCCTTCAGCAGATAGACGTTATTGACGCCCGGAATCTCTACCGGGTACTGGAAAGCAAGGAACACGCCTTCGCGAGCGCG
The DNA here is from genome assembly GCA_013003115.1 of Gammaproteobacteria bacterium. Classification (GTDB taxonomy): domain Bacteria; phylum Pseudomonadota; class Gammaproteobacteria; order Steroidobacterales; family JABDLF01; genus JABDLF01. The sequence continues at coordinate 17,878 of JABDLF010000109.1, forward strand.
CTCTTCCGTTTCGAGTTCAAGCAGATCAGCGCCTTTGTAAAGCACCTTGCCGCCGCTGACTACATAGCCCTCGCGCCCTGCGAGGACGTGGGTAAGCGTGCTCTTGCCCGAGCCATTCGGACCCATGATGGCGTGTACCTCGCCAGCCTCAACCGCGAGATCCAGGCCCTTGAGAATAGCCTTTCCGTCTACCTCGGCCTTAAGCCCCTTGATTTCCAGAATCTTGTTCGACATCCGTATTAACCTTTTCCGATAATTTTTTTGCAGTTGCCCGATATTCCGCGCGGGGTCAGCCCACCGCACCTTCGAGGGTGACGCCAAGCAGGTTCTGCGCTTCTACCGCGAACTCCATCGGCAGCTCCTTGAACACGTCTTTGCAGAAACCGTTCACGATCATGTTCACCGCATCCTCTTCCGACAATCCACGCTGGCGACAGTAATAGAGCTGGTCCTCGCCGATCCTCGAGGTCGTCGCTTCGTGCTCGACGATGGCGCTGGGGTTGCCGACTTCCACGTACGGAAATGTGTGTGCGCCGCAGGCATCTCCCATCAGCAGCGAATCGCACTGCGTGTAATTGCGCGCGCCCTCAGCGCCAGGCAGGATTTTCACGAGTCCGCGATAGGCATTTTGTCCGCGGCCCGCAGAAATGCCCTTGGAAACAATGGTGCTCCGGGTGTTGCGGCCGATGTGGATCATTTTTGTTCCCGTGTCCGCCTGCTGCAGGTTGTTGGTAACGGCGACCGAGTAGAACTCGCCGACCGAATTGTCGCCGCGCAGAATGCAGCTGGGATATTTCCAGGTAATCGCCGATCCCGTTTCAACCTGCGTCCACGAAATCCGCGAATTGTTTCCGCGACAGTCTCCGCGCTTGGTGACGAAATTGTAAATGCCGCCACGGCCCTCGGCGTCACCGGGATACCAGTTCTGCACGGTCGAGTACTTGATGCGCGCGTTATCGAGAGCGACAAGCTCCACCACTGCGGCGTGCAGCTGGTTTTCATCGCGCATCGGCGCGGTGCAGCCCTCCAGGTAACTCACCTCGCTGCCTTCCTCAGCGATAATCAGCGTGCGCTCAAACTGGCCCGTGTTCGCGGCGTTGATGCGAAAGTAGGTCGACAGCTCCATGGGGCAGCGAGTGCCTTTGGGAATAAACACGAAAGATCCGTCGGTGAACACCGCGGAGTTAAGCGCTGCGTAGAAATTATCCGTGTACGGAACCACCGACCCCAGGTATTGCTGTACCAGCTCCGGGTAATCGCGCGCCGCTTCGGAGAACGGGCAAAATATAACGCCCGCCTCCGATAACTTCTTCTTGAAAGTTGTGGCAACCGACACGCTGTCAAAAACGGCATCGACCGCCACGCCGGCCAGTCGTGCCCGTTCATGTAAAGGGATGCCCAGTTTTTCGTAGGTCTCCAGGAGCTTGGGATCAACCTCGTCAAGGCTTTTCGGCGCGTCATCGGGTGACTTGGGTGCCGAGAAATAAGAAATCGCGCTGTAATCGATGGGCGGATAGTTGCTGTGTGCCCAGTGCGGCTCGGTCATGGTCAGCCAGTGTCGATACGCCTTCAGACGCCACTCAAGGAGGTACTCCGGCTCATCCTTGCGCGCAGAAATTGCCCGAATGACATTCTCGTCAAGCCCGGGCGGCAGGGTGTCTGATTCGATGTCGGTGACAAAACCGTGCTCGTATTTGCGATCAACAACGCGCTGCAGTTCTTTTTGTGTGCTTGCCATTGTCCGAATTCTCAACTGTTACCTGGGTTGGTCCGCAGGCGCCGGGCATCGCGCCTCAATGCGGGCTGCAGACGTATTTCAGTCAGTTCGGCAGGACTCGCAAGTTCTGCGAGGCTGATATCAGTCAATGCCGCGCGAATCAGCCCATTGATCTGCTGCCAGCGTCCACCAAGGGCGCAAACCGACTCGAAGCTGCAGTGACTGTGATCGCCGCTGCACTCGGTGATGGCAATAGGGCCTTCGAGGGCATCAATAATCTCAGCTGCGGATATGTCAGCCGCGTCCCGGGCCAGGGTATAGCCGCCATGCGCCCCGCGCGTCGAGTCCAGCATGCCGGCAACCGTAAGCTTCTTGAGAATCTTGCTGACCGTTGGGACAGCCATGCGGGTTGCTTCGGCGATTTCGCTGGCCGAGATCAGGCTATCCGGCCGGGACGCCATGAAGGCCAGCACGACCGTGCCGTAATCTGTCAGTTTGCTCATTCTCAGCATGGGTTTTTCCCGGTCGATTTAATGAGGACTATTTTAGTCCTATTTGTCCGCCGAGTGAAGCCTCCAGGCAATCAAATACAGGTTGCCGCAGGCGTCTGGTATCCTCGTCGGGGCCGGAAGACCTGCCACGCCCTCGTGACAAAAATCGCTGCAAGGTTTGGTCGGGTTCGCGTCTTTCAGCAATTACTCTTCTTAAGATAAAAGCTAAAGAAACCACCGTAAGATATTAAAAAAACTAAAGTTAACGGCGCAGCACGATCATGATCATCGTCCAGGCGAGCTCGTGCTGCGTTTTCCGAGTCGGCGGAGACAACTATGAATCGCATTTCACTGAGAGCGCTGGGGCTGCTGTGCCTCGTCTTGCCAGCCTTGCCAAATGTCTCATCGGCAGATTTCGAGGGGCTGGAGGGCGAAGCGAGGCTTGAGTGGTACCTCGGCAATGCGGTGAGCTATGCAGAAGAGGTCCCAAAGCCGGCATCGGTGATCGGGCACGAGGTTGGCGAGTGGCACGTCAGTCATGACCGGCTGGTCCAGTATTTCAAAGCACTCGCCAAGGCTTCAGAGCGCGTAAGCCTCCAAAGCACGGGCCGGACTTACGAAGGCCGAGAACTCATGCTTGTTGCGATCTCCTCGAAAGAAAACATCGCGAGGCTCGAGGAGATTCGTGCGCAACACATGGAAAGAGTGGCGGGTAATCTCGATTCGGCAGGACCCACGGTTGTCGCGCTCGGCTACAGCGTTCACGGCAATGAAGCCAGTGGTTCGAATGCCTCGATGCTGGTTGCTTATCACCTGGCCGCAGCTGACGATGCCGAGATCAATGGGCTGCTTGACGGGACAATTGTGCTAATCGACCCGAGCCTGAATCCCGACGGATTGAGCCGTTTCGCACAGTGGGTAAACAGCAACAGGGGCAAAGTTGCCGTAGCAGACAGGTCAAGCCGCGAGCACAGCGAGGCGTGGCCCGGCGGGCGCACGAATCACTACTGGTTCGATCTGAATCGCGACTGGCTGCCGGCACAGCACCCGGAGTCTCGGGCACGACTGGCGTGGTTTCACCGGTGGCGCCCTCATGTGCTTGCCGATTTTCATGAGATGGGAACCAACCAGACGTTCTTTTTTCAACCCGGTGTGCCAAGTCGCACCAATCCGCTGACCCCTGCCGAAAACATCGCGCTGACCAATGAGTTGGCAAATTTTCATGCCGCGGCGCTGGACGAAAAGGAGGTGCTCTACTATTCCGCCGAGAGCTACGATGATTTCTATTACGGCAAGGGCTCGACCTACCCGGATATTCACGGCTCGATCGGTTTGTTGTTTGAACAGGCAAGTGCCCGGGGCCACATTCAGGAATCGCGCAATGGTCGCCTTGGTTTCCCGTACGCGGTGCGCAATCAGTTTCTGACATCGCTATCAACGCTGAAAGGCGCATACGCGCTGAAAGACAGGCTGGCTAGTAACCTGTTTGAGTTTCACTCGAAGGCGCGTGCGAGCGCGCGTAAAGACAGGCGAGGTGGTTTCGTTGTGGCGGACCCGGGGGATCCGGCTCGTACACAGGCGTTTCTTGATGTGCTGGCGATCCACAAGGTCGAGGTATACCGTGCTGCTCGCGCCGGCGAAATTGACGGCGTGCGTTATGACCCATCAGATAGTTTTTTCATCCCGATGGACCAGCCCCAATATCTCATGGTCCGCGCCATGTTCGACACGCCAACCACCTTCAGGGATAACACTTTCTATGACGTATCTGCGTGGACTTTGCCGCTCTCTTTTGGTTTGCCGTTCAAGAGCGTGTCGCGAGGAGAGGCGCGCGCTTTGCGCGGCCAGCCGATGCCTGCCGTGCGTGAGCGAGTCCTCGGCGAACCTGACCCGCAGGCCTATGCCTGGACTGTGGACTGGCGGGATTTCTACGCGGGCCGTACTGTTTATAAAGCACTGCAAGCGGGTGCCCGGGCGCGCGTCGCGACGCGTTCGTTTTCGATGCAGGGCGCAGACTATCCCCCCGGAACGGTGGTTATTCCAGCCGGACTCATCGCCGAGGCCGACAAGGCGGCTGTAATGGCAGTGCTCGGCGAGGCTCGTGATCACGGGGTGCGCACGGGTTCGCTTAGCGGCGGCCTGGCCGAGGAAGGAATCGATCTCGGCAGCCCCAGCCTGGAAAATATTGAGCCGCCACGTGTGGCTTTAGTGGTGGGACGCGGCGTAAACGCGTACGAGGCCGGGGAGGTCTGGCATCTGCTCGATCAGCGGTTCGATATCCCGGTTGCTCTCCTGGATGTCGGCGCGCTGGGACGGGTGGATCTCGGGCGCTATACCCACCTTGTTCTGGTTGACGGCAACTATGGCAACATCGGGGAGGGCGCCGCGAGCGCGATGGGCGATTGGGTGCGCGCAGGGGGCGTCATCGCAGGGCAGCGTCGCGCGGCTACATGGCTTCAGGCCTCGGCAAAGTTACTGGGCAAATCGGACGATACAAAACAAAAGACTGACAAAGCGCCCAAAGACGGCGGCGAAGCAGAAAGGCCGGAGCAGCGGGACTATTCGGAGCGCGACGAGTGGGAGGCGGAGCATGTCATTGGCGGGGCGATATTCGGCGCTCGGCTGGACGTATCGCATCCGCTGGGCTTCGGGTTTCATTCGCGCAGTCTGCCGGTGTTTCATCGCGGCACGGAGTGGGTGGCAGCATCGGCCAATCCCTTTGAGAACGTAGCGGTCTATGCTGAAGAGCCGCTGCTCGCAGGCTACGCATCGCAGAAGAACATAGAGCAACTCGCCAACAGCGTGTCGGTGCGTCAGACGCGGTTGGGAAGGGGGAGCGTCATCCTGTTTTCTGACATACCTGCATTTCGCGCCTATTGGTTTGGAACCAGCAGGCTGTGGCTGAACGCGCTGTTTTTCGGCAGCGCCGTCGAGCGCGTGTCACCCTGAGAAGTTTTCGGAGTCTGATGGCTTGCGCTTGCGCTTCTTCTTTTGCTCATCAAGCGCTTCGCGAATCTCGCGCATGCGGGCATCATAGCGCTCCCTCTGGATGGCGGTGATTTCCGGCGTGTAAAGCGCCAGTCTCAGCTGGTCGAGAGCGAGCTGCAGCTCGCCGTTCAACAAATGTACTTCCGACATGTAGTAGTGGGAATCGCCCGTATTTCCCGAAGCGCTTGCTGCCATGGCGAGCAGGCGCACCTGTGTTGGGCTGGGATTGATGTTGTTGAGCAGGTCGAGCATCAGGTCATGCGCAGGCCCCGGCTGCCCGGTTTGAATCAGTGCCTGCGCATATCTGACTGTGAGGGAGACATTACGCGGAAAAAGTCGGTGACCTTCGGCATAGACCTCAAGCGCTTCATTATCTCGACGCGCCCAGAGCAATGTCTGTGCCAGACCGATGTGGTATTCGGTAACTTCTTCGTTCGACGCGCGCAGTGATCTGAATATCTCGCTGGCCGGGCCGTATTCGCCGCTGTGGGCGTAGGCGAGGGCCAGTCCGTAGCGCGTTACCTCCGAAGCTTCGGCCTCTCTGCCGTCTGCTTCGCGGCGGAAATGCTCGAGTGCCTCGGCGGGCGTCTTTGCACTCAGCACGACCAGCCGCGCCCGCGCGAGCCTGTAACCGCGGTGGCTGATAGTCTGCTCCGCTGTGGGCCGATTCTTCGCGCGGTTGCGCGCCTCAGTGATTCGCGCCGAGCTAACAGGGTGAGTTCGGAGCAATTCGGGAAGCCAGCTCGGTGAGAGGCGAGCACGCTGGGCCATCAGCTCAAAGAAGCTGACCATGCCGGAGGGGTCATAGCCGGCGTCCGCGAGAATTCCGATGCCGACCCGATCCGCCTCATATTCGTGCGCCCGGGTGAAGTTAATTCGGGACTGGATTGACGCGCTCTGCCCGGCGGCGACGCCCGCCTGGATAACGTCGGCGCTGCCTACCGCGACGCCCACAAGTACGGCGGCGAGGGTCGCCGCGGCAGACACCAGGCCGAAATTGCTGGCCGCTTCGATTTGTCTGGCGATGTGCTTCTGAGTGACATGGGCAATTTCATGGGCGAGCACACCTCCGAGCTCCGACTCACTGCGAGTTTCGAGAATCAGCCCCATATTGATACCGATGAAGCCGCCAGGCAGGGCAAAGGCATTAATTCCGTCGTCCCTGACCACAAAGAACTGGAAGCTCTGCCCATCAATGCCGGCGTGACTCGCCAGATTGTTGCCAATAGCCTGCACGTACTCCGTCACTTCCGGATCATCGAGCACCAGGTCGGAGTCACGCAGGCCGCGCATTATCATGCGTCCTAACTGATATTCCTCGGCCGGAGAAATAATGGCGCCGGCCGAGCTGCCAATGTCTGGCAGCTCATCGATGCCCGCCTGCGCCAGCAGGGGCAGCAGAAGAGGGATCAGCCATGCAGCGATTCGTAGCATAAATTCCATCCGTCAGCCTGACTGCGTCTCAGACAACCACGAAGCCGAGCGGTTCCGGGCGCCGGTCAAAGGTTATCCGAGGCAAAGTCCGCGAGACGTGAGCGCTCACCACGCATCAGCGTAATGTGACCGGAATGACGCCAGTTTTTGAATCTATGCACAACGTAAGTGAGTCCTGACGTGGTTTCGGTCAGGTATGGCGTATCGATCTGGGCGACATTCCCAAGGCAGATTACCTTGGTGCCCGGACCCGCACGGGTGATCAGCGCTTTCATTTGTTTCGAAGTCAGGTTCTGCGCTTCGTCGATAATAATGTAGCGATTCAGGAACGTCCGGCCTCGCATAAAGTTCAAAGAGCGAATCTTGATCCGGCTGCGCAGCAAATCGTTGGTGGCGGCACGACCCCAGTCACCGCCTTCATCGCTGCGAGTCAGAACCTCGAGGTTGTCCATAAGAGCGCCCATCCATGGCTCCATCTTCTCTTCTTCGGTGCCGGGCAGAAAGCCGATGTCTTCTCCCAGAGGCACCGTGACCCGCGTCATGATGATTTCGACGTAGCGGTTTTCCTCCAGCGTCTGGGTAAGGCCTGCGGCGAGACTTAACAGCGTTTTGCCGGTGCCCGCAGCACCGACCATTGTTATCAGGTCTATTTCGGGATCCATCAGCAGGTTAAAAGCGAAGTTTTGCTCCCGATTGCGCGCCTGGATTCCCCAGACAGCATTTTTCTCATTGCGAAAATCACGGGTAAGCTCGATCTTCGCGAAACCATCATCAATCTCGCGGACTACCGCTTCAAATGCATCGTCCTTTTCCTGATGCAGCAGCTGGTTCGTATGCCAGCTTTCCACCCGCGGGCCGCTGACTCTGTAAAAAGTGCGCCCTTCCTCCTTCCATGAATCCATGTTCTTGCTGTGGCTTTCCCAGAAATCGTCTTCTACGACATCCACGCCGCTGAAAAGAAGATCCACGTCATCCAGCGCCCGATCGTTGTAATAGTCCTCCGCATGCACGCCCAGTATGGCCGCCTTGATCCGGAGGTTGATGTCTTTTGACACCAGGGTTACAGCGGCATCCACATTCGCCTTCTGCAGGGTAAGCGCCGTTGCGAGAATGCTGTTATCGGGCAGATTGCCCGGCAGGCTGTCGGGCAGGCTGCCGGGGAGCACACGGGTTTCGAAGAAAAGGCGCCCGGGTTTGACTTCTTGTCCATTGCCCTCGATAAGAATTCCGGAGAGCTGTAGTCCCGCGTCAATTTCCGCCTTGCTGGCGCCCGTCATCAGTTCGTCAAGAAAGCGGCTGGCCTGGCGCGCATTGCGCGAAGCTTCCGACATGCCTTTCTTGGCCGCATCGAGCTCCTCTAGCACAACCATGGGCACGTGGATGTCATGCTCCTTGAAGCGGAAGAAAGCAGCGGGGTCATGCATCAGCACGTTGGTATCAAGAACAAAAACGCGCCGAGCGTTGGGGTCAGTCGGGCTCAATCAGAATCTCCTGGGTGTGGGCGAGATCGTCAATGCGATCAGAGTTGCCTGGCGGCCTCGAGGACTTCCTCTGCGTGACCCTTGACTTTGACTTTGCGCCACTGTTGCCTGAGTGTGCCGGTGGCGTCGATCAGAAAAGTGCTGCGCTCGATCCCGATGACTTTTTTACCGTACATATTCTTTTCTTTTATAACATCAAATTTGTCGCACACTTTGCTGTCTTCGTCTGACAAGAGGTCAAACGGAAATCCGAATTTGTCCCGGAATTTCTCGTGCGCTGCCAGGCTGTCCCTCGAAATACCAAAAATCAGGGTCTTCTGCCGACGAAACCTTCGGTGTAGTGCTTTGAAATCCTGGCCTTCCGTCGTGCATCCAGGGGTATTGTCCCGGGGATAAAAATACAACACAACGTTCTCGCCTCGGAGCGAGCGCAGGTTGATCTTTTTGTCTCCCGTGGCGGGCAGCGTGAAGTCAGGCGCCTTGCGGCCCGTTTGCGGAATTTTTTTCGTAGCCAAAAGTTCTGTTCTCCTTTGTTCCCGGTCAGTTTTTTATCGGTTCGATAACCGCGTCGAGATTCTTACCGTCACAGAAATCCAGAAATTCTTCGCGCAGCGCCGCTATCGAAGTGTCGGCCGGTATGCTGACCGTAAGTTGAACGCTCAACATGGGCGACCCGGTATGCGCGGCTGCATAGCTGTGTGTCGACAGTTCGGCGATGTCAATTTTACGCTGCGCAAAGAATCCGGCAATCCCCTCGACGACATCGCTTTGACGGATGCAGATAACGTCGATGAGGTAGGGGATCTGGTTGTCCCTGATCGGCCTCTCGGATGTCCTTCGCACGTTGACACTCAGGGCGTCCCGCTGCGAAAGCTTATCGAGTTCTGATTCGACTTTTGCAAGGGCATGCCAGTTGCCGGACACCAAAAGAAGCATCGCGAATTCAGCCCCGAGACTGGTCATTCTGCTCTCGGCAATTTCACCACCGCAGCGCCGGATGGCCGCAGTGACACTGTGTGCGACGCCGGGTTGGTCGCGCCCGACCGCCGAAACGACGATCATTTCCTTCATAATCTGAGCCTGAGAGTGCGCAAACACGAACGGTAACCTTGAAAGCAGTGCGGCGCAAGGCGGCGGAGAAGGCGATCGCTTGCCTTGCAAGAGGGCGGAAAGTACCATCGCCGGCCTGTAAGCACAGCGGGTCCAAATGATGTTTGCCGGAAGCATGGTTGCCCTGGTCACGCCCATGACCGTGGATGGCGCAATAGATTTCCCTAGCCTGGAAGAACTCATCGAGTTCCATATTGGCGAAGGAACCGATGCGCTTGTTGTAGCGGGAACTACCGGCGAGTCGGCCAGTCTTGATCACGGCGAGCTGAAGAAGCTGGTGCACGAGGCCATCAGGGTGGTGCGGGGCCGCTTGCCGGTAATCTGCGGCAGCGGCAGCGCCTCGACCAGCAAGGCCCTGATACTGACGCGCCTTGTAGGCGAATTGGGCGCCGACGCTGCCCTGGTGATGACGCCGCCTTACGTGAAGCCAACGCAAGGTGGACTTGAAAAGCACTATTTGCACCTGGCAGATGGCGCCGATGTGCCAATCATCCTATACAATGTGCCGTCCCGGTCCGCCTGCGACCTTTTGCCGGAAACGGTTGGCCGGCTGTCAGCGCATCCCGGGATTATCGGGATCAAAGAGGCGACCGGCGACGTGGATCGGGTGAAACAGATTCTGGAACTTGCTGACGATGGTTTTGAGGTATACAGCGGCGACGATATTACGGCGGCGGCTGCGATGCTGGCCGGCGCGCGCGGAACGATTTCGGTAACAGCGAATGTCGCTCCCGCCTTGATGCATGAAATGTGCGATGCGGCGCTAGCAGGCGATACGACGCATACGGCGGAGCTCAACGCTCGCCTCGCTGATCTGCACGAGGCATTGTTTTTTGAGCCGAATCCGATCCCGGTCAAGTGGGCGCTCGCGGACATGGGACAGATACCAGAGGGAATAAGACTGCCGCTTACGCGATTGTCTGATACCCATCACCTTGCCTTGCGAGAGGCTATGCGAAAAGCGCATATAATCTAGCCTTTGCTGAAGGAAATTAATTGAACCAGGGCCATTATAAATTTATCGCGATGCTGGCAATAAACATACCGGTGCTCGCGGGTTGCGCGCTTATTCGTGATGACATCGATTGCGAGGCGACGGAGGCTTATCATTTCGCCCGGGAAGTTGGGCCGTTGAATGCACCGGAGGGGGTTTCGCTTCCGAGTCAGCGCGCAGACAGGCGCGTGCCCGCTGTCGGGGAGGGCGCAGGCAAGTCAATTGGTAAGTGTCTCGAGAGGCCGCCGACCGTGCTGTCCAACGAATCGCAGGTAGCCTTGAGAGAGGCGGGGTTGAACGCGAACAAATCGGGCGACTCGCAGGTCGTGCGGGCCTGGCCCGAAATGGCAGAAGATCGCTGGACGAGCATCGATGCCCTTGCAGGTGCTGACCTGCAGAAGCCCCTGCAGCCTGGTCTGCCTGCATGGCGCATTCATGATTTATTGCAGGACTGGGCACGCGCTTGGTCGGAGCAGGAGAGCGACGCCTACTTCGCCTTTTACGCAGGGTCGTTCCTGGCCGAGGATGGCATGAGTTGGGCGAGCTGGCGCAATGAGCGACTCGGCAGAATCATCGGCGCAGCGAACGTCGATGTAAGTGTCTATGGCGCAGAAGTTCAGGTGGTCGGACCGGATAACATAGCCGTGAGGTTTACTGAACGCTATCGCGCCGATTCCGGCACGGCGGTAACGCGCAAGCAAATGCTGCTGATTCGCGAGGGCGATGTGTGGAGCATTAAGCGGGAACGACCGGCTCCATAGGAGCGGGCAAACAGCTTTGCCAGAAGATCTCAAAGATCAATCAAACGGAGAGGTGGCCGAGTGGTCGAAGGCGCTTGATTGGAATTCAAGTATACGGTAACCCCGTATCGCGGGTTCGAATCCCGCCCTCTCCGCCATTATCAAAAATGGGACCCTTGTGGTCCCGTTTTTGATAATCATGAGCGAATATTCGAACCCGCGATTAGACAATCAAGGGTTCGAGCCGAGGCAAACGCAGTTTGCCGAGACAACGCGCAGCGAACAAAGTGAGCGAGCGGCCCCCTTGAGGGGTGAGCCACCGAAGGTGGCGAATAATCCCGCCCGTGCCAGAATCATCGGGACTTTTGCGTCGCAGATCGCTTTAGGTTTTCGAGCCGTCCCGCATGCCGGGTAACGCTCGGCTTGAGGTTGTTCCACTAATCACGCGTTTGCCGACTCCGCCATCATCGTGGCTTGTCGGTCTCTGAATGGAATTGGGTCACCTAGCCGTGCCGTATTTCGCGGATCGCC
>JABDLF010000112.1 GCA_013003115.1 Gammaproteobacteria bacterium
CAGTTGAATAAGTCAGAACTGCGCGAAGTTAAAGGGTATGCGCGAAGGATTGCAATGCCCAGGCTTTGTATGGACAACTGATTCGCTTGATTAGTGCAGATATTTTAGCGGAGCCCGTGCGCTTGCGCCCAAATGCGAAGCGGCGTAATTTTAGGCCAGCTCAATTGCCCGGGTTCGACTATGCGCGATATTGACCTTTGGCTCGACGAATACGGGGAAAGCCACCAGAATCCCACTAACAAGGCCGTGCACTGGGTGTGCGTACCGGCCATCGTATTCAGCCTGATTGGCCTGCTGTGGGCGTTGCCGGTGCCACAGGTCTTCGCAGAAACATCGCCCATTCTCAACTGGGGTACCGTGTTTCTCATGGCCTCCATCGTTTACTACTTCATTATGTCCACGACGCTGGCGCTGGGGATGGTGATGGTTTCGGCGCTCATCATCTACCTGCTTGCGCGGCTTGACGCTCTGGCGACACCCCTGTGGCAGATCTGCGTGGGCATTTTTGTGGTGGCATGGATTGGCCAGTTCATCGGCCATGTCATTGAGGGCAAGCGACCCTCTTTTTTCAAGGACGTTCAGTTCCTGATGATAGGCCCGATCTGGCTTTTATCCTTCGTCTACAAGCGCCTCGGCATTCCCTACTAGTCGCTCGCCTGACAGCCGGTTCTATCCGGGTCCGTTCAAAAGATTTGCTGGCGAATACTCGTCGGTGAGTACGCGCGCTTCGAGATCGCGCTTTGACGGCGCCTCGATCCAGTCCAGGTTTTCTTCGAGGTCGATGCCATACTCCCGCCAGTCAATCCGTCGCGCCTTGTCACGCAGGGTTTCGAGGTCGGGCTGCGGCATTTTTCCGGTGATGATCACGCGGTTCCCTGTCTGCCTGCGCATATTGAAAAACCAGTCAAACGCGGCAGCAAACGTTGCCGTCTCATGTCGATAGAGCCGGCTCGACGAAAAGGTGTTCGCTACCAGAACCCCGCCCTCCGCTAAAAGTTCTTTACATTCCTGCAGGTACTCACGGGTCATCATGTGCTCGGGAATGTAGTCGCCCGTGAAGGCGTCCAACAAGATGAAATCATAGGTTTGCTTGCTAAGCAGTGCCCGCCGGACAAAAACGCGCCCGTCGCGCGCCACCACACTGTCCTGCTCGCGCGGCGTGAAGCTGAAATACTTCTCAGCCACCTGGATAACCGCCGGGTCTATTTCGACGGAATCAATGCGCGACTCCGGGAAAAGCTTTTGCATTAGCCGCGGTAGCGACCCGCCACCGAGGCCGATGATCAGAATGCGCTCCGGGTTCGGGTTCATCAGGAAGCCCGTGAAAACCAGCTTGCCGTAGTCAAACACGAGCCGATCAGGATCGTCGAAATACTGGCATGACTGGCGGCTGACGCGGCGCTCACGATTGGCAAACCTCAGACAGCGACTGTCGCGGTCATCGACCACTTCGATGTTGCGATAAAGCGACCGCTGCTTGAAGATCACCTCCGCCTGCACGCTTACCGGCATCAACGGCAGCACGAAGGTCCCCAGCAGGACGAACGATAAAACCAGCCTGCTCATGCGCTCTCCGTGGTTCCGCGGCCAAAGACGATGGCCGCAAGGCCGCAGGCAATCAGCGCCAATCCAAGGCTGATCAAGATCTGTGTTACCTCAAACCAGAGCACGAAGTAAAACGACGTCAGCAATGTGCCGAGCGCGCTGCCCAGGGTTGACACAAAATACAAGAACCCGGCGACCTGGCCGCTGTGCCCGACCGTATCAACCAGCAGGCGCACCGCATACGGCGAGATCGTGCCCATCGCAACGGTGGGAATGAAAAACAGCGCCACTGAGGCCAACAGGGACCCATATCGGGGATCCTCCACTGCGGCAAACACGGCCTCCATGATTACGTTGCCGGCCAGCAGCAGCGGCGTGATGGTAGCGCCCGCTGCAAGAAAGATGTAACCGAACTTCCTCAGGCTCGGTGCGCGAACGGACAGTCGGCCTCCCAGCAGGTAGCCCAGCGACAGGGAAAGCATAAACACCGTAATGATGCTGCCCCAAACATAAATGCTGCTACCGAAAAAAGGCGCGAGCATGCGACCGGCCAGCAGCTCGATGGACATGATGCTGAAGCCGCCGATAAAGGCGAGCACCATGATTAAGGGCGCTCGGCTTTGGAGCACCACGGCGTGATTACTTGATTCTGCGGCAATTGTCACGGTCGGGTTAAGAGCTCCGGCCAAATGGGAGATGCACTATATCGGATGCGCAAGGCCTTTAGGAAGCGTCCCGACACCACTGGTATTCCCACGGCCTCTGTCATTCTCGCCACCACTGTCATTCCTGCAATCTCTGTCATTGTCGCGGCCTTTGTCATTCCCGAGGCCCCCGTCAGTCATCGCAGCCTTCGTCACTCACTGCGGACTCCGTCGGTCACCGCGGCCCCCGGCAGTAACCGCAGGCCCCGTCATCCCCGCGAAACCTGCCCCGGACCTGATCCGGGGGCGGGGACCCAGTAGGCAACCAGGGCGAAGCCCTCGTTGGGATCGGTCCGCCAAGTGGCGCGTTTGTTCGCGCGAATGACGAGACAGGACGGATATGCAGCGATCGCTTTGAGTGATCCGGCGGTGCTGCTTTGCACGGTTGGTTTGAATATCACGCGGCGGTGCTGCTTTGCACGGTTGGTTTGAGAGTGACAGCGTCTCCCTTGATACGACGGCACGGCATCTACTGTCGTCCCCGCGGAAGCGGGGACCCAGTAGGCAACCAGGGCGAAGCCCTGGTCTGGAGAACAAGCCTGCGGGGCGATGTATGGGTCGGCGCTTTCGGCTATCATTGCACCTTGCCTGGGGCCGCTTTGACGGCCCCGGCTTGTCTTTAAAGTCCGGCCATCAAACAGACGCTTTCTATACCCATGAAAAACTTGAATCCCCTGGATCTTTACGACGTCGAGAGTGAACTAAGCGAAGACGAGCTGATGGTGAAAGAAACCGTCGCCCGCTTTGTCGACAGCAAGGTTTTGCCCGTCATACGCGAGTGTTTCGAAGACCATCGCTTCCCGGCTGAGCTGATTCCGGAAATCGCCGAGCTTGGTCTTCTGGGCAGTTCCATCGACGGCTATGACTGCGCCGGTATGAACAGCGTGAGCTACGGGCTCATCTGCCAGGAACTCGAACGCGGCGACAGCGGACTGCGCTCGTTTGTATCCGTACAAAGCAGCCTGGTCATGTATCCCATCTTTGCCTTCGGCTCGGACGAGCAAAAAGAGCGCTGGCTGCCGGCCATGGCCCGCGGCGAAGCAATTGGTTGCTTCGGCCTTACTGAGCCTCACGGTGGTTCTGATCCAGCCAACATGAAAACCCGCGCCAAACGCGACGGCGACGACTGGATTTTAAACGGCTCCAAGATGTGGATTACCAACGGTAACCTCGCCGATGTTGCCCTCGTGTGGGCCGACACGGAAGACGGCATACGAGGTTTCCTCGTTGAGAAAAGCATGCCTGGTTTCGTTGCGCAGGAAATCGAAAAGAAGTTTTCCCTGCGTGCGTCGGTGACATCAGCGCTGTTTTTCGACAACGTGCGTGTTCCCGCCGCTAACATGCTGCCCGGCGTCAAAGGGCTGAAGGGCCCGCTCAGCTGCCTCACGCAGGCGCGCTACGGCATCACCTGGGGCGTAATCGGTGCCGCCCAGGCATGTCTCAAGGAAGTCCTCGATTACACCGAGAGTCGCGTGTTGTTCGGTAAGCCGGTCAACCAGACGCAGGCGGTACAGATTCGGATGGCGGATATGGCCAGGCGCATCACCACGGCGCAGCTGCTTTCGCTGCGCCTCGGGCGCATGAAGGACGCGGGCACCTACACCCCTTCTCAAGTGTCGCTGGCCAAGTGGAACAACTGCCGGATGGCCCTGGACATCGCGCGCGACGCACGTGACCTGCTCGGCGGTTCCGGCATCAGCGCCGAATACTGCCCCGTGCGCCACATGCTGAATCTTGAGAGCGTGATTACCTACGAGGGCACCGAGACAGTGCACGAGCTGGTTATTGGCAAAGAGCTGACCGGTGTCAACGCCTTCTAAGTCGGCGCTGGCGAAAGCCGGTACGCGCGCGCTCAATCGCGCCGAGATCGTTGACAACAATTTTCTTGAATTTCTTGATGAATGGGATGATGTTGCGAAAAGCAACGATCGCGGCAGCCAGTTCGTTGCACCCGGCAGCGAGCTGACGCAAAAGGATTTCCTGGAAATTTTTAAAGCCCAGATGTGTTCACGACACATCGACCTGGTAGCGCGCGAGATGCGCGCCCGCAACGAGGGCTTCTACACTATCGGCAGC
>JABDLF010000026.1 GCA_013003115.1 Gammaproteobacteria bacterium
CCGAGCAGCATGGCGAAATACTGCGCACCGAGATGCAGATGAAGATGCTGGCCTTTTCGCACTTCGCGCAGTTCGTGCACCGCTGGGATGAGCGCGTCCAGATCCACGACGACACGCTGGACGGACGCTTTCACTCAAATTCAACCATTAACCTTGCCTGGGACAGAAACGTGCAGCCCAAGTTTCTCGGCAAAGTGACGACGGCCGCGCGCAGCGTGCGTTACGGCGATACGCGCGGACATCGTCGCAGGGAAGATATCTTCGCCGGCGGCATTGAGACGGGCGTCAGGAGTATTCCCCTGGCCAGGCGATACCAGGCGCACGAGGCGGACGACAGTATCGATGGCCGCCAGGTCTTTGAGTTCGCAGGGGATACTCACGTGCGTTTTCATGAAGATGGTTCGTTCTCCTGGCGCGATGCGAATGACACCGGTGGCCATGTCGGCCACGAGGCCCTGGGCGCAGGCACGACCTATCTCATTGGTAAAAAGAACACGACGTTCTTTGTAAGTGGCAGGCTAAGCGGCAACGTAACCATTTACACGCCGGAACGAATCATAATTACGGGAAACGTGACCTATGCGCAGGAAGGCGCGGTGGCCGAAACCGGTGGCAGCTTTCTCGGCCTGGTTGCCGCAAAATCCGTTGAGATCGCCGAGCCGGAGGTCACCGGACCAGGCCCCCTTTACGTGCACGGGGCGATCTATGCCGGCCGGATCTTCAAGGTGCGGGATTATCGACGTCGGGAGCTGTCGCAGCTCTATATATATGGCAGCGTGACGGCGGGGTCCGTGTCGGCGACGGAGCCTCGATACTCAACGCGCATCGAATTCGATAAGCGCCTCGAGGAAAGACGCCCCGCCGGTTTCCCGGTGACAGATCGCTTTGAGCTAACGAGTTGGGACGGTGAGTGGACCCGGGTCAGCGATTCTGTCGGGCAATGAGTGCGTTGCTTACTGACCTTTTGTAAACGGTATAGATTGGATGAGGATACATTTTCGTCGGGTCCGGCGCTGACGTATGGTGCGCGCGGAGCCCAGGTAACCTACGTCCATGTGATAGAAAAAAGAGAATGGTGGGTTGCCGCGCGCTGATTACCGTCGGTCCACGCGCTGACATCAGGTGCGCGCGGAATTGAGCTAACACACATCAATGTGATTGAAGAAGAGAATGGTGGGTTGCCGCGCGCTGGAAAGCGTCGAGTGGTGCGCTGAAGCTGATCGCGCGCGGAACCCGCCGCGCACGCTGCCACCCTAAGAATCGATTTGCCTGAATTCGCGGCGAGACCGTATCGCCAAAAACAACGTTGACCTAAATGTCGAAGATTCGAAGCTTTAACGTTGCGATGGAAAAATGGTGGGTCGTGCAGGATTCGAACCTGCGACCAGCGGATTAAAAGTCCGATGCTCTACCAACTGAGCTAACGACCCATATGAGGGGGCGCAATACTACCTGATCGGCTTTGCCGAAAAAACCCGCGTCAGGAGATTGCATAGCGCGTCGCATCGGCCACACCGGCAGCCTCGAATCCGGCGCGCCTCAATCTGCAGGAGTCGCACTCTCCGCAGGCTTTGCCTTGCCCATCAGCCTTGTAGCAGCTGACGGTGATGCCGTAGTCCACCCCGAGAGAATCGCCGAGCCGGATAATCTCCGCCTTGGTCAGATCAACAAGCGGCGTATGAATCTGGATTGCAGCGCCCTCCACCCCCGTTTTGGTCGCGAGGCGAGCGGTTTTTTGAAATGCGTCGATAAATTCCGGGCGGCAGTCCGGATACCCGGAATAATCCACAGCGTTCACGCCGATGAAGATATCCTGGGCGGGCAAGACCTCGGCCCAGGCCAGCGCCAGGGAAAGGAATACGGTGTTCCGAGCCGGCACGTAGGTAACCGGGATGCCGTCATCCTGCTCGGTTGGCACCTCAATGCTCCGGTCCGTGAGTGCCGAGCCCCCAAACTGCCCCAGATCCAGCGTAAAGACTCTGTGACCGGCCGCACCGAGTTGTGCCGCTACACGCCGGGCAGCGTCGAGTTCCGCGGAGTGTCGCTGACCGTAGTCGAAGCTCAGGGCGTGGCATCGGTAGCCGTCGCGTCGCGCGCTCGCGAGCACGGTGGCGGAATCCAGCCCGCCGGACAACAGGACGACGGCATTCTTGCCGTTTGCGCTATTCATACGCCCGGCTTGTCTCCCCACAAGAGCTTGTGAAGCTGAAGCTGCAGGCGAACAGGCAGGCGATCTTTCAGTACCCAGTTCGCGAGCTCCGTTGGATCCTGCTGCTCGAAACTTGGTGAGAATAATACGGTAGCTTTATGTTTTAATTCGTATTCTTTAACGATGCCCTTTGCCCAGAGGTAGTCATCTCTCGAGCAGATCACGAATTTAACCTGGTCAGACTGGCGCAGATGCGCGATGTTTTCCCAGCGATTGCGTGATTCTTCACCCGAACCCGGCGTTTTCAGATCCATCACCCGAACGATGCGCGTGTCGAGACCAGATATGTCATAGGCGCCGCTGGTCTCAACCGAGACCTCGAAGCCGGCATCGCATAGCCTGACCATCAGTGATGCGCAGTTCTTCTGGGCGAGTGGTTCCCCGCCCGTCACGCACACGTACCGCGCCCCATGTTGCCTGACCGCCGCAAGAATCTGGTCGAAACTCAGCCACTGGCCGCCGTGGAACGCATAGGCCGTATCGCAATACTGGCAGCGCAGCGGGCAGCCCGTAAGGCGCACAAAAACCGTGGGCGCGCCGGAGGTCAGCGCCTCGCCCTGCAGGGAGTAAAAAATCTCCGATATTTTGAGCCGCTCGGTGGGTGGCAATGCGTCTTTGCGCGCACTCGCCTCCTGGCCGTCGGACACAATGGAATCGGGTGCGTTGAGATCGGAGGCAGACATACAGATACCCGCGGCGCGGGGTTTAAAAGGCGTTTAGCGGCCTTCTCTCTTCATGCGCTCGAGACGTTGTGCTGCGAGTCCGGACGCCGTTGTATCTGGAAAGTCGCTGACCGCTTTTTGAAATGCCGCCTTCGCTGCGTCCCAGTTCTCAAGCTCGTAGTGGCAGTAGCCGATCTTGAGTAGCGCATCGGGCACCTTGCGCGAGTCCGGATAATCATTTGTGACTTTTTGAAATTCGGGCAATGCGTCTTCAAACTTCTGCATTACGTACTTGGCTTCCCCAAGCCAGTACTGCGCATTGCCGGCCAGCTCGCTTTCCGGATAGTTCTGCAGAAAGCTGGCGAAACCGTCAGCGGATGCCTCATATTGCCGCTCTTTGAGCTTCTCAAACGCCGCCTCGTAGGCCTCTGTATCGGTCACCAGCGGCGACGGAACGTCGGGTAAGCCACCCGATCTTCCAGCCGGCCCTGCCGCCCGGCTGGCCTCGAGATCGCTCAGTCGCCTGTCGAGATCCAGATACAGGTCTCGCTGCCTCTTGCGGCCGCTTTCTGCCTCAAAAGCAAGGGTTTCCGCCTGCCCGCGCAGCGCCCTGATTTCGGCCTGCATCGCCTGCACCTGGTTGGCAAGCTCGAGCAAGGACTGGTTCTCGACCACCCGTTCCAAAACCGACAGGCGATTATCAAGGCTGGCGAGCCTTATGGCGACGGGATCTTCCTGGGGCGATGTCGAGACGCATCCTGCTACCGCCAGGAAAAACGGCACGGCAATAAACAGCCGCCCGCCGAAAACGCTCATTGATCTTTTCGTCACTACGTTCGTCCGCTGTGTCAAATCAACGGTAAACGATTTCTACCCGACGATTTCTCGCCCAGGAAGTTTCGCTGTGTCCTTCAACCGCCGGGCGTTCTTCGCCGTAGCTGACGGTGGAGATCTGCGCATCGCTTACGCCCTGAAGTTTCAGCATGCGCCGAACCGACTGCGCACGGCGCTCGCCGAGGCCGATGTTGTACTCGCGTGATCCACGCTCATCGGCATGCCCCTCAAGACGAACGCGCTTGTCTTTGTTGCGCGCAAGGTAGCGGCCGTGCGCGTTAACAACATCCACAAACTCGGAGCGAATGGTGCTCTGGTCAAAATCAAAATAGATGACCATCTTGCTCAGCGGGTTGTCCGGATCTTCGAATGGGTCCAGAGCGCGCGGCGCAGGCGCACTGACCGTGCCGGTGCTGACGCCGGAGTCCATTGTCTCGGGAATCTCTGTTGGCGGCGGATCCGGCGGAACTTCAGGGGGTCGCGGGCAACCGGCCAGCAGCAAAGTTGTCATGCCAAGAAAAACAAGGTTCAGATGTCTCATTGGGCTACTCCCTGGATTTTGCATCTTTCCGGTGAGTCCTGCACCGGAGGGGATGCTATAAAGTGGGCCGCATTTGCGACAGGGTCATTCCCGTAATAATAAACGATTTGGCAGATATAAGAACACTTCAGAGAAACGGGGACCATGCCGGCTCGCGGATATCCCCTTCCGTCGCGGTCAGGCGCTGGCGATAGCGGCCGTCCGCAGAAACTGCGGCAAGAATGCCGCGACCGCCCGCCTCGCTCGCGTAGATGATCATGCTGCCGTTGGGCGCGAAGCTCGGAGACTCGTCCAGCTGGCCATTGGTAAGCACCTGCAGGTTGCCCGAATCCAGCTCCAGCAGCGCCACCCGGTAGTTCCCACGGTCTTCGAAGACCGTCGCCAGGCTCTTACCGTCGCGGCTGATTCTTGGCCGGGCGTTGTAATTCCCCTCGAATGTGCGCCGCGCGGCCTTGTCCGAGCCAAGCTCGATCTCGTAAACCTGCGGGCCACCCCCTCGGTCGGACGTGAAGTACAGGCGGCGCCCGTCGGGGGCCCACTCGGGCTCGGTATCGATGGCGGCATGCCAGGTCACCTGGGTGAGCCTGCCGCTCACGAGATTCAACACGAAGATATCGAGATTTCCTGTGCCCCGGGAAAGCGTCAGGGCGAGGCGTCTGCCGTCGGGGGAAAAAGCCGGCGCCCCGTTAACGCCCGGCCAGCTCCCTGCCAGCTGCCGCTCGCCTGTCGCCAGTGTCTGGATATAGATTTCCGAACGCTCGTTTTCGAACGATACGTAAGCCAGTTGCCTGCCGTCCGGTGACCAGGCCGGCGACATCAACGGGTCGCGGGAATTGGCAATGACAATCGGGTTTTCGCCGTCTGCATCTGCAACGACGACCCGAAATCGCTGCTGCTCTCCTTTGCCGGTGGCGCTGACATAGGCGATGCGCGTTGCAAACGCGCCTCGCTCGCCGGTGAGCGCTTCATAAACCATGTCGCTGACCTGGTGCGCCGCGCGCCTCAAATCATTCTCTGCGCTGCTGATGCGATAGCTCAGAAGCTGCGCGCCGCGATAGACGTCGTAGAGCTGAAACTGAATAACGTAGCCGGATGCTTCCCGCAGCACCTTACCGACCAGGATGGCTTCCGTCTCGAGAATACGCCAGTCGCCGAAACGAATGCCCTGGCCGCTCGTCGGCATCTGGATCATGTCATTCCGGTCAATCGGCGCGAATCGGCCACTGCGGGCGAGGTCCGCGGCAATCACAGCGGCAACGTCTTCCGACGGCTCGGTGCCGCCGCCGGTACCGAAGGGCACAATGGCAACGGGCACGGCACCGCTGATTCCCTCGGTAATCTCGATCTTGAGATCGCCCCAGGCAACCTGAACTACGAAACACAAAAATATAGCAACGACGCTGCGCCGAATAACAAAAAGTCCCCTGGTCAATCGAATCTCCTTAAAAACTGCCGCTTCGAGTTTTTCACGTTCATCTGTTTGCGGACCGGCACCTATGAATCGGGCCGGAAGATAATTGTCAGTTTGCGTTCGAATAAAGAAGGATCAGGTGGCGCTGGCAGAGGTGACGCTTTGAGAACGGCCTTTTCTATCGAATCGACAGTCACTGCATCACCATTGCACTTGCCAACACGCACATCAACAACCTCAAGACTGGGTAGCTGCGTTACCGAGACTTCGCATTCGAGTCCTGCTTCCGCGCTACCCGGCCGGTTCCAGTTGCGCTCTATCTTCTGCTTGATCAGCAGCGCGTACTGCTCTCGAAGCCCCGATTTCGAGGCCGTAAGCCTGCGCTCCTCTTCCTCAAGCTGAGCAACGAGCAGCGCCTCCGCCTCGGCCTGTCTGCGCGCGTCTTCCTCACGTTGTTTGCGCGCAATCGCTTCTGCACGCTGCCGCCTTTCTTCGGCAACACGTCTCTCTTCGGCCTCATTCTTGCGCCGAAGTTCCGCCAGCCTTTCGGCTTCTTTGCGCTCGGCCGCCGCGCGCTCGGCTTCTCTCAGTTTTTGCTGCTGTTCCGCTTCGGCGCGTGCTGCTGCCGCTTGCTCATCAGCGATGCGCTTTTGCTCCGCCTCCCGAGCCAGCCTCTCTTCTTCGATTCGTGCCTGCTCTGCCCGACGCTCCTCCTCAACAGCCTCCTGCGCCTCGCGTGCCTGCCGACGCTCCAGCTCCTCACGCTCGCGTTCGCGACGCTGCACCTCCAGTTCGGCCTCTTTTTTGCTGTCGTCCATCGCATCGAGAATCGATGAATCCACGACCGTTGCCTCAATCGCGAGCTGTCGAGGCATGGCCATTGGCGAACTGAATGACACGCTGAAAACGCCGGCCGCGACCACCGCAAGGTGCAGCGCGAGCGAGAACAAGAGGGCTTGCCAGCGGGTACGGCTCACTGTCGGGCTCAGCGCCCCTCGAAGGCGTCGGCAGGGAGTGGATCAGTAACAAAGCCGACGGATTCGGCGCCGGCCTGCTGCAGCAGCGCCATGGCGCGCACCACGCGGCCGTAAGAAACCTCCGTGTCCGCGCGAACCAGCACCGGTGTAGCCGGGTTGCGACGTAAAACTGCGGCGGCGGTTGTGAGGACAGCGCGCTCGTCCAGCGCTTCGCCTTCATCGCCACCCACGTTGAGAAACAGGGTGCCCTCGCGCCTGATGCTCAATATTAGCGGCTCGTTCTTGCTCAGCATTTCCTGGTCCAGCGGTTCAGCGGCGGCCTTGGGCAGTTCCACCTTGATCCCCTGGGTAAGCAGTGGCGCCGTGACCATGAAGATGATCAGCAGCACCAGCATCACGTCGATATAGGGCACGACGTTAATCTCTCCCATTAGTCGGCGCTTGGAGCGGCGATTCTCTTCCACGCTCAGGCCCTTTCCTTGCGGCGGCGCGCCCGCGCGTGGCGCTGGACGATGGTCGAGAATTCCTCGATGAAGCTGTCGAAGCGACTCTCTATGCGATCGACATGATCCGCATATCGGTTATAGGCAATTACCGCTGGTATGGCTGCAAAAAGGCCCATCGCCGTCGCGATAAGCGCCTCGGCGATGCCCGGGGCAACCATAGCCAGGGTTGCCTGCTGCACGTTGGCCAGCCCGCGAAACGCATTCATGATGCCGAACACCGTGCCGAAAAGGCCTACGTAGGGGCTGGTCGAACCCACCGTTGCCAGGAAAGCGAGGTTTTGCTCGAGCCGATCCATCTCGCGCATCTGCGCCACACGCATGGCGCGCCTTGTGCCTTCGATGACGGGCCCGGGTTCGAGATCAAGGTCTTCGTTCAATCGCTTGAACTCGGTGAATCCGCCTTCAAAGATGGCGGCCATACCGGGCATGGCGCGCTTGTTGGCGCTCACCCGCTGAAACAGCTCGTTGAGATCGCCTCCCGACCAAAAACTTCGCTCAAACTCGTCGGTGGCCGCGCGCGCCTGGCGCACGGTCTTGCGCTTCTCAAAGATCACCACCCAGGACGCAAGGGATGCGAGCAAAAGCACCACCATGACGATCTGGACAACGAGGCTCGCCTCCATGATCAATGCAATGTAGGAAAGATCGGTTTCCATCAGGTTTCCATTATGAGTTCTTTGGGGATTCTTTTCGGCTTGAAGCTGCCAGCGTCCAGGCAGGCGGCCCGTATGTCGCCCTCGCACAGCATCTCGGCATGGGTATCGTCGCGGTAAATCTGCTGGCGAAAGCGCATGCTGCTGCCACGACGCTCGTAAAGCTCCACCGTCACGCTGAGCAGGTCGTTAAAACGCGCCGGTCGCAGGTATTTAACCTTCGCCTCGGCGATCACAAACAGCAGGTTTCTCGTCCTTAGCAGCTCATCCTGTTCGACGCCGAGTTCGCGCAACAGTTCAGTTCGTGCGCGCTCCATGAACTTGAGGTAGTTCGCATAATAAACAACGCCTCCGAGATCGGTATCCTCGTAGTACACGCGTATCGGCCAGCTGAAGACCTTGCTCACGCCGCATCACTCGAAGGCAGCGACCCGCAGTGGTTCATTGCTGCTCGTCACTGTCTGATTCGGCATCGAAAAGCGCCAGGTTGGGGTCGTCCTGACCGCGTGCGGGCGCCGCCAGGCCGAAGTGCAGGTAAGCCTGGCGCGTTGCCATCCTCCCGCGAGCTGTGCGCATGAGAAACCCCTGCTGGATCAGGAAGGGCTCGAGCACGTCCTCGATGGTGCCGCGTTCTTCACCGATGGCTGCTGCAACGCTGTCTACACCAACCGGGCCACCGTCAAATTTTTCGATGATCGCCAGCAGCAGCTTGCGATCCATCATGTCGAAGCCGTTGGGATCGACATCGAGCATATCCATGGCGGCGGCGGCAACGGCGCCGGTGACCTGCCCGTCCGCTTTTACTTCTGCGAAGTCCCGCACGCGCCGCAACAGGCGGTTGGCAATACGCGGCGTCCCGCGCGAGCGGCGGGCAATATGGTGTGCGCCAGTGGCGTCGATGGGGAGGCCGAGTATGCCCGCCGAGCGGTTGACGATGCGCGTCAATTCATCGTCTGAGTAAAACTCGAGCCGTTGCACGATGCCGAACCGGTCTCTCAGCGGTGACGTCAGGAGCCCCGCGCGCGTCGTCGCCCCTACCAGGGTAAAAGGCGGCAGATCCAGCTTTATGGAGCGCGCCGCCGGTCCCTCGCCGATCATGATGTCAATCTGAAAGTCTTCGAGCGCCGGGTAGAGCACTTCTTCCACTACCGGGCTCAGCCTGTGAATTTCGTCAACGAACAGGACATCGTTGGGTTCGAGGTTGGTCAGCAATGCGGCGAGGTCGCCCGCGCGCTCAAGCACCGGTCCGGAAGTCTGGCGCAGATTCACGCCGAGTTCGTTGGCAATGACGTGGGCAAGGGTTGTCTTGCCGAGACCCGGCGGGCCAAAGATGAGGACGTGGTCCATTGCCTCGGCGCGCCTCCGTGCGGCCTCGATAAAGATCTCCATCTGCTGCTTGACGGCGGGTTGCCCGACGTATTCCTCGAGGCTACGCGGCCTGATAGCCGAATCCAGCGCGTCGTCTTCGGTGCTGGCATCGGCACCGATCAGTCGCTCGAGTTCTGTTTCGCTCATGGTTCTATTTCCTCACCGCGCCCTGCAGCGCCAGCCGGATGATCTCTTCGGTGGACAGGCCCTCGGTATCAATGCTTTTAAGCAACCGAGCGATCTCTTTGTTCTTGTAACCCAGCGCTTCGAGGGCATCCTGCGCCTCTGCCGTCGCATTGGTTTTTGACGCTGCACGCGCAACGCCGGAACCACCCGGCACCGCGTCCTTGATGCGATCACGCATCTCGACGAGCAGACGCGCGGCCGTTTTTTTGCCCACGCCCGGCAGGCGCACCAGCGTGTCGGGATCCTCTTCATCAACGCAGCGCGCAAACGCCTCGACGCTCATGCCGGAAAGAATCGTCAACGCAAGCTTCGCGCCAACGCCCGAAATCTTGATAAGGCTGCGGAACAGTCGGCGCTCATCCTGAGTAACAAACCCGAACAGCGTGTGCGCATCCTCCCGAACGGCGAGATGCGTGAACAGACTCACCTCAGTGCCGGTTTCGGGCAGCGCATAAAACGTTGACATGGGCGCTTCGACTTCGTAGCCCACGCCGTTCACATCAACAACCAGCTGCGGCGGCTTTTTGCTAACCAGCGTGCCGCGCAGATGCGAGATCATCGCCCGCCTCCGACTGCCGCAGCCAGCCGCCCGGCAGTCAGCCGCGTGTGTGCATGACAGATGGCAACGGCGAGGGCATCTGCCGCATCCGCCTGCGGCGCCGTCTTCAGTGAAAGCAACATCCGCACCATGTGCTGAACCTGTACCTTGTCGGCACCGCCGCGGCCTACGATCGCCTGCTTGATTTCTCTCGCCGCGTATTCGTGCACGGGAATCTCACTGCCGAAGGTCGCGCACAGCGCCGCCGCACGCGCATGCCCGAGCTTGAGCGCGCTGTCGGCGTTCCTGTTGACGAACACGCGCTCGATGGCAATTTCGTCGGGCTCGGTCTCTTCCACCAGCGACCGGACCGAAGCAAAGATGATTTTGAGGCGATCCTGGAAATCGCCCTTGCCTGTCTTGATGCCGCCGGCGTCAACCACCGCGAGCTTGTCGCCCTGCGCGGTAATGATGCCGTAGCCGGTAATGCGCGACCCGGGATCGATGCCGAGGATTGTGATGCTGGCGTTATCGCGTGCTGTCATCGATTCACCGATCTAGGCCGACAACTTTTCGAGCACGTCATCCGGAAAGTCCGCGTTGCTGTAAACGTTTTGCACGTCATCAAGGTCTTCCAGCGCCTCGAGCAGATTCAAAACCGTTTCGGCGTCCTTGCCTTCGACGCTTGCGGTGGTCGTGGGATACCAGGTTGCCTCAGCGCTTTCGGGTTTGAGACCGCTTTTCCTGATCGCCTTGGTGACGTCCTCGAGGATGGCGGGATCGCAAAACACGTCGATGGAGCCGTCGTCATTACTCACGACATCCTGCGCCTCAGCCTCCAGCGCGGCCTCCATTACCCGTTCCTCGTCTGCTCCCGGCGCAAAGCTGACAAGCCCCTGGTAGTTAAACAAATAAGCAACCGAACCGTCTGCGCCAAGGTTGCCGTTGTATTTTGAAAACGCGTGTCGAACTTCGGCTACCGTGCGGTTCTTGTTGTCCGTCATGCAGTCCACCAGTATCGCAACGCCCGCCGAGCCATAGCCCTCGTAACGAATCTCTTCGTAGGAAACGCCCTCGAGCTCGCCCGTGCCGCGCTGTACGGCCCGGTCGATATTGTCTTTGGGCAAGCTCTGCGCTTTGGCCTTGTCGATGGCGAGCCGCAGCCTCGGGTTGGCGTCGGGGTCGCCGCCGCCCATTCTTGCCGCCACGGTGATTTCCTTGACCAGCTTGGTAAAGACCTTGCCGCGCTTTTCATCCTGCCGACTCTTGCGATGCTGGATGTTTGCCCACTTGCTGTGACCTGCCATGGATCGCTGCCCGCTAAAACTTGAGTCGCAGACCGATGTGCAGGCCCGAATCAATGGTCATATCCGGCGTGTTTTCAAACTCGGCCTTGACGTAGCGTGCGCCGATGTAAATGTCCGCGTCGCGCAGCACGTCATAAGTCAGGCCCAGCGATGCCTCCAAATAGCCCTTGCTGTCGCCGAATGCCACCACGTCCGGTGCGAAGTAGAGTTGCCCCCGGATACCGAAGCGGTCGGCCTGGGGAAAGTTGTAGCGGAAAAACCCGCCGAGACCCAGCGCACCGCCGCTGGCTGATACGGGGCCCGTATCACCGTCGACATAAAAGAGCTTGCCACCGATGCCCACTTCGGGCGCCGCCGGGCCGCTCGCGGCAAAATCGACGAGGTGCAGGCCGACGTGCGCCACGTCGCCTCTGTCCTGGTGATGCAGCCAGCCCGCATCAAATGTCAGCTTGTTGTCGCGGGCGTCCCAGCTGAAAGTCAGCCTGGCCGCGTCGTTGTTCAGGTTGAAATCCAGTGATTCCGCCAGCGTGTTGCCGGCGCTCATTAACAGGCAGGCTATTAGCAGCCAATTCTTAGTCATCTTGATAGACCTCGGTTGTTCCGGCGGTTGCCCTCGCCCTGACTTGGGCAGTGAATCCCGCGTATGATAACGGTATTTAGCAGCCTTCTCACCTCAGCTATGAAAGCACAAGAGCATGAAAGCGCCGCGCCGGCTGAAAGGCGACGCGGCAATGGCCAGACCGAAGCCGGCGGCGACGAATCATCCCTTATTTCCGATGCGCACAGATTCGCGCATAAACTCGCCGATGAGGACGGCAGCGAGGCCACCCATGCGGCGTTGGCGCGTGGTATCGCAGTATCTGAAATCGTAGCGGACCTGGACGCCGACGAGGAAATTGTTGCCGGCGCCCTGCTTTTTCCGCTTCTGGAGGCTGAGCTGCTGACTCAGGAAGACCTCGAACGTGAATTTGGCGAGCCGCAGCTTGCCCTGTGCCGCCAGCTCGTGGCCCTGGGTCGCTTCGGTTTCCCCGAGAAATGGAATGAGGCAAGCGTGCTCGGCGCGCAGCAGGCCGAGGCGCTGCGCAAGATGCTGCTGGCCATCGTCGATGATGTGCGGCTTGTGCTGGTGCGTCTTGCCGATCAGCTCTACCGGCTGCGCTCACTCAAAGAAGCACCCGACGCCGAAAAACGCCACGCGGCCCTTGAGACCAGGGAGATATACGCGCCGCTGGCCAACCGGCTGGGCATCTGGCACATCAAGTGGGAGCTTGAGGATCTCGCCTTCAGGTTTCTCGAGCCCGATACTTACAAAGACATCGCGCGTCAGCTCGCCGAGCGTCGCGAGGCTCGCGAACATTACATCAAGGACGTAATAGAAGACCTGCGTCGTCGACTTGATGAGGGCGGAATTCGCGCTGAAGTGCAGGGAAGACCGAAGCACATTTACAGCATCAGTAAGAAGATGCAGCGCAAGAATGTCAGCCTCGACCAGGTGTTTGATATTCGTGCTGTCCGGGTGCTGGTCGATACGGTCGCCGACTGCTACGCGGTGCTGGGTATTGTGCACGGCAGCTGGGCCTATATTCCCGGCGAATTTGACGACTACATCGCCACACCGAAAGACAATCTCTACCGGTCATTGCACACAGCGGTAACAGGTAGCGACGGCAAGCCGCTGGAAATCCAGATACGCACCTACGAAATGCACGACCATGCCGAGCTGGGAGTTGCAGCGCACTGGCGCTACAAGGAAGGCGGCGGGCCCGACAAGGCCTTTCAGCAGAAGATCAACTGGCTGCGCCAGATTCTTGAGCCAGCCGAAGGTGAAGAAGAGGCCGACAACTTCATCGATCGTTTCAAGACGGAGGTCTTCGAAGACCGCGTATACGCGCTCTCGCCGGGTGGAGACGTCATGGACCTGCCGCAGGGTGCAACGCCGCTCGACTTTGCGTATCACATCCATACTGACCTCGGACATCGCTGCCGCGGCGCACGGGTCAACGGCAAGATGGTGGCGTTGACTTACAAGCTCAGTAACGGCGAGCAGGTAGAAATCATCACGGCCAAAAACTCGCGCCCGAGCCGCGACTGGCTGATACCGCAACTCGGCTACCTCGCGTCCAATCGTGCCTTGTCCAAGGTCAGGCAGTGGTTCCGCAGGCAGGATCAGGAACACCAGCTCGAACAGGGGCGCGCCCTGCTCGAAAAAGAGCTACAGCGCCTTGGCGTGGCTGCGCCGCATGTGAACGAAATCTGTAAGGCGATGAGCTTTGGTACGCCGGCGGAGCTTTTTGTTGCTCTGGGCGCGGGCGACGCCACCGCAACCGAGATTGCGCAAGCCGTAGAACGTATTCAGAAGCCCGAAACGCCGGAAGATCCCACGCGTGGCATCGTCAAGCCGCATAAAGACGCAGCGGCACGTTCGCGCGGAGGCAGTCAGATACAGGTGCAGGGCGTCGGCGATCTGATGAGTCAGATAGCCCAGTGCTGCAAGCCGGTGCCGCCTGACCCCATTAGTGGCTTCATAACGCTGGGGCGCGGCGTCAGCATTCACCGCAGCGACTGTAAGAACTTCCTGAACATGCAGGACGAGCAGGAGGAGCGCGTCATATCGGTCAACTGGAACGAAGATTTCAGTCGCACCTACCCGGTGGACATTGATATCTCCGCCTACGACAGGCCCGGACTGCTTAAGGATGTCACGGCGCTGCTCTCGACGGAGAAAATCAATATCGCGGCGCTCAATATACACACCGACAAATCCGTCAACAGTGCAGGCATCAAGCTGACGATTGATATTCACAGCCTCGAGGAATTGAGCAGGGTTCTACATCACCTGAACTCGCTGCCGAATATCATTTCCGCCAGCAGGCGTCGTTGATACAGGGACACCTGCAACAAACAATTGCCCGACGGCGCTTCTTTGCGCCGTGCGTAACGGTCTATTTATTCATGGCGTGAATGGCGCGCTTATCGGCGGAAAGGGCCGCCTCGTGCAGGGCTTCCGACAGGCTGGGATGCGCGTGAATCGTGCGCTGCAGGTCTTCTGAACTCGCCGAGAACTCCATGGCCAAAACCGCCTCTGCGATGAGTTCACCTGCCATGGGCCCGATGATGTGCACCCCGAGAATCTCATCGTCATCCTGCGCCGCGATGACCTTTGCCATGCCGTTTGCCGCTGCGAGCGCCTGCGCCCTGCCGTTAGCGGCGAACGGGAAGGTGCCTACCTTGTACGCTCTGCCGCTGTCTTTGACCTCTTCTTCGGTCTTGCCGACCCAGGCGATTTCCGGCGCGGTGTACATGACCGAGGGTATGACCTTGTAATTGACCTCGGCCACTCTTCCCGCAATGAGATCAGCAACCGCCACGCCTTCCTCCGAGCCCTTGTGCGCCAGCATCGGTCCGCGAACGCAGTCGCCAACCGCCCAGACGTTTGCCACCCCCGTGCGGCAATCTTCGTCCACCTCGATAAACCCGCGCTTGTCGAGCTTGATCTTGACGTCGTCCGCGACCAGCCCATCGGTGAACGGCCGGCGCCCTACTGCGACGATGACCTTGTCGACTTCTACGGACTGCTTGCCCTTCTTGTCCTCGTATTCCAGGGTAACGCCGCTCTTTTTCTTGCTGCAGCCTTTGACCATTGCGCCCAGGCGCACGTCCATGCCCTGTTTCTTGAAATGCCTCTGGGCGTCTTTGGCAATCTGCTGATCGGCCATGAACAGGAAATTGTCCATTGCCTCCAGCAGCACCACCTCTGCGCCCAGTCGAGACCAGACGCTGCCCAGTTCAAGACCGATGACGCCGGCGCCAATGACGCCCAAACGCTTCGGTACCTCGTCGAATTCCAGCGCGCGCCACGAGTCGACAATGGTTTTCTCGTCGAACGGTACGTCCTTGAGTTCGATGGGCCTTGAGCCGGACGCAAGAATCACGTGTTTCGCCTGCAGCACCTCGGGCTTGCCGTCGTGGGGCGTAAACTCAACCTTGTTGCCGGCCAGGAGTTTGCCGTGGCCCTGCAAACCGGTGACTTTGTTGGCTTTGAAAAGTGCCGAGATGCCGCCCGTGAACTGTTTGACGATGCCCGCCCTGCGCGCCTGCATTTTCGCAAGGTCGACTTTCGCGCCCTTGATCTCGATGCCGTGACCCGCAAATTCATGCTGAGCTTTGTGGTAGAGCTCGGACGACTCAAGCAGGGCCTTGGACGGAATACACCCGGCGTTGAGACACGTGCCACCGAAAGCGCTGCTGCCGTCGTAATTTTTCCACTCGTCGATGCAGGCAGCCGTCAGGCCGTTCTGGGCCGCCCGAATCGCTGCCACGTAGCCGGCGGGGCCGGCACCGATAACGATAACGTCATAAGACTTGCTCATTTTCTTTGTGTCCTGAACTGCTGGGCAGCGCCTGGGTGAGGCGCTGCCACTAGTTAATGAATTTGATCAGACTTCGAGAAGCAGACGCGATGGCTCTTCCAGTGAATCCTTGATGGCAACCAGGAACAACACCGCATCCTTGCCGTCCACGATGCGATGATCGTAGGTCAGCGCCAGGTACATCATCGGTCGTGCCACGATCTCGCCGTTAATCACGACCGGCCGCTCTTTAATGGTGTGCATGCCAAGTATCGCGCTCTGCGGCATGTTGAGAATGGGCGTCGATACCAGCGAGCCAAAAACACCGCCGTTGGTAATCGTAAACGTGCCACCGGTAATGTCCTCAAGGGCAATGCTGCCCTCTCGTGCTTTGGTGGCGTATTCGTTGATGCCCAGCTCAACCTCCGCGAAGCTCATCTGATCGGCATCTCTTAACACTGGCACAACGAGCCCGCGCTCGGTCGACACCGCGATGCCAACGTCAGAATAGTCGTGATAAATAATTTCGCCGTCTTCTACAGAAGCGTTGACCACGGGGAATTTCTTGAGCGCTTCGGTGGCCGCCTTGACAAAAAACGACATGAACCCGAGCTTGACGCCGTGGGCCTTCTGAAAGCTCTCCTTGTACTTGCCGCGCAGGGCGATGATCTCGCTCATATCAGCTTCGTTAAACGAAGTCAGCATAGCCGCGGTACTTTGCGCCTCGACCATGCGCTCCGCGATGCGGTTGCGCAGCCTCGTCATAGGCACGCGGCGCTCCTCCCGGCTCCCTGACGGCGGACGCTTCGCCGGTGCTTTGGGCTCCTTTGCCCCGGACTTGGCGGCAGCCTTGCCGGCGCCTTTGTCCCCTTCCATGAAAGCCATGACATCGGCCTTGGTCAGCCGGCCACCGCGGCCACTGCCTTTCATTTTCGACACGTCAAGGCCATGTTCCTCTACCAGCCTGCGCACGGAAGGCGAAAGCTTGCCCGCGCTCGAGTCATCTCCGCCATCATCGTCAGCGCTTTCCTCGCCGCTGTCGGAAGCCTTCGCTTCAGGGCCTGCCGCGGCTGCGGTTTTGTCATCAGCGTCAGCTTTCTTCTGATCGCTCGCGCCGGCGGTGGCTTTCTCATCCAGGATGGCAAGCAGTTCACCACTGGTCACCGTCGTGCCATCCTCGATCTTTATTTCCTTCAGCACGCCCGACGCGGGCGCAGGCACCTCGAGGACCACCTTGTCGGTCTCAAGATCGACCAGGTTTTCGTCGCGTTCAACGTAGTCTCCCGGCTGCTTGTGCCATGAGATCAGGGTTGCGTCCGCCACCGATTCCGGCAACTGTGGGACCTTTACTTCGATAGTCATGCTTTCTTTTTCCTGCTGGCGGATTTTGATTTTGCTTGTTTGGGTTTGCTTGCCTTGTCTTGCGCCTGCAAGCCGAGGGCGTCCGCAACGAGTTTTGCCTGTTGCTCGACGTGCACCTGGTAATAGCCCACTGCCGGCGATGCAGCGTGGTCGCGGCCCGCATAAATCAGCTCGTGATTATTTTGCAGCGGCTCCTGCAGGCGATGGCGAATCTGGTACCAGGCGCCCTGGTTCTGCGGTTCTTCCTGGCACCAGACAATCTCGCTGGCGTTTTTGTAACGCTTCACCGTTGCGGCATATTCTTCAATGGGGAACGGGTAAAGCTGCTCGATCCGTACAATGGCAACCTGGCTCAGTTCCCGCTCGCGCCGTTCCGTGAGCAAGTCGTAATAAACCTTGCCACTGCAGAAGACGACGCGCGAAATTTTGGACGCCGGCACCTTGTCCACTTCATCGATCAACGTCCTGAACCCGCCTGACTCAATTTCGGCGAGGCTTGAGACCGACTCCCTGTGACGCAGCAGGCTTTTGGGCGTCATCACCACAAGCGGCTTGCGGAAACTGCGCAGCATTTGCCGGCGCAGCATATGAAACATCTGTGCCGGCGAGGACGGCACACAAACCTGCATGTTGTGCTCGGCGCACAGCTGCAGGAATCGTTCCAGGCGTGCTGATGAATGTTCCGGCCCCTGACCCTCATAACCATGCGGCAGGAACATCGTCAGGCCGCAGTAGCGTCCCCACTTCGCCTCCCCGGAGCTTATGAACTGGTCGATCACAACCTGGGCGCCGTTGACAAAATCCCCGAACTGCCCCTCCCAGATCACCAGTGATTTCGGAGCCGCGGTCGCGTAGCCGTACTCGAAGCCGAGCACAGCTTCTTCCGACAAAAACGAATCGATGACGGTAAAAGTGCGCTGCTCGTCGGCCAGGTGCTTAAGGGGAATCCAGGCCTGGTTTTCCTCCTGCCCGTGCAGCACGGCATGTCGATGGAAAAAAGTACCACGACCGCTGTCCTGTCCACACAGTCGCACTTTGAAGCCCTCTGTAACCAGCGTGGCGTACGCAAGCGTCTCTGCAAATCCCCAGTCCATGGGAATCTCGCCCGTCGCCATTTTTTTGCGATCGTCCATGATGCGTTTGACGCGCGCGTGCATCTTGAACCCGTCGGGAATTGTGGTCAGCCCCGCGGCAAGATCTTTCAGCCGCTTGGCATCGACGCCCGTTTCACTCGCTTCGCTCCAGTCGACGGCCCCGTAATCTGACCAGTCAACCGTAAACTCGTTGCCGATCAGGCCAAGAACGCCGTGGGCGCGTACCTCTCCTTTGTCGAGCCCGTCGCGATAGGCCTCTACCATGGACTTCGCTTCATCGCCTTTCAGCACGCCGTCTTTCGCAAGCTTTTCCGCATACAGTTCGCGCGTCGTGGGATGCTTGCGCACAACCTTGTACATGACGGGTTGGGTCGCCGCCGGCTCGTCCGCCTCGTTGTGGCCGTGGCGCCGGTAGCAAACGAGATCAATGACCACGTCTTTACCAAACTTCATCCGGTATTCCAGAGCGAGACGCGTCACCAGGATCACCGCCTCAGGCCGGTCGGCATTCACGTGGAATACCGGCGCCTCGATCATCTTGGCCACATCCGTGCAGTAATGGGTTGAGCGCATGTCGGCGGGATTGCTGGTCGTGAATCCAACCTGGTTGTTAATTACGATGTGCACGGTTCCGCCCGTATGGAAGCCGCGAATCTGGGACATCTGAAGCGTCTCCATCACGACGCCCTGCCCGGCGAACGCCGCGTCACCGTGGATGAGTACCGGCATAACATGGGAACCGCTGACATCACGGCGACGTTCCTGACGCGCGCGCACCGAGCCCTCGACCACCGGGTTCACGATTTCGAGGTGCGACGGGTTAAATGCGAGCGCAACGTGGACGTTGCCGCCCGGTGTCTTGACGTCAGAAGAAAAACCCATGTGGTACTTCACGTCGCCCGAGCCGCCGTCGTGGTGCGCGTGGTCACCCTCAAACTCCGCGAACAATCTCTCCGGCGACTTGCCGAGGATGTTTACAAGTACATTGATGCGGCCACGATGCGCCATGCCGATGACCATATCTTCCAGCCCGTTCTCACCGCCTTTTTGCACCAGGTCGTCGAGCATGGGGATCAGGGTTTCGCCCCCCTCGAGTGAGAAGCGCTTCTGACCCACGTACTTTGTGTGCAGGTACCGCTCTATGCCTTCCGCAGCGGTGAGGCGCTCGAGCACGTTGCGCTTTTCGTCCTCGGCAAGCCTTGCGTGCATGCCGGCTGTCTCGAATGCCGTTTGCAGCCAGCGCCGCTCTTCCGTGTCGCTCACGTGCATGAATTCCGCGCCGACAGGCCCGCAATAGACCGTGCGCACCATGTCGAGCACTTCCCGAAGGGTGGCCATGCCAAGTCCGGCAAGGTTGCCAGTGCTGAACGAGGTTTCCATATCCGCATCGCCAAGCCGATAGTGACCCGGCTGCAGATCAGGAAGCGGCTGTCGGACTTCGAGCTTGAGTGGATCCAGGTCGGACTGCAGGTGCCCGATCAGTCGGTGGCGTTCGATGAGATGCAAAACGGCGGCCTGCTTGTCCAGCATTTCGCCGCTGAGCGCTGGAGAAGACCCATTTGCCGCGGCCCTGCGGTGGCGGGCCTTTTCGAGAAATTCCTCTCGTATCGGCCCGTGCGCGATGTCCGCCCCGTTCGAGATGCCTTTGAAATAGTCGCGCCAGCCTGGGGGTACCGACCCTGGATCTTCCAGGTACTGCTCGTAAAAGCCTTCAACGACCGAGGCATTGCCCCCGTAAAGCGGACTTGAACGATACTTCTGCTCCAGCTTGTCGCTCATTGGCCTGGTGCCGACTCCCGAGGCCACCCGGCATAGCGGGGGCTCTCAATTTTCGCCCCGGATTCGGGCGGTTATGCAAAGGTTCGGTAGTTTAGCCCAAGGCATGACGGGAAGAAACGCCCAACCTGTATAAACATACAGGTAACAGACAGGATGACCTGGCACGAAAAAAAAACCGCCTCGCGGCGGTCATCGGTCATCAGATTATCTTCTGGCCCTGAGTAACGCTTAACTCAACAATGCCGGCCACTCATCGGTATTGTTTTCACGAAACGGTGTTGATTCCGGCGATCAACAGCCATCCGAGGGGAGCAATAAGGAGAAAGCCGCGGACGGCCCACAGAGGCCGCCCGGCGGTTTCGTAATAGCTCCACAGATCATCGCAGAGCAGTCCGAAGGCATCGATAAAAAGGGCGAGTCGTGGCATGTGCGCAGTCTGCGTGACGCCCCAATGCCGCGGGAGTGCATAGCTCACACTATGCTCAATCTATGCCCAGCCAGTCCTGATAGCCGTTCCAGCCTTCATCGCGATAAATGCGCTCAGGACAACCGGGAATGTCCTCGGGTCGCCGCCCGATATGCGTGAGCTCACCTTTGGAAAAGCGTCGCCACTCGGCCCCGCTGCGCAGCCCGAGTTCCCGCGCGAATGCCCGCGCTGCTTCAAAGTTGCGCCAGTGTCTCGAGGGCATGGCGTCTTCCCGGGTGTCCTCCTCATCCCAGCTCGCCTTCATGGTCTGACACCAGTCACGGAACGCCCGCAGACTCATGTTTGACGCAGGGGTCTTCCTGTCAGGTCGAATGCGATCAAGCGGCAAACGATTGGGGAGGCCTCGCGGCATGCCGCCCGTCATGTCATCCAAGGCCGTGCGCGGTTGCGCCGCACTGCCCGTGATCTCGTCGGCAAAGCGAATATAGTCGCCCGCCTGCATGGTCTTTATAAATGGTCTGGTGAACCCAAAGTTTTTGACTACCTGCATCTTGCCCCTCCCGACAGCTTCTCGACACTGCCGATTCCTGTGATGGCTCCATTCGTCTATCAACGCTTCCGGCGAATCCCCTGCCTTGTATTACTCAAAGCAAGTGACGTGCCAGAAATCCGGGGCAATCAGGAATTCAGGGGATTATGGAAACTGGGGGCTTTATCGGGATGCGAATCTGTGACCGGCTTCGCGCATGACAATCACTTGCCTTGAACGCTCTTTAACGATAATCAGCGCGCGTAATCGCCGCGCGATCTGATCTGTAAAATTTTGCGACAGCGGTCCTCAAGCCTGCGCGATGCACGCAGCACGCGAGCTGCAAATGAGAGAATCAGGCGTGTGCGTAGGAGTCGAGCAGGTCTTCCATGCGTTCAAAAACCTCTGCGATGAGCTCCTGACGGGGCAGCGTCGTCATGCGGAAGTGATTTTTGTAGGGCACATTGAAACTGTTGCCGGGCACCACCAGAACGTGCTTTTGCTCCAGCAAATCCAGGGCGAACTGATGATCATCAAATGCAGGTAACGCCTCGGCCTTAACTCCGGGAAACGCATACATCGCACCCATGGGGGTGACCAGATCCAGGTATTTGCTGTTGCCCACGCCCTCCACAATCGCCGAACGTGAGCGATGCAGCCGACCCTCGGGTGCCACCAGCTCCTCGATGCTCTGGAAGCCGCCAAGTGCGGTTTGGACTGCCCATTGACCCGGGACGTTGCTGCAAAGGCGCAGAGCGGCCAGCAGTTCAACGCCCTTCAGATATGGTTTCGTATTCGGACTCTCGCCGCTGTAGGACACCCAACCGACCCGGTAACCGCAGGCACGATAAACTTTCGACAAGCCGCTGTAGGTGGCGCAAAGCGTGTCGTGCACCAAGGTGGCCATGGGCACAAATTCTGCGTCGTCGTAAACCATGCGGTCATAGATTTCGTCCGCCATGACCAGCAGTCGGTGCCGCTCCGCCATCTTCGCGAGGGCCTCGAGTCGTTCGCGATCGTAAACGGCACCCGTCGGGTTGTTCGGGTTGATAATGACAATGGCTCGGGTGCGCGGGGTGATCATGGACTCAACTTCGTCCGGATCCGGCAGAAACTGCGCTTCGGGTCTGCACGGATAGTGCAAGGCGCGGCCGCCGTTTAAGACAGTGGCCGCGGTCCACAGCGGGTAATCGGGGCTGGGCAGAAGCACCTCGTCACCGGGATTCAGAAACGCGCGCAAAGTAATGTCAATGAGCTCGCTGACGCCGTTGCCAATAAAGACCTGGTCCGCCGTGACATCCGGCACCCCGCGGCTCTGCTGCTGCATGACCACGGCCTCTCGCGCAGGAAAAATGCCCTTTTGCTCACAGTAAGCTTCGCTGGCGCCAAGATTCTCAATCATGGCGAGGCGCATGGTTTCGGGTGTCCTGAAACCAAAGTTGCCGGGGTTGCCGACGTTGAGCTTGATGATCTCGTAGCCCACTTTTTCGAGTTCATGGGCGCGGCGGGCCAGCTCGCCCCGGATTTCATAGCGCACTTCTTTGAGGCTGACCGAGGGCCGGACGGGTTCAGATTGGCTGATTGCTGACATCTTGAGAATCCGCGCAAAAACGCGAGGTTAACGGCAGGGCTATTGCAGCGCAATGCACAATTTCAGGGCTTCCGACACGCAGAGGCAGGCCTGCGCGTGCAAAAGACCCTGAATCCTGTCGCTTTTCGCCGGACTTTAATGGGCCAGAGCTAGACAAGGCGGCTATTTGACGCTAGAACACTATGTAGAAAGGCGATCGCCTGCGGGCGAAGAAAAATCAATAAATCAGGGAGTCTCGTATGAAATGCCCGAAATGCTCTGCCGAAATGGAAGCCGCCATTTATGCTGGCAAGGAAATCGACCGATGCACGTCTTGCAAGGGCCTTTGGTTCAATACCGATGAGCTTACTGCGCTAGTGAATGACGACTGGCTCGCCGAGTATATCGACCTGGGCTCACCGCGCGTCGGGCGCAAGACCAATGAGATTCAGGACATCGACTGCCCCGAGTGTGGTGCGACCATGGCAACCATCGTTGACGAGAAACAGCCGCACATCGAATACGAGCAATGCCCCAAGGACTGCGGCATGTTTTTCGATGCCGGGGAATTCAAGGATCTCGCCACCAAAAACTTCTGGGACAACCTGAAGCCGCCGGCGAAGATCTGACCAGTTGTCACCGAATAAGTGGTGCCCTGCCGCGCTCCCAATCAATTTAATACAGGGAAAAGGTCTGGTAGCGCGGGACTACGGCAGCGTCAGCGTTAGCGAGACGCAAAAACCTAAAAAGAACTTCGCTCAAGCAGGCGGCGGATAGGTGACCCGAATTACGAACTCTGGTCTCTGGGCGACGTCTCCTGGCATTTTTGCGGATTGGTGCCCCGACCAGGATTCGAACC
>JABDLF010000028.1 GCA_013003115.1 Gammaproteobacteria bacterium
TATCAAAGCGTGCGCGATGCAGCGGGCACTGCACAAGGCAGTCATCGATGATCTTGCCGCGCGCCAGTGGCGCGAACATATGCGTACAGTTTGCCTGGGAAGCATAAAAACCTGTGCCCGTGTGATAGACGACAATTCGCTTGCCGCCCGCGCTGACGGCGCGCATCTTGCCCCGGGGCACATCGGATACTTTGCAGGCTTTATGGAATTTCATGCTTTTTCTTTGTTGCTCGCGCGGCTTAGTCGCGCCTGACCACCACCAGCTCGACCTTGCCTTTTGGTCCTATGTACCAGGACGCCACCCAGCTGGTCAGGCTGATGATGATAGAACCGCCGAGCGCCGCCCAGAACCCCGAGATCGCGAAGCCATCCAGAAACCACGCGACCAGTCCCAGCATCATGGCATTGATAACAAACAGGAACAGGCCAAGGGTAATAATGGTAAACGGCAGCGTCAGTATGATCATCACCGGCCGTATGAACGCGTTGACAATGCCGAGCAAAAGGCCTGCTGCCAGCAAGACGCCCGTGCTCGAAATGCCAATGCCGCTTATCAGCAGCGATGCCAGCCATAGCCCCAGCGCGCTAACGAGGCAGCGAATCAGGAATCCGGCCACAAGAGGTCTCCTGGCAACTCAACGGCGGTCATCTTGCCACGGGTGATCGCCTGCGGCCAGCCGCTCACACTCGTATAGCGGCCCACTTGCGCTGCTTCCAGAATCGAAAGAAAAACAGCGCCTGGCCTCCGCGATAAACGCCCTGCATGACCCAGATGCCGATCAGCCCGAGACCCAGCACGGGCCCGACCAGGTAGGCCAGGGGCAGGAATACCAGCCACTGCGCCGTAATGGCAACCACCATGACGCGACGAACGTCGCCGGCGCCCATAAGCGCATGCATCAGCACCAGCCCCATTGCTTCGATCAGCATGGTGATACCAACAAGGCGCATGGGCCAGCGACCTACCGCCACCGTAAGCGGATCGTGAATAAAGACACTGAGAATCGCCTCAGGTACGAGCCACATGGGAATGCCGAGCACCGTCAACGCGACGCAAGCAACCTTGACCACGTCCCAGCCCCAGGCCTCCGCGTCGTGCGTGTCGCCACGCCCAAGCGCCTGTCCAACGAGCGTGGCCGCCGAAAGCCCGAGGCCGATACCCGGCAGTATCGCGACCAGTGTGACATTGATCAGCACGCTTGCCGCCGCCAGCTCGCGCGTTCCCACCATGCCTACAATCCAGTAGGTGGCAACAAACCCGGCAGCAAAGGCGAGCTGCTGAATGCCGCTGGGTAGCGACAGTCGAACAAGGTTTTTGTAAACATGCCCGGCGGGTAACTCGCGCAGAAAACCGCCGTTGCGGGCAAAGCGCAGCCCCAACACTACGTACATGCCTGCGCCGATTACCGTTGACAGGGCGGACGCGAGACCCGCGCCCTTTACACCCAGCGCGGGAGCGCCAAAATTGCCGAATATGAAAACGTAGTTGAGAAAAATATTGCTGGCATGCATAACCACCAGGGTGCCCATATACAGGCGCGACAGGTCAACGGCGTTCCAGTAACCGCGAAACGCGAAGTTGATGCCGACAAAGACAATAGCAAGCAGGCGTACCTGCAGGTAGGGAACGCCCTGGCGAATAACGTCGGGGTCGCTGTTGAGCCAGGGATAAAATACCGGCACTGCCTGATAAAGCAGCGCGGTTATAAGCGGCGCCACAAGCAGCACCAGCACCAGGGCGCCGTTGAGCACAACCGCGGTCTCGCTGTGCCGCCCTTCGCCCTTGCGGCGCGCGGCTGTGGCCTGCACGCCCGTGGAAATCCCGAGGATGAGGGCCATGCACATGAACAGCGCAAAACCACCCAGCCCCGTGGCCGCCAGCGCGGCATCGCCAAGGGTGCCCACCATCGCTGTGTCGACGAGGTTGAGCACATTCTGTGACACCATGCCGCCCACAATGGGCAGAGCCAGACCGAGAATGCGCCGCAGCCGCCCGGCTTCAATCATAAACAAGGTTCCTGCGGCAGGCGCTGCCGGACGAGATCAGGACATGCGCTTTTTGAGCTTGCTGACGAGATCAATGTAGCTCTGCTGTGCCTTCGCCTTGTCCATGCCCTCGATTTCTTTCCAGGCCTCGTATTTGGCGCGGCCGACGAAGTCCATGAAGCCCGGCGCATCGCCGTGCACATCACCGTCGCTACCTTGCTTGTAAAACGCGTAGAGCTTCAGCAACGTGTCGTTGTCGGGTTTTTCCGGCAGGCTCTTGGCAGCTGCTGCCGCCTCAGAGAATTGTTTATTCAGATCAGTCATTGTTATCTCCTCGCGCGCCGTTCGGCCTCAGGCCTTTTCCTCGGCAACCAGGCCCTTGCTGTCATCCATGAAAGTATGTTCCCGAACGCGCACCTTCGCGCCGGTTTCAAATTGCCACTGCTGGCCTTCCGGGTTGGCGTTGACCGAGACTATCTCATAAGTGTCGGCGCTGACCTGCAGCGCTTCCACGGGTCGCCATACCGGCGGCACTTCACCGACCACGGCGACGTAAATATTGTGCCTGGCTTGATCTTCGCTCATTGCTACTCCTCGAATCAGGCCGCCTGTCGCTGCAGGCGCCGCTCAACTTCATTTCGTGTGTCCTCGCCCTTCAGCGCCCCGACAAGGGCCAGGGCGAAATCCATGGCCGTTCCGGGCCCGCGCGAGGTGATTACTTTACCATCGGTGACAACGGCAGAGTCCTCATAGCTGAGTTCGCTCATGAACCCGGCGCTGAGTGCGCCCGGAAAACTGGTTGCTCGCCGGCCCTTCAAAATGCCGGCCGCGGCCAACGCGCGCGGCGCCGCACAGATGGCGGCAGTAAAGCGTCCGCTGTTGGCCATTTCCTGTAAAAGCTCGCGAATACGCTCGTCCGCGGCGAGATGGTCTGACCCGGGCAGGCCGCCCGGAAGAGCCAGCATGTCGAATTCGCCGGTCAGCGCTTCGGCGAGGCTGGAGTCCGGCTCAATCGTGATGCCATGAGCACCACACACCGGCCCGTCATGAAGGCCCGCGACCACCACCTCTATGTCCGCCCTGCGCAGCAGGTCGATGATAGTTACGGCTTCTAGTTCTTCGAACCCCTCGGCGAGGGGGACAAGGACACGTGCCATGGAGAACTCTCCGTTGCGTTACGACGAATGAATTCTGCCACACTGACAAGCCGCACGCCGCGCGCCTCCAGTCGCGGCAGCTCGCGCTCCAGAACATCGAGAGTCCCCGGATACGGATGTCCGATTGCCACCGCCGAACCGCGCGCGAGGGCCAGGGCGATGAGACGATCAAACTGCGCAGCAATCGCTTGCGGATCAGGATCGCGGTCAAGAAACAGGTCGCGCCTCGCCGACGGTACGTCATTTTCGCGCGCGAGCCTGTAAGCAACGCTTTGCGGCGATGTCACGCTGTCGATAAAAAACAGCTCGCGCGGGTCTTGCCTGAGACTCTGCATCAGCCACGCCATGTGACCGGGGTGCCGCGTGAGCAGACTACCCATGTGATTGTTGACGCCCACTACGTGTGGCACCGCGTCAAGATTGGCGTACAGCAGACGCCGCAGCTCGCGCTCACCGGTATCAATGGTCAGGGCGCCGAAGCCGGGGTCCTTGTCGTTCATCGCCTGCATTGGCAGGTGCAGCAGTACTTCTTTGCCGGAGCGGTGTGCCGCTACCGCTACCCGCTGGGCGTAAGGCGTATGAGGTAAGACGGAGCAGGCCACGGGCCCCGGGAGCGCAACGACCCGCTGGCCACCTTCGTGCTGGTAACCCA
This sequence comes from Gammaproteobacteria bacterium, assembly GCA_013003115.1. Lineage (GTDB taxonomy): Bacteria > Pseudomonadota > Gammaproteobacteria > Steroidobacterales > JABDLF01 > JABDLF01. The sequence continues at coordinate 3,796 of JABDLF010000028.1, forward strand.
GGTCATCCACGATAATACTGATTACGGGCGTCTCTGCAGTCTGCGCAGCGGCTACCCACGGCACCATCAGCAATGCCGCCAGGGCCATAGCGAGGCAGCGCGTCATCAGCGCATGTCCTCGTCGTCCACCCCGTCCTCCGCTGACTTGCCCAGCGTCGTCGAATATTCGCCTTTGAGAACGGCAATAGCCTCTTCGAGCCCCACTTCGCGCACCGCAGAATTGTTCGTCGCCGCATCCAGTTCTATGTCCGGAGAAATACCCGATTCATGAATGGACTCGCCGGAAGGCGTGTAGTACTTCGAAGTCGTGAGCTTGAGCGCGCGCCCGTCGGAGAGCGGCATGACGGTCTGGACTGAGCCCTTGCCGAAAGTGGTATTGCCGACGATGGTGGCGCGCCCGTGATCGCGCAGCGCACCCGCCACGATTTCGGACGCTGACGCAGAACCCGCGTTAACAAGAACAACCATCGCGGCGCCATCCGATACGTCGCCGGGCGACGCTCGCATAGTGAACCTCGCGTCGTCGACGCGCCCGTCACCGCTTACAATCAGCCCATCATCAAGAAACGCGTCCGCCACGTCAGCCGCCGAGTCGAGCACACCGCCCGGGTTGTTACGCAAGTCCAGCACGACGCCCTTGAGGGCCCCGCCATTGGTACGACGAAGCCGCCGCACGGCACGGTTGAGATCTTTGCCGGTGCTTTCACTGAACACCGCAATCCGAACGTAAGCGTAGTCCGGCTCGAGCAGGCGCGAGCGAACGCTGCTCACCATTATTCGCGCACGGGTAATGAGGTATTCCGTGGTCTCGTCGCTGCCGGCGCGATCAATTCCGAGGGTGATCGAAGTTCCCGCCTCGCCCCGCAGGCGTCCGATCATGTCGGCAAGATTCCCTTCGTCGACGACCTCGCCATCGATAGTCGTGATGACGTCGCCGGGTAAAAGCCCGGCCGCTGTTGCCGGCGTATCGTCCATGGGGGCGATAATTTCCAGCAGGCCGTTGCGGGTGCTTACCTCGATACCGACGCCGCTGTAGCTGCCGCGCGTGGTCACCTGGATATCTTCAAACTGCCCGGGATCCAGAAAAGAGGAATAAGGATCGAGGCTGGCGATCATGCCGCGGATTGCGCCCTCGATGAGTACGCGGTCGTCGACGTCATCGACATAATCCCGCTTCACGCGCTCAAGCACCTCGGCAAGCAGTCGTGCGTCTTCCCAGGGCAGCGTTGAGGTTACCGTGGCTTCCACTTCTTCTTTGTCTGCCAGCACAGCGTGACTGACCGACAGGGCGATGCCCAGCAGCACGCCGATAACCACAACCAGAACGCCGCGAACCTGGAGACTCATTGCATGTAAACCAGCCAAAAGACGATCTTGGACGATAGCACAGCAGGCGGCGTGGATTCTGCCGACGAGGCCCGTCTTTACCTTGGTTTCAAGGCCTTACCGAACCACCGATGCGGGTTCTCGGGGCGCGCCCCGTTGCGAATCTCGAAATATAGCGCTGGCGAGCGCCGGCCACCGCTCTCTCCTACCGTCGCGATGATGTCGCCGGGCTGCACCCACTCGCCAACATCCCGGTTGATGGTGTCATTGTGGCCATAGAGAGACATATAGCCGCCGCCGTGGTCGAGGATAACCAGCAGGCCAAGGCCGGGCAGCCAGTCAGCGTAACTGACCCGTCCTCGCGCCACCGCTCGAACCGGCGCGCCCCTGTCTGCCTCAACGACCACCCCGTTCCAGCGGATGTTTCCGCCCGCGCGCTGCTGCCCGTAGTCGTTGCCGAGTCGACCGTTCACTGGCCAACCAAGTTTGCCGCGCATAGCAGTGAATGGCTGCTCGCCCTGTACCGGGAAATCTCTCATCACCGACTGCAGGTCCCTGATCAGGTTGCCCAGCGCCCGCTCTTCGGACTCAAGCCGGGTTATCTGGTCGCCGCGTTTGCTGATCCTTGCGCGGATGCTGGCAAGAACGGCCGCACGTTCAATGCGCGCCTCGGCCTGTTCGGCGACTTCGGTCTTCGCGTCGGCTGCGAGTTCCGCCAGCCGGGCAGCTATCTTTGCCAGCTCCTGGTCCAGCCTGATTATCTCGGCCAGGTGTGCAATCACGGTTTGTATGCGCTCGTTGCGCGCCCGGTTCAGATAGTCGTAATAGACCATTTGCCGACCCAGCTTTGCCGGATCCTGCTGATTCAAGAGCAGCTTGAGCCGCTCGCCGCGGCCGTTAATGTATGCGGCGCGCAGCTGTTCCGCCAGCGCGTCACGCTCTTCTGCCAGCTCGCCCTCTCTCTTGCGCCGCTCGCCCTGCAGCTTGCGCCGCTGCGCCTCATTCGACTTCTGTTCGGACCGGATGCCCTGCAGGCGCTTTGCTGCAGCCGCCTCGCGTTTTTCTGCGTCGCGCAGGCTTGCAGCCTGTTCATCGCGTTTTCGGAGGTCGGTTTGCAGATCATCGCGCAACGCCTTCAGCGCGCCGCGCAGTTCCTCAAGCTCTGCCTCGCGCGCCCTGACATCACCTGGCTCGACTGCCGCGTCGGCAGCGGGGAGCGCGGCGGCAAACAGCGCTGTGGCTGCCAGCGTGAGCGCAAAGATTCTCACTTTCACGAACGCGCGCTGCGCATTCAGTCCTCCAGGGTAATCAGCGGCCGGCCCGTCATCTCTTCGGGCTGATCGAGCCCCATCAATCCGAGCAGCGTAGGCGCGATATCCGCCAGGGCCCCGTCGTCGGCCACGCGGGCCTTGCGCCCGACGTAAAGAAGCGGGACCGGGTTTGTCGTGTGGGCAGTGTGCGCCTGCCCGGTCTGGGCGTCGCTCATTTGCTCGGCATTGCCATGGTCGGCGGTGACCAACAGCTCGCCGCCCACCTCGACCAGCGTATCCGCAACTCTGCCTATGCAGTCGTCCAGCGCCTCTATAGCTTTGACAGCGGCATCAAAATTACCACTGTGGCCCACCATGTCTGCGTTCGCATAGTTGCTTATTATCAGGTCGTACTTGCCGCTCCGGATCGCCTCAACCATCTTGTCGGTCATTTCCGGGGCGCTCATCTCGGGCTGCAGGTCATAGGTTGCCACCTTGGGAGACTGAACCAGAATGCGGTCCTCTCCCGGCGACGCAGCTTCTTCGCCGCCGTTGAAAAAGAACGTCACGTGCGCATACTTTTCTGTTTCGGCAATACGTAGCTGCCTGAGCCCCAGCGATGCTGCGTAGGCGCCAAGTGTGTTGCTGAGCGACACGGGCGGAAAGGCCGGGCTGGTTGCGAGCCCTTTTTCGTATTGGGTGAGGCTCACGAAGTCCACCAGGGCAGGCCGCTGGCCGCGCTCAAAGCCGTCAAATTTCTCATCGACAAATGCGTGGCTCAGTTCCCTGGCGCGATCGGCCCGGTAGTTCATGAATATGATGGCATCACCATCTGTGACGGTTGCAAAGTCGCCCCCCTCATCCGCAATCAGGGTGGGCTGCACAAACTCATCAGATTCATCCCGGTCATAGGCTTGCGCCAGGCCGGCGGCCGCGCTGTCGGCGGTATGCGCCGTCCCATGCACATACATGTCCCACGCTTTCTTAACACGATCCCAGCGCTTGTCGCGATCCATCGCATAGTACCGACCACACAGGCTCGCGATTCTGCCTGCGCCGGCATCCGCGCACACTTTTTCCATCAGCTTCAAAGACGGCCCGGCACTCCTCGGCGGCATGTCCCTGCCGTCCAGCATGGCATGCACGAAGACCTTGTTTACGCCGTTGTGGGCAAGCATTTGAATGAGGGCGTGGATGTGTTCCTCGTGGCTGTGCACACCGCCTGGCGAAAGTAGCCCCATCACGTGCACCGCGCCGCCGCTTGCCTGCGTTTTCTCGATGGCTGCCAGCATCGCCGGGTTTTTCTCGAAGCTGCCGTCGGCGATCGCCTCGGTAACCCGCGTGTAATCCTGGAAAACCACGCGGCCTGCGCCCAGATTCAGGTGACCGACCTCGGAGTTTCCCATCTGGCCGCTCGGCAGGCCCACGACAATGCCAGAGGTGTTCACCAGCCCGTGCGCGTACTGGTTCCAGAGCCGGTCCCAGTTCGGTGTGCGTGCGGCGAGGATTGCGTTGCCCTCCTTCTTCTCACTGTATCCCCAGCCATCCAGAACTGTCAGGACAACGGGCCTCGGCCTGCTCGCCATATTGGTCTTCCTTCCCGGCCGCCGCCGGCGTGCAAAAGCAGCAAGTTTAGAGAGTTTGGCGGCCCAGACAAGGCTTGAGTCGCCGGGCAGGCGGCGTTGCGCCCCGATGCTTTGCTATAATGGCGTGTTTTGAGCAGGGCCGGGTCACAGGGGAATGCAGAGGGAATGCAGCAGGTTTTAGAGTTTGCCGGTAACCACCCGGTGCTGATTGGTGCCGCGCTTGCCCTGCTCGTCGTCATCATTGTCACCGAGCTTAAGCGCTCGGGGGGCGATCAGCTCAGCGTGGCCGAAACCGTGAAAATGATGAATGCCGGCGGGCAGCTGCTTGATCTGCGCGGAAATGAGGCGTTTCACGCAGGGCATATACTCGGAGCCCGGAACATCCCCGCCGATGAGCTGGCGGCGAAGGCCGGGTCCTTGAATAAGGCCGAGCCTCTGATTCTCTGCTGCGACACGGGCGCATCAAGCCAGCGCGCTGCTGCTGTTTTGAAAAAGCAGGGCTTCGAAAAACTTTTTAATCTTCGCGGCGGAATCCGCGCCTGGCAGCAGGAAAATCTGCCGCTTAAGAAAAAGAAATAAAACAGGAACGAGTGTGAGAATGGCAGCACCAAAAATTGAAATGTATACGGCGGGGTACTGCGGGTTTTGCCAACGCGCCAAGACGCTGCTGCAAAGCAAAGGCGCCTCGTGGAACGAGATTCATGTTGATCACGACCCGGAAAAGCGCATGGAGATGGTCGAGCGCTCCGGACGCCTCACGGTCCCGCAAATCTGGGTCGGCGAGCGACACGTCGGCGGCTTCGATGATTTATATGCGCTGCACCGTTCCGGTGAGCTGGATGATCTGCTGGAATCCGGAGACGAGTCGACCGCTGCATGACGGCAATCATGTCGCCGGGCATGCAGCAGACGGAATTATTTTTGACTTTAAAGACAGGAAAGAACGATGGCTGATACAGAACAGAACAACCAGGACGCGGGGCGCACCGTTGCCATACATCGGGTGTACGTTAAGGATGCTTCTTTCGAGGCGCCGAACAGCCCTGACATTTTCAGCGGCGCATGGGAGCCGAAGATTACGCTGAACATTAAGACCGAGCAGCGTGCTCTCGAAAAAATCGGCGCGAACCACTGGGAGGTTTCCCTGCACGTTTCGGTTGAGGCGAAGCACGACGAAAAGACAGCATTGCTGGCCGAGGTGGAACAGGCCGGCGCGTTTGAAATAGCCGGTTTTGAGGAAGAAGACTTCAAGCGCATGCTGGGCTCATACTGCCCTTCCGTTCTTTATCCCTATGCGCGCGAGGCGATCGGCTCGATGGTGTCGAGGGGCGGCTTCCCACAGCTGGTTGTGCAGCCTCTTAACTTTGAAGCGATGTATCAGCAGCATTTGCAGCAGGCTGCTGCCAAGCAGGCCTGATTTCCATACAACCGACTCCCCGTCAGGGTGATCAGTAGCTCGCAAAAAGCGCTCGCCGTAATCGGTGCCGGCTCCTGGGGCACCGCACTGGCTATACAGTTCGCACGAGCCGGGCGAAGGACTCTGCTGTGGGGTCGCGACGCGCGCCAGCTGGAAATGCTCGCCGGGGATCGCTGCAATCGACGCTACCTGCCGGGTGCCGGGTTTCCCGATTCGCTTGAGGTCGTACCCGATCTTGGGGACGCGGTGAAACAGGCCGGAGATATCCTCGTGTGCGTGCCGAGCCACGCATTCCATGAAACGCTGGTGGCATTACGTCCGCACCTGGCCGCCGATGCCCGGCTGTGCTGGGCGACAAAGGGCTTCGAAATGGACACCGGGCGGCTTCCCCACCAGGTGGCGGCGGATGTCCTCGGTGCGACACTGCCGACCGCCGTCCTGTCCGGGCCTACCTTTGCCAGGGAGGTTGGCGCAGGCCTGCCTACCGCGATGACGGTGGCTTCGGAAAACGAGGAATTCGCGCGCGACCTCGCCGAGAGCATTTCCGATCACGGCTTCCGTGCTTACACGTCATCCGACATTACCGGCGTCGAGGTTGGAGGCGCTGTGAAAAACGTTCTCGCCATCGGCGCAGGCATTTCTGACGGCCTCGGCTACGGCGCCAACACCCGAGTGGCCCTCATCACGCGCGGGCTATCGGAAATGACCCGTCTTGGCCTCGCCCTTGGTGCACGGCCCGAGACCTTCATGGGGCTTGCCGGCATGGGTGACCTGATATTGACCTGCACCGACGATCAGTCGCGCAACCGGCGCATGGGTCTCGCCCTGGCGGCGGGCAAAACGGTGGCCGAGGCGGAAACAGAAATCCAGCAGGTTGTAGAAGGCGTGCAGGCCGCGCGAGCCGTCTGGCAGCTGGCGCACAAGCTCGGCGTAGAAATGCCTATCACCGAGCAGGTCTACAGGGTTCTTTACGAAGGCCTGAAGCCGGCCGAAGCCGTGCAAAACCTGATGGGCCGGCAGCTGCGCGGCGAACACGACTAGCCTGACCGGGTGATATACGGCCGCGGCCCATTCGCCAGCGCGCCTCTTTTTGTCGCCGGGTTAAGATTGCGTCTCGAAACGGAGGAACACAATGAAAAAACCTGCACTGCTCGCACTGGCTCTGTTCATGTCTGTGGCCAGCGCCCAGCAAGAGAAGATCAGCTACAAGGCCACCGAAATGGCACCCGGCATTGTGATGCTCGAAGGCGTCGGCGGCTTCGCCGGCGGCAACCTCGGGCTGTGGAGTGGCGAGGACGGCGTCGTGCTGATCGACGACGGCATGCAGCCATACCTGAAAATCATGCTTGAGGCCATTGAGGCACACGCCGGCGCGCCGGTTAACTTTGTCATCAACACCCATGTACACGGCGATCACATCGGTAACAACGCCGGCATGAGCATGCAGGGCGCAACCATTATTGCCCATGACAACATACGGGAGCGACTGGTCAGAGACGGCGTCACCGGCGCAAACGGCAAAGAACCGGCAAGCAAGCATATGCTCCCCGAGATCACTTTTTCGGATGGCGTAACGCTGCACCTGAATGGTCACCGGGCAGAGGTCATTCACGTCATGCAGGCGCACACCGATGGTGACGCCATCATTTTTTTTGCCGACGCGGACGTCATCCACTGCGGCGATGTCTTCTTTAACGGACTGTTTCCATATATCGACCTCGATTCCGGCGGAAGTGTAGATGGTTACATCGCGGCGCTCGATAAAATTCTGGCAATGGCGGGTAGCAAAACGCGGATTATTCCAGGCCACGGCCCGGCGGCTGCCAAAGCGGATCTTGAGTCAGCGCGCGATATGATGATGACGGCCAGGGATCGTGTGCGTGCGCTGGTTGCCGAGGGCAAAAACGAAGACGATATCGTCGGCATGAATCCGCTGGCAGATTTCGATGCAGACTGGTCGTGGGGGTTCATCACCACCGAGCGGATGACGCGCACGCTGGTGCGGGACGCGCGCCCCGGCAACTAGGAATCGTGCACGCCAGGCGCGGCGAGCCCTCCTTGATGACCACCGACGCCCAAACACCGCTTAATGAAGCGCCTGGCCCGCTGCACAGCGGCGAGCGCATTGAGGCCATCGATGTCCTGCGGGGCTTCGCTCTGCTTGGCATTCTGGTAATGAACATCAACGGCATGGCGACGCCGATGGCAGCCTACTTCAGCCCCGCAGTCATGGGCGACGGTTCCGCACTTGATTTCAGCACCTGGCTGTTTGCGCACCTGTTCTTCGATCTGAAGATGATGAATATTTTTTCCATGCTGTTCGGGGCAGGGCTGATAGTCATGTGGCAGCGCGCCGAAGCCGCTGGTCGCCCCTTCGCCGGTGTTTATTACCGACGCATTCTTTGGCTGCTGCTCCTTGGTCTTCTGCATTCCTACCTGGTCTGGCACGGTGACATTCTTGTTACCTACGCGCTTTGCGGCCTGGTTTTGTTTTTTTTCCGGCGTCGATCGCCGCGCGCGCTGCTCATCAGCGGCGCCGTTTTTCTCCTGATCGGGGCGCTATTGTCCGCGGGTGGCGGTTTCGCCCAGTCGCAGCTGCGCAACGTCGCTGCAGAAATTGAAGCCAAGGTGGCTGCCGGGGAGGAGATGACGCCGCGTCGTGCCGGCCTCGTTAAGCAGTGGCAAGAGCTACGCGCCACCTTTGATCCGGACGCTGAGGAACTGCAGACCTCCATCGATGCGTTTCGTGGTGAGGCATCAGGGGTGCTGGCTGCCAACGCCCATGAGGCCGTAATGATGCACACCCAGGCAATTCCTTTCGAGCTTTTCTGGCGCGCCATGGGCCTGATGCTGCTCGGCATGGCCGCCATGAAGTCGGGCGTTTTCAGCGCGCAGCGCACGCCGTCTTATTATCGCCGCTGGGTTCTCGTTGGCCTCGGTATTGGCCTGCCCATCGTTGGCTTTGGGGCCTGGCAGTTGTCAGCACATAACTTCGATTTCATTGCCCGCTTCAAGGCTGACTTCATTTATAACTACTGCGCCAGCATCCTGGTAAGCATGGCCTATGTGGGCATCATCATGCGCGCCTGCCAGGCCGACATCGCAGCAGGGCTTCGCTCTCGTCTCGCCGCCGTGGGACGTACAGCTTTGAGCAACTACCTGCTGCAGTCACTCATTGGCGTGACGATTTTCTATGGCTATGGTTTCGGCCTGTTCAGCCAGGTGAGCCGCTTCGGTTTATGGTCGGTGATTCTCAGTATCTGGGCCGCACAGTTGATTTGGAGCCAGGCCTGGCTTGCGCGGTTTCGATTTGGACCCGTCGAGTGGCTTTGGCGGTCGCTCACCTACTGGCAGCGCCAGCCGCTCAAGGCCGCGGCCTCATAAGAACCCAGCCTGGCGCCACGCCTCGTAAACCACCACCGCCACGGCGTTCGAGAGGTTCAGGCTGCGGCTTTCGGGCCGCATGGGAATCCTTATTCGCCGGGCAGCGGGCTGCGCATCGAGTGCGGCCTGCGGCAGGCCGCGCGTTTCCGGCCCGAAAAGAAAGATGTCGCCGCTTTTATAGCGCGGCCGATCGTACGGTGTGTCACCGCGCGTGGACACTGCGAAGACCCGCCCGGTGCCGGCTGCCGTAACGGCGGCGGCGAGATCCTGGTGGGGTTGCACGCTGGCGAACTCTCGATAATCAAGGCCGGCGCGACGCAGCCGCTTGTCATCGAGTTCAAAGCCGAGGGGCTCGACAAGATGCAAGGTGCAGCCGGTGTTGGCACACAGGCGAATCACATTGCCGGTGTTTGGCGGAATCTCCGGCTCGTATAGAATGATGTGATACATGTCCGTTCGCGGCCCTGATCTACCTGTTTCGGAAGCCAATGCCTGACGTAGCCACCAGTTCCACCGGCGATACGCTGGCCAGCAAGTTTTGCGGCATGCATTTTGCTTCGCCGATTGTTCTGCTTTCGGGATGCGTGGGTTTCGGTGAAGAGTACACACGGGTTGCCGGCTTTACCAACCGCGAGGTGGGTGCGGTCTGCCTCAAGGGCACCACGGCTGCGCCACGCCTCGGCAACCCCCCGCACCGCATTTACGAAACGCCCATGGGCATGCTGAATGCCATTGGTCTGCAGAACCCGGGGGCGGCGCACGTGGTTGACGCTATCCTGCCAACGCTCGATTTCAGCGAAACAAGATTCATCGCCAACGTGTGCGGCTCTACCATCGAAGAGTACGCAGAGGTCACGCGCCGGTTTCATGATTCACCCATCGATGCGATGGAAATCAACATCTCCTGCCCCAACGTCAAGGAAGGCGGCGTTGCATTCGGCAACGATCCGGACATGTCAGCACGCGTCGTCGCTGCCTGCCGCGCCGCAACCGACAAGCCGCTGATCACCAAGCTGTCACCCAACCAGACCGACATCGCGCACAACGCCCGGCTGTGTATCGAGGCGGGCACCGACGCTTTTGCGGTGATCAATACGCTCATGGGTATGGCGATCGACGTGGAAAAGCGCGAGCCCGTGATCGGCAACTTCCAGGGCGGGTTGTCCGGCCCGGCCATCAAGCCTATTGCGCTTCTTAAAGTGCACCAGGTTTACAAGGTGGCGCGCGCGCACGGCGTACCGATCATTGGCCAGGGCGGGATACACACGCCCCAGGATGCGCTGGAATTCATCATTGCCGGTGCCCATGCGGTCGGCATCGGCACCGCGCTTTTTTACGATCCGCTGATTTGCAGCAAGATAAACGAGGGTATCCGGGCATATCTCGATCGACACAAACTGCCCGACGTCGGCGCGCTGGTCGGAAGCCTGCACCAGGGAGATGTTGCCGTCGAAACCTGCGGCGCCGGCTAGTCTTGCCGTGACCTGTGGGCCTCGACGCCCAGATCTTTGATTTTCCTGGTCAGCGTATTGCGCCCCCAGCCCAGCAGGCGCGCCGCTTCCTGTTTTTGACCGCCCGTTTGCTCAAGCGCCGCCAGTATCAGAATCTTCTCGACCTGTGGCACTACCGCGCTCAACAGCCCTGACTCTCCCTGTTCGAGCGCGGCGCTTGCCCACTTTGCCAGCAGGCTCGACCACTCGTCATCGCGCTTGCGAGGTTTATGCCAAAGCTCGTCGGGCAGGTCATCAACGTCAATGACGCGATGATCGGTGAACGCCGTGGTTCGACGACAGACACTTTCAAGCTGAGGCAGGTTGCCCGGCCAGTCCAGCGTTGCGAGCTTTTCAATCGCCGCCGCACTCATGCTCTTTGACATGGTGCTCAGCTCACTGGCTTCAAGCGTAAGATAGTGCTGTATCAGTACCGGCAGATCTTCGCGCCGGCTGCGCAGCGCGGGCAACACAAACGACTGCCTCGAAAGTTCCTCGAGTAAGCCAGCGTTAAAAAGCCCGGCCTTCGATCGGGCGCGCAAATCCTGCGTGCTGGCGGCAACCACGCGGGCGCCCGTCTTCACGGGCCTGTCAACGCCCGGCGGATAATACTCTTTCTCCTGCAGAACCCGCAGCAGCCTGGACTGCAGCGTGGGAATAAGCGTGCCCACCTCGTCGATATACACGGTACCGGCCGTGGCGCGAGAGAACGCCGCGACATCACCGAACAACAGCGCTTCCGTTTCGGCGGGTGGTGATTCACTAACGTCAGCAACAACGAAGGTTCGCAGCGTGCCGCCAACGTGCCGATGAAGCGCGCGCGCAATTTCTTCTTTGCCGGTCCCCCGCTCACCAGAAAGCAGTAACGCGCTGCGGTCAGCCGCAAGCTGCTCGAAGTTCTCCCGAATTCGCTTAACAGCCTGGCTATTTCCGGCAAGCTCAGGAATATCCGGAACCCGGCTCAACATGTGGAAGAACGAAAGATTGGTCGCGCTGCGAAGCTGCTTCGCGAAGGGGTGTTAATTGCGTGCGCGGTTATTGACGCTGGTCTGGTGCACGAAGAAGGTGACGGTGTCGCTGCTCGCGACAACCTTGCCGTCGGCGCCCACAACCTCTGCCTTGATGTTGTGCTCACCGCGATAGACCCCGGACAGCGTGTAACTCAGAAGCCGCTCCGGCCAACTGGGCCACGGTTGACCATCGTACAGAACCCGCAGGCGATGGCCCGGCTTCAGCGCGGGACTCAGGCTTAGCGAAACGGCGAGCTCGCCGCCAATGTTTCGATAGGTTTCCTGGGGCGCTGGCCGCACGACTCGCAGGCTCTGGTACGCGGCCTGCTCCTGCGCTGGCCCACGGGTGCCAGCAGGGGTGGCTGCAGATTGCCCTGCCGCCCGCGCCCCGGGCCGCGCGCTCGGCGTGTAGGTCTGAGCTGTAGGCACTTCCACCAGCTCGGCGTTCTCCCGCGGCCTGTCGGAATAATGAACCACGCCATTTTCGTCCACCCAGCGATAGGTCGCCGCCAGTGCCGGCAGCGCCAGGCAACTTAACAATAATACGACGCTCTTGGTGGCTATGTGATTCATAGCCGAAGCATAGCTTGTGTGTCGACATCTCACAAAACCCTTTGACCTCGCCGAGGCCCGGCAATTCCGCCGGGCCCCGGCTATGGGGCGCTGTTTTTCAGAGGCTGTAGTACATGTCGAACTCGACCGGGTGGGTCGTCATACGCAGACGCGTCACATCTTCCATCTTGAGCCCGATGAAGGCGTCGATGGCATCGTCGGTGAATACGCCGCCCGCCTTCAGGAACTCCCGGTCCTGATCAAGGGCGTCCAGCGCCTCTTCCAGCGAGTAGCAAACCTCCGGAATGTCCCGCGACTCCTCGGCCGGCAGATCATAAAGGTCCTTATCCAGGGGGTCGCCGGGATGAATCTTGTTGCGGATGCCATCGAGGCCTGCCATGAGCAGCGCAGTAAACGCGAAATACGGATTACAGGTTGAATCCGGAAAACGTACTTCGATGCGCCGCGCCTTCGGGTTGGCGATGAATGGGATGCGAATTGACGCAGAGCGGTTGCGAGCTGAATACGCCAGTTTGACGGGGGCTTCGAAGCCGGGAACCAGCCTCTTGTAGCTGTTGGTGCTCGAGTTGGTAAACGCGTTAAGCGCCCGCGCGTGCTTGACGATGCCGCCAATGTAATACAGTGCCGTTTCAGACAGGCCGCCGTAGCTGTCGCCCGTGAACAGGTTGACGCCATCCTTGGCCAGCGACTGGTGAACGTGCATGCCGTTGCCGTTATCTCCGACAAGGGGCTTCGGCATAAACGTCGCCGATTTACCGTAGCCATGCGCCACGTTCATCACAACGTACTTGAGCGTCTGCACCTCGTCCGCCTTGCGCACCAGGGAACTATAGCCAACGCCGATCTCGCACTGGCCGGCGGTCGCGACTTCGTGGTGATGGACTTCCGTGGTCAGCCCCATTTCGGTAAGCGCGATACACATGGCAGAACGCAGGTCATGCAGCGAGTCCACCGGCGGCACAGGAAAATAGCCGCCCTTCACGCCGGGCCGGTGCCCGAAGTTGCCGTCTTCATAGGCCTTTTCAGAGTTCCAGCCTGCTTCCGAGGAATCGATTTTGTAAAACGAACCGCTCATGTCGCTGCCCCAGCGCACATCGTCAAAAACGAAAAATTCGTTTTCCGGCCCGAAGAACGCCTGGTCTGCGATGCCGGTGGACGCCAGGTATTCTTCGGCGCGCTTGGCGATGGAGCGCGGATCCCGCGCGTAGCCCTGCATGGTGGTCGGCTCGATCACGTCGCAGCGAACAACGAGCGTCGTGTCTTCGGTGAACACATCGAGGACCGCGCTCTCTGCTTCCGGCATCAGGATCATGTCGGACTCGTTAATGCCCTTCCATCCAGAGATAGACGAGCCATCAAACATCTTGCCGTTTTCAAAAAAATCATCGTCGACAACGAACCCCGGAACCGTAACGTGCTGCTCCTTACCGCGCGTATCGGTAAAGCGCAGATCTACAAAGGCCACTTCTTTCTCTTTGATTAAACTAAGAACGTCAGACGGTTTCATCGTTGTCTCCTGATATTTCGGGGGTCAGTTTGATTGGGAGGCTAAAAGCGGGTCCCTGTGGTTATTCAAGTAGTGCATGATGCGCATCTCTTAGGCAGAATGGCCGCCTGCCGTCGGCGCCTTAGCCGGGGAGTCGACAAAACAGGGCGTGCACCATTGTGGGGCGAGAAGGATACCATCGCCCCGTTGTGGTGCAAAGGGCCTGGGTAGAATTATTTTGCCCTGCGCTGGTGGCGGCACACACGGCGCCGAGGCGCCATTTTAGGAACAAATAGCTTCACTTTCATGACAAATAAAAGCAACAACGGCGCGCCGGCCAATTTTCAGGAGTTGTTGGCCTGCCTGCAAAACTTCTGGGCGGGCCATGGCTGCGCCATCCTTCAGCCCTACGATATGGAAATGGGGGCCGGGACTTTTCACCCGGCAACCTTCCTCCGCGCCATCGGCCCTGAGCCCTGGCGTGCCGCCTATGTTCAGCCCAGCCGGCGGCCCACGGACGGCCGCTATGGCGAAAACCCCAATCGGCTGCAGCATTATTTCCAGTTCCAGGTGGTGCTCAAGCCCTCGCCTGAGGACATTCAGGCACTCTATCTCGAGTCCCTGGACGCGCTGGGCGTTGACCGGACAGTGCATGACATCCGCTTCGTGGAAGACAACTGGGAGTCACCCACGCTTGGCGCCTGGGGCCTTGGCTGGGAGGTCTGGCTCGATGGAATGGAGGTCACGCAGTTCACCTACTTTCAGCAGGTGGGCGGCCTTGACTGCCGGCCTGTAACCGGAGAGATAACCTACGGCCTGGAGCGCCTCGCGATGTACCTGCAAAACGTGGGCTCCGTCTATGACCTGGTTTGGACAGAAGGGCCGCAGGGGCGGGTCACCTACGGCGACGTGTTTCACCAGAACGAGGTCGAGCAGTCGCGCTACAACTTTGAGTTGGCCAATGTAGAGGACCTGTTCGCACGCTTTGACCGTTGCGAGGCCGCAAGCGCCAGCCTGGTCGAGGCGGGGCTGCCGTTACCCGCCTATGAGCAGGTATTAAGCGCCTCGCACACATTCAACCTTCTCGACGCACGCAACGCGATTTCTGTAACGGAGAGACAGCGCTACATTTTAAGAGTGCGCGAACTCTCGCGCGCCGTCGCCAGCGCCTACTACGCCAATCGCGAGGCGCTTGGTTTTCCATTATTGAAAGAAAAGGCCTAGCCGCGCATGGCAGACACAAGAGAATTCCTGGTCGAAATCGGCACCGAGGAGTTGCCGCCAAAGGCGCTGCGATCGCTCATGGACGCGTTTGCAGAAAACCTCGGTCGCGGCCTCAATGATGCGGGGCTTGGCTATAAACAGATGCGGCCGTTTGCAACACCCCGGCGACTTGCGGCGCGCGTCTCGGGTCTCGAGCCCGGACAGAAAGACCGCGACGTCGAGCACCGCGGGCCGCCGGTGGGCATTGCATTTAATAAAGATGGCAGCCCGTCAAAAGCCGCGTCCGGTTTTGCGGCAACCCACGGCGTGAGCGTGGCAGATCTTGATCGCATCAAAACACCGAAGGGCGAATGGCTGTGTTTTCGCGGAACGGAGCGTGGCGCAGCAACCGAAGCGCTCTTGCCCGGCATAGTACAGCAGGCGCTGGACGCCCTGCCCATTCCCAGGCGCATGCGCTGGGGCGCGACGGACGTCGCCTTCGTGCGGCCCGTGCACTGGGTGGTTATGTTGCTGGATGACGAGGTGGTGCCGGCGGAGATTTATGGCATCCGGGCCGGCAACCTGACTTTCGGTCATCGCGTGCATGGCCCCGGGCCGCACCCGCTTTCAGGTGCAGATGTTTACGAGAGCGCGTTGCTGGAAATGGGTTGCGTCATCGCTGACTTCGAACAAAGGCGCGCGCGCGTGCTTGCGCTTGTCAATGACGCCGCGAATGAACATAGCGCCCGCCCCGTGATGGATGACGCGCTGCTGGACGAAGTGACGGCGCTGGTGGAATGGCCGCAGCCCGTTAGCGGTGCAATCCCCCCGGAGTACCTGGCCCTTCCCAGGGAGGTGCTGGTGGCGACGCTGCAGGATCATCAGCGCTATTTCCCGCTGCAAAACGCTGCCGGCGAACTTTTGCCTGCGTTCGTCGCAGTGGCAAACATCGACAGCGTTCGCCCGGCGCAGGTTCGCGAAGGCAACGAGCGTGTCGTCAGGCCCCGCCTCGCCGACGCGGCCTTCTTTTTTGCCGAAGACCGGAAGCAGCCCCTGGCGACGCGCCAGGAAAAGCTTGGCGCTGTCCTGTTCCAGAAAAAGCTTGGCTCACTGGCCGACAAGTCCGGGCGGGTTGAAATTCTTGCCGGGGCGGTCGCCGATGCATGCGGCGCAGACCCGGAGGTTGTGCGTCGGGCCGCTGCGCTCTCGCGTTGCGACCTTGTAACAAACATGGTCGGCGAGTTTCCCGAACTGCAGGGCACCGTAGGCAAATACTATGCGCTGGCGGACGGCGAAGACGCGGACGTTGCGGCCGCCATAGAAGAGCTGTACCTGCCGCGGCACGCAGGAGATCGGTTGCCGGCGACACCGGCCGGTCGCGCCCTGTCCATAGCAGACCGCCTCGACACCCTCGCCGGCATCTTCGCGATCGGCCAGCCGCCCACCGGTACTCGCGACCCCTTTGCGTTGCGGCGCTCTGCGCTTGGTGTGTTGCGCACCGCCATCGAGTGCCAGCTGCCCCTGGATCTTAAGCCGCTGGTGGCAAAGGCGCTGTCCCTGCTTTCCCTGCCAGACGCAGCGCCCGACGCTGAGGAGGCGGTGGTCGATTACATGCTTGAGCGTCTCCGCGCGTACTACCTCGACACCACCGCCCAGCCGGGTGTGTCTGCCGAGATGTTCGACGCGGTCCTCGCAAGACACCCCACACGACCGCTCGATTTTCATCGTCGCATTCTCGCCGTGCGGGACTTCATGGAGATGAAGGAGGCCGCCGCGCTGGCGGCCGCGAACAAGCGCACCGCCAACATCTTGCGCAAGGCGAAAACCAAATGGCCCGCACAGGCTGATCCGGCGCTCTTGCTGGAAGAGGCCGAAAAGGCTTTGCACGCCGCGCTGCTGGAGGTCACGCCCCTGGTTGAGGCACACATCGCTGCCGGCGATTATCGCGACGCGATGTCTGCCCTTGCCGCCCTGCGCGCGCCGGTAGATCAGTTCTTCGACGAGGTAATGGTCATGTGCGACGACCAGCGCCTTCGCAACAACCGGCTCGCTCTGCTGGACAGCTTGCACCGCCTGTTTACGGACACCGCCGACATCTCTCGGCTGTCACCCGGCTGAAAATGAAACTCATCGTGCTGGATCGTGACGGCGTGATTAATCGCGAGTCGAAAGACTTTATCCGTACGCCCGACGCCTGGCAGCCACTACCGGGGAGCCTCGATGCCATCGCCGCGCTGAGCCGGGCTGACTGGACCATTGCCGTTGCCACCAACCAGTCGGGCGTTGGGCGCGGTTATTTCAGCGAGGCCGTGCTTGAGGAAATCCACGCGAAGATGCGCTCGGCCGTTACCCGGGGGGGTGGCGAGCTGGGGCGCGTTGTTTACTGCCCGCACCTTCCCGGGTCAGGCTGCCCGTGCCGCAAACCCCAGCCGGGCCTGTTAAACCAGCTGGCCACCATTTACAGCGTGCCCACCGGCGAAATGGTCGTTGTGGGTGACTCTCTGCGAGACATCGAGGCCGCGCTCGCCGTCGGCGCGCGCGCAATACTCGTGCGCACCGGCAACGGTCAGGAGCACGAGGCTGCGCTGCCGCCCGGCGCTGAGGTTGCGGACGATCTGCAAGCCGTCGCGCGGCTATTGGCGGAAGAGGCAGCATCGTGACGCGAAGCAAGCCGGTGGTGTTTTTTCGCTCGGCGCTGTTCATGTTGCTGGCAGCGGCCTCGGTGCTCGTGCATGCGATTCTAGTGATGCTCTTTTCGGTTTTTGCGCGCCCGCTCACCTATCGCGTCGTTATTTCATACGGCCAGCAGTTTATGTGGCTCCTGAAGCACGTCGTAGGGCTCGACTATGTCGTTCACGGAGCCGAGAACGTCCCTGAAGAAAACACGGTTGTCTACCTGCGTCACGAGTCCGTGTGGGAAACCATCGCGGAGCTGGTGCTGTTTCCGCAGCAGTGCTGGGTGCTGAAACACGAGCTGATGTGGGTGCCGTTTATTGGCTGGGCCCTGCTCGCGCTGAAACCCATTGCCATTGACCGCAAGGCGCGCGGCACCGCCCTCGAGCAGGTGGTTCGCCAGGGCAAGGAAAGGCTTGCCGAGGGCCTCTGGGTCATGATCTTTCCCGAAGGCACGCGGGTTGCGCCGACTGAATCGCGGCGTTACGGGCTGAGCGGCGCAGTGCTTGCGCGTGAAGCAAACAAAAAGGTCCTGCCGGTTGCCCACAACGCCGGCGACTTCTGGCCCCGCCGCAGCTTTATGAAATATCCGGGCACGGTCGAAGTGTTCATCGGGCCGCTGATCGAAACTTACGGGCGGGCGCCTGCCGCCATTAACCGGGATGCAAAAGCCTGGATCGACGGCCAGCTCGAGCAGCTCCGCGGGCAGCCGCTGCGCGCGCCCGGCTAGCGATCAGATGTCGATGTTGCTCGCAGAAAGCGCGTTGCGCTCGATGAACTCCCGGCGCGGTTCCACATGATCGCCCATAAGCGTCGTGAATATTTCGTCCGCCGAAATGGCGTCTTCGATGCGCACCTGCATAAGCCGGCGGGTCTCAGGGTTGATGGTCGTGTCCCAGAGTTGGGCGGGGTTCATTTCGCCAAGTCCTTTGTAGCGCTGAATCGTCTGGCCTTTTTTCGCCTGGGCCATCAGCCAGTCCATCGCCTCACGGAAACTCACCACATCGATCCGCTGCTCACCCCGGATTACGTGGGCACCGTCGTCGATTAGGTCGCGGAGGTCGCGCCCCAGCTCTGCGATGCGGCGATACTCCGCCGACTCGAAAAACTCCCGCTGAATGCTCTTGTTTGTGCTGACGCCGTGGTGCTTGCGTCGCACTCGCAGCTCAAAGGTTTCTTCTGCGCCCTCCGGCCGCACGAGCGCCACTTCGTAGCGCGGGGCGCCGTTGGTATTCACGTCTGCCACCAGCCGCGCCTCAAGGGCGCTGGCCCACTCTCGCATCTTTTCGATGTCACCAAGATCATCAGCGCTGACTTCTGGCATGTGAACAAGCTGCTGCAAAACGCGCTCGTCGTAACGCCGCGACCATCTCGCGATCAGCGCCTCAACCTCCATGTACTTGCGCGCCATGCCCTCCAGGGCCGGCCCCTGAATGGCCGGCGCATCCGCGCCCACGTGCAGCGCCGCCTTGTCGACCGCAGAATTAAGCAGCAGCGCGTTGAGCTCCATGTCATCTTTGACGTATTGCTCCTGTTTCCCCTTTTTGACCTTGTAAAGCGGCGGCTGCGCGATATACACGTGACCCCGCTCGATGAGCTGCGGCATCTGCCGATAGAAAAAAGTGAGCAGCAGCGTGCGGATGTGCGAGCCATCAACGTCGGCGTCAGTCATGATGATGATGCGATGGTAGCGTAGCCGCTCCAGGTCAAACTCCTCGCGGCTGATGCCACAGCCAAGCGCCGTTATAAGGGTCCTGACTTCCTGCGACGAAAGCATTTTATCGACGCGGGCCTTTTCTACATTCAGGATCTTGCCCTTAAGGGGCAGTATCGCCTGCGTGCGGCGGTCGCGGCCCTGCTTGGCGGAACCGCCGGCAGAATCGCCCTCAACGATAAATATCTCCGATAGCGCCGGGTCTTTTTCCTGGCAGTCCGCCAGCTTGCCGGGCAGGCCGGCAACATCAAGCGCGCCCTTGCGTCGCGTAAGCTCGCGCGCATTGCGCGCCGCCTCCCGGGCGCGCGCTGCCTCGATCATCTTGCTGACTATGGCACGCGCCTCCTGCGGCGATTCCAGCAGGAACTCTTCGAGTTTCTCTGCCAGCGCCGACTCCACAACGCCCTTCACTTCTGAAGAAACGAGCTTGTCTTTGGTTTGCGATGAGAACTTCGGGTCCGGCACCTTGACCGACAGCACCGCTGTAAGCCCTTCGCGTGCGTCGTCACCGGCGAACGCGACCTTTTCTTTTTTCGCGAGACCCTCGCGGTCGATATAGTTTTTAAGCGTGCGCGTCAGTGCGCCCCGGAATCCGGCCAGATGCGTGCCGCCGTCGCGCTGCGGAATCGTATTGGTATAGCAGTACATGTTTTCCTGCCACGAATCGTTCCACTGAAGCGCCACCTCAACATTGATGTCGTCGCGCTCGACCGAGAAATGCATGACGGTTGGGTGGATGGGCGTCTTGTTTTTGTTGAGATGCTCAACGAACGCCTTGATGCCGCCCTCGTATTCAAACACATCGTTTTTTTCGTTGCGCTCGTCGTTCAACTCAATGCGAACGCCCGAGTTAAGGAATGAAAGCTCCCGCAGGCGCTTTGCCAACACCTCGTAATGAAACTCGATGTTGGTAAACGTGTTTGCGCTGGGCTTAAACCGAAGCGTCGTGCCCGAGGCGCTGGTTTCGCCCACCGCCTCAAGCGGCCCCTGGGGTTCGCCGTGCCTGTATTCCTGTTTGTAGGTTTTGCCGCCGCGCCGGATGGTAAGCACAACGTGCTCCGACAGGGCATTAACCACCGACACACCGACGCCGTGCAGCCCGCCTGAAACCTTGTAAGAGTTGTTGTCGAACTTACCGCCGGCGTGCAGCACGGTCATGATGACTTCGGCGGCCGACCGCCCCTCCTCGGCGTGCACATCGACAGGAATGCCGCGGCCGTTGTCGCTCACCGTCACCGACTCGTCCACATGCACGGTTACCGTGATGGTGGTGCAGTAGCCCGCGAGGGCCTCGTCGATGGAGTTGTCGACAACCTCGAACACCATGTGGTGCAGGCCCGTGCCGTCGTCGGTGTCTCCGATGTACATGCCGGGGCGCTTGCGCACCGCCTCGAGGCCCTTAAGAACCTTAATGTCACTGGAATCGTATTGTTTTTCGTCGGCCATGCGTGGGTCCTGTTTGGCGGCGAATAGCCGCGGGCTTCGGCCCTCCCTGCGCCGTCCCGTTGCGCCGGGGGCGGGGTGCGATTCAGGCCTTTTTGTCTGGGGTTGTGTCATCACGCTTCGCGTGCGGCACAGCCGAAACATTATACCAGCTTGGACACCCTGCCCGCGCTCACCGTGAAGCGGGCGGCGCTTGCAGTTGGGGCCAGCCCGCGCTCATCAAGGCCCGTGATGAGCCGCTGCACACCCATGCCGGCCACCCTGTTCATCAGGCGCTTGAGAGACTCGGCGTCGAGCTCTGCCGCGGGGTCGTCCAGCAGCAGCACGCCCCGGTGTCCTGTTGCGTCTCGAAGCAGATCAAGCTGCGCGAGCACCAAGGCTGCGGCCAGTAGCTTCTGCTGCCCCCGTGAGACGCGATCGCGCGCCGGTTTATCTTCGAATCGAATTTTCAGGTCCGCCCTGTGGGGGCCGGCGTGCGTGCGGCCGTGGCGCCGGTCGCGCGCCAGGCTGTCTGCGAGCGCGTCGGTAAGGTTGCCGTCACCCGCCCAGCCTCTTTCATACTCCAGCGAAACCGTGGCGCCCAGTAAATCGGCTGCCGCGAGAGCGGCGCCCTGGGTAAGCGCAGCGACGTAGTCTTCCCGCAGGCCCGTGATTTGTTGCGCCGCAACAATTAATTCGGGGTCCCACGCGGTGACCCGCTCGGCGGCCAACCCCTGGCGCAGCGCGGCGTTTCTTTGCTTAAGTGCGCGCTGATAGCGGCGCCATGCGCCAAGGAAGCCTGGTTTCACGTGGAACACGCCCCAATCAAGGAACCGGCGGCGGCGCCCCGGCCCCTCTTCCACCAGCCGGTGTACCTCGGGGTCGATCACCTGAACCGCCAGGCGCTCGGCCAGCCCCGACAGGCTTTCCGCAGGCGCGCCACCAATCCTCGCCTGGACGCCCCCCCGCGAGCCCTCGACACCAAGAACCACGTCGTGCCCCGACCAGCTTACGTGGCCCACGACGCTGAAGCCCGCCATCCCGTCCCGCACAAGGCGGCCGGGCCGGTGGGTTCTGAATGAGCGGCCGCGGCCCAGAAAGTAGGCGGCCTCGAGAATGCTCGTTTTGCCGGCGCCGTTGTCGCCAAAGAAGTAGTTCTCGTCTTCGCTTAGGGAAAGCGCCGCCGCCTCAATGCAGCGAAAGTTTGTGATCTTTAGCGTGCTAAGGGCCATGCGGGCCTCGGAGCCCGGCGGGGCCCGCCTTCGGGGGGTGTTTCACGTGAAACGGTCGGGGCCGGCTGCGGGCCGGCGCCCTACAGGCGCATCGGCATGACCACGTATTCGCAGCTCTGGTCGCCGGGCGCTGTGATCAGGCAGCTGCTGTTCGAGTCTTTGAGCCAGATCTCAACCTCATCGCTCTCCACTGCCGCGAGGGCATCGAGGAGGTAATTCACGTTGAAACCAATCTCCAGGTCGTCCCCCGAGTAAGTCACCTCAATCTCTTCTTCGGCCTCTTCCTGCTCGGGGTTGTGCGCCTGAATCACCATCTTTTCCTTGGCGACCTCCAGCCTGATGCCGCGATACTTCTCGTTGGAAAGAATCGCGGCGCGCCGAAGGGCCTCTCTCAGCACCTGGCGGTCTGCGTGGATTGCCGGCCCCTCTGCCGCCGGGATGACACGGCCGTACTCTGGAAATCTGCCGTCGATGAGTTTTGAAGTAAACCGGATATCCCCCACCTGCGCCCGGATGTGATTAGCACCGATGCCAAGAGTTACGTTATCCCCGCCGCCGATCAGCCTTTGAAGCTCCAAAACACCCTTTCGCGGCACGATAACCTGCCTGGAACCCTGTCCCTTGCTCAACGCAACTTCGCAAAGAGCAAGACGGTGCCCGTCGGTCGCCACACCACGGAGCGTCTCCCCGTCGACTTCCAACAAAAGGCCGTTAAGGTAGTAGCGAACATCCTGTTGCGCCATGGAAAAGTGCGTCTTCTCGAACAAACGCCGCGCCTCCGCTTGTTTCAGGGTCAGCTCGCTGTCAACGCCAATGTCATCAACTGTCGGGAATTCAGCGGCAGGAAGCGTTGCCAGCGTGAAGCGGCTTCGACCAGATGTAATAGCGGCCCGCTCGCCGGTAATCCGAACCGTAACCCCGGCCTTCTCAGGCAGCGCCCGGCAAATGTCTACAAGCTTGCGCCCAGGCACGGTGATCTCTCCGTCCTCTGCACCGTCGACCGCTGCCGCCGCAACCAGCTCCACCTCCAGGTCGGTGGCCGTCACGGTCAGTTCGCCGCCGCGCACCGCCAACAGGAAATTTGCCAGAATTGGCATAGTTTGCCGTCTTTCCACGACCCCGATAACGGCCTGCAGGGGCTCGAGGAGGGTTTCTCTTTGGGCGCTAAACTTCATGCTTTCACCTGTTTATATATATTGGATATATCTCTTTATAGTTATTAAAGAGGGGCGGTTTACCTGTGTACTAAGAACAAATAACCAATTAAATCAATCATTTATGAACAAATAATATTGTATCAGCCTGTAGAACCAACGCCCGCAAACTGGGCAAAACCTGTGCATAAAATCCCGCCCGTTGCCACTTCACAGCTTTTCCACACTAAGTGGTCAGGGTTCTCAACAGGTTTAAATAGTCCTCACGAATGCGCGCATCTGCGCCACGCAGCTCCTTCACCTTGCGACACGCGTGCAACACCGTTGTGTGGTCCCGGCCACCAAAGGCATCGCCAATCTCGGGAAGGCTGTGGTTCGTCAGCTCCTTCGCCAGCGACATAGCAACCTGTCGTGGTCTCGTAATGGATCGGCTGCGGCGTTTCGACAGCAGGTCCGCGACGCGAATTTTAAAGTATTCGGCGACGGTTTTCTGAATATTGTCGATAGTTACAAGCCTCTCTTGCAGTGCCAGAAGATCTCGCAGCGCCTCGCGAGCGAGGTCAATGGTGATGGTCTTTGCTGTGAAATGCGCGCTGGCGATAACGCGCCGCAAAGCGCCCTCAAGCTCACGAATGTTTGAGCGAATTCGCTTCGCAATAAAAAACGCCACCTCTTCGGGAAGAGCTACACCGGCTGCTGCGGCTTTGCTCATGATGATAGCAACGCTGGTCTCGAGCTCCGGCGGCTCCACCGACACAGTCAGCCCCCAGCCAAACCGCGACTTAAGTCTTTCTTCGAGGCCGTTAACCTCTTTGGGATACCTGTCGCAGGTAAGAATCACCTGCTGATTGTCTTCAAGCAGCGCATTGAAGGTGTGGAAGAACTCTTCCTGGGAGCGATCCTTGCCCGCGAAAAACTGTATGTCGTCGATCAACAGGGCGTCCAGGGAACGATAGGTGCGCTTGAAGTCATTAATGGTGTTGTGCTGCAGCGCCCGGACCATGTCCCCGACAAACCGCTCCGAGTGCACATAGGCAACGCGCGCCTCGGGGTTGCGCGCGCGAATAGCGTTGCCAACGGCCTGCATCAGATGCGTTTTGCCAAGCCCGACACCCCCGTAAATAAACAGCGGGTTGTAGGCCGTCCCGGGGTTCTCCGCAACCTGGGTGGCCGCAGCGCGCGCCAGCTGATTGCTCTTGCCCTCAACAAAGCTCTTAAACGTATATTCGGAATTAAGCCGTGCGCCCACCAGCGGCGAGCGCACCCCGGATCGGGCGGGCTCGTCATGGCTTACCGCGACCGGTGCGGGGCGGCTATGCCCCATGTCCAGCATGACTTTTTGCATCGTGTCGCCTGCCGCGCGCACGGCAACCTCAGAAATCCTGGCAAGGTAATGCTCTCTCACCCAGTCGACAACAAAGCGATTAGGCGCCAGCAGCCGCAGCACGCCCGGCTCCTCCACCGCCTGCAGCGGTCGGATCCAGGTATTAAACTGCTGTTCTGGCACCTCCCCCTGAAGCTGCCGCACGCACTGGTTCCAGAGGGATGTCTGCACCCCTTCTCCTTGGTTTTTCGAGATCGCGGAAATCGCGGAAAGCGGATCAGTGTATACCCGCGGACGCGACTTATCCACAGGCCCGAAAGCGCAAAAACCCCGCGCCGCAATGTTGACACTGCGGGGGTCGACCGTTAACCTTGCCGGCCATTTCCGGGGCCGCGAGCGGTTCGCGTGCCCGGTCAGACACGTCTGGACTGAACAATGAAACGCACCTACCAACCAAGCAACCTTCGTCGCAACCGGACCCACGGCTTTCGGGCCCGTATGGCGACCAAGAGCGGCCGAGCAGTTCTGAACCGGCGCCGGCGCAAAGGCCGGGCGCGGCTCTGCCCGTAAAAACGGAAAACGACAGCTGCCGCCCCGCGGGGTTTCCCCGCAGCTATCGCCTCCGAAACGCCAACCAATTCAGAGCGGTCTTTAATGAGGCGAGGCGCGCGAGCGACCAGAACTTCACTTTACTCGGCCGCTGCAATGACAAGAACCACGCGCGCCTTGGTTTGGCAATCTCGGTCAAGTCCGCGGGCGGGGCCGTTTGTCGCAACCGGGTGAAGCGGGCCGCAAGGGAAAGCTTTCGGCTGCTGGGCGGGGACATCAGCAGCGTGGACGTTGTGGTGATGGCGCGGCGCGGCATTGACAAGAAGACGAGCGCCCAGATGCGCGCCAGCCTCGACAAACTATTTAGGAGCATAAGCAGGAAATGCGCAAAATCCTGATATGGCTGATCCGCGGCTACCAGGCCCTGCTGAGCCCGATGCTCGGACAGCGCTGCCGTTTCTATCCCAGCTGCTCCAGCTACACCATCCAGGCAATAGAGACCCGCGGCGCGGCGCGCGGCCTTGTCCTTGCGGCGCGGCGCCTGGCGCGCTGTCATCCCTGGCATCCCGGCGGCGCAGACCCGGTGCCGGAGCCACGCAGAGATGGATAACCAGCGCTTTCTGCTTTGGGCCTCTTTCGGGCTCGTGCTTTTTCTGATTTACCAGGCCTGGATGGAGGACTACTACGTGCGCCCGTCGGAAAGCGCGCGCGCGCCAACAGCAGAGGGCGCCCCGGCGGAGCAGGGCGCAACCGGCGACGCCGATGAGGGCGAGGGGCTTTTACCCAGCATCACTGCCGCGCCCGGGTCAGCTGCGCTGGAGCCCCCCGGTGCCGCGCCCGTCGAAACGGGCGGCGGAACCGAAAAAATTCGGGTTGTCACGGACGTGCTAAGGCTGGAAATAGACCCGGCTGGTGGCGCGCTCGTCCGCGCCGCAATACCGCGCTATCCGGTTGAGAAAAAACGGCCCAATGACCCGGTCGTTTTGCTGGACACCCGCGACGAGTTTTTTGTGGTGCAAACAGGGCTGCGCGCCGCGGGCGGCGCAGATGAGCCCAACCACCGGGCGCAGTGGGAGCCCGAAGCGAATGCGTATCGGCTCGAAGAGGGCGACGACGCGCTAACCGTCAGGATGCGCTGGCAGGGCGGCGACGTTAGCGCGGTCAGGGAATATCGATTTAAGCGAGGCAGCTACCAGGTTGATATCGATACGCGCGTAAGCAACGCGGGGACGGCCCCGTGGGCGGGCGCAGATTACATGCAGATCATTCGTGATAATCGTGTCATTGAGCGCTCATTCACCTCCGTTGAGTCTTATTCTTATCGTGGCCCCGCCGTTTACGACGGCGAGCGGTATGAAAAGCTCGACGCCGGAGACCTGGAAGACGGCGCCTGGCGGGTTAGTGCGGCTGGCGGCTGGCTGGCGCTAATTCAGCACCACTTCCTTGTGGCAGCCGTGCCGCCGCCGGATGTTACGTATCAGCTCGAAGCCGCGCTGCTGAGCAGCAACCGCTACTTGCTGCGAACCGTTGGCCCCACGCGCAGCGTTGCGCCCGGCG
>JABDLF010000040.1 GCA_013003115.1 Gammaproteobacteria bacterium
ATCGCCTGCGTCGACGGCTTCCGCCCCGCAGTGGAGGGCACGAAAGTCAGCGACTGCGATCCGTCAACGGTCGTGATCGTGGAGGTTTGCGACCTGTCACTGGATAAGATGTGCTTCGTGACGCCGCTGCCGCCTAGCAGCAACTTCGCGTGCGACAAGCCCATCGATTCGCTGACCATGATCTGGACCGGCAACAATACGGTCTGGGTACGCGCCTGGAAGGGTTCGGTAGGCAGCACGTCGCTGGGTGTTAAGAGCGTCGGACCGGATGAGGAAGTGACCTTCACCGGATTTGCCGGCTCGCCCAACGACGTATTCTGGGAAGTGTTCTCGGATGCGGGTCTTACCAACAAGATCGGCGAGTCCAAGTTCCACCTGTCCTGCTCGGATGACGACATGGACGGCCCGGAAGACTGCGGCAAGCTGCAGGGCAACGGCAAGGACAACGATTCCAGTCTGCTGAATGACTGGCTGCTGGAAGGCATAGTCGATGCCCAGGGCACGCTGGACTGCACCGTGGACACCACGCCGGTGTTCGCGGAGGCCTGCGAGTTCACGGGCGAACCGCTGCCGAGCTGCGAAAACGGTGAAAAGCCGGATACCCTGACCTGGCGCTATGATGGCGGCACGAACGGTGATGGTAATTGCGCCGACAGCACGTTCCCGGATATCGGGCACGATGACTTCGAGTGTGCCGGCTCGGTTGATACCAGTCAGTCGATCACCGTCGAAGACGATGACGGCAACATCTACGTGGTCAATCCTGGCCACGAGTTCACTGTGAACCGCGATGCCATCGGTTCCATGTCGCTGTCTAACGGCGGAGGCACTCAGACGATGGTTTTCCATGCATCGTGTTCGCAGCCCCTGGAAGCGCTGGCTACCGCGGGTGCGCTGACACTGGTTGCGCTCGACGACCGACGGGCTGATCGGGAAGTTCAGTACGCCTATACCGTGACCAACAACAGCACGGGTGCGGTCAGTAACATCGATGTTACGGATGACAAGCTGGGAGATATTGGCAGCATCGCCAGCCTTGACGGCAACGGCGCAAGCATGACGCTGTACGCGCAGGCCTTTATCACGGCGACCACCACCAATACCGCCATGGCGATAGGTGACCTGGTTAACGCAGATGACTGTGTCGCTCCTAACGACACCGTAACCGTGACGGTCAATGAGCCGCCCAAGTCCTGTGAAGCGAACGGCAAGCCGACGGCGCTTGAGTTCACGCTGGGCAGCGGCCTGTGTTCCGACATGGACAACGGCCAGGGCGACAAAGCCAAGTGTGAAGGTGACGGCGCGCTTGCTGACATCAGCACGGTGGTAATGACCAAGGATGAAAACAAGTTTGACGTGAGCCTCAGCGGCGACAGCTTTGTCATTGCTTATAACAACCCGCCTGGCGACAAGATGCCTTCGACCATCAAGTTCCGGGTGACAGACGGCAATGGCGTAGAGCACGACTACGAAGTGCACACGTCCTGCTCGCAGCCGCTCGCGGAAGGTGATGTGATTGGCGGCCTCGAAATCACGGATTTCGTGCCGGAATTCTGATCAGCGGACGCTAAGAAACCGCAAAACTGGACGCCGGGGCTTGCCCCGGCGTTTTTTTTGGTTTGCAGGCTAGCGCGTATGACGATGGTTACGGTAAAGCGGGGCCATCAGCGGGGCAGAATGTGAAATAGCCGGTTGGTCGGAGGCGGGCCGGGGGCTACAATGGTGGGATATCCTTCAACCGCGCCCCTAACCTAAGGTTTAATACGCCCAAATGAAGCAGTGCTGCAAAGCTATTTACTTAGACTACGCGGCTACCACGCCGGTGGATCCGCGCGTGGCCGAGCAGATGTGCGAATGCCTGACCATGGAGGGCAACTTCGCCAATCCGGCCTCGAGCTCGCACATGCTGGGCCGGACGGCCAAAGGCGTCGTGGAAATGGCGCGCCGTGATGTTGCCGCGCTGATTAACTGCGATCCGCGTGAAATCGTCTGGACTTCGGGCGCCACTGAGTCCGACAACCTGGCCATCAAGGGCGTGGCGCATTTTTACAAGGATAAAGGCCGGCACATCATTACCTGCCGCACCGAGCACAAGGCGGTGCTGGATACCTGCAAACAGCTTGAGCGCGAGGGTTACGACGTGACCTATCTTGTGCCCTGCTGCGAGGGCACGATCTCGCACGAGCAGCTGGAGTCCGCCCTGCGCGACGACACGATACTCGTGTCCATCATGCACGTGAACAACGAGGTCGGCGTGGTGCAGGACATCGAGGCGTTTGGCGAGATGTGCCGAGAGCGCGGCATCCTGTTTCATGTGGACGCGGCACAAAGCGCAGGCAAGCTGCCCCTGGACCTGGCCAAACTGCCTGTGGACCTCATGTCATTTTCAGCGCACAAGATTTATGGCCCGAAGGGGATCGGGGCCCTGTACGTGCGGCGCGAGCCGCGCACCATGCTCGAGCCATTAATACACGGCGGCGGTCACGAGGGCGGCCTGCGTTCCGGGACCCTGGCGACGCACCAGATCTGCGGCATGGGCGCGGCTTTCAGAATAGCCCGTGAAGAGCTTGAAAAGGACCGTGAGCACATTACGGCACTGCGGGACCGGCTCTGGGCCGGCATCAAAGGGCTGGGCGGGGTCAAGCTCAATGGTCACCCTGAGCGGCGTGTGCCTGGCATTCTGAACGTGAGCTTCCAGGGCGTCGAGGGCGAGAGTCTGCTGTACGCGCTGCGCAAGCTCGCTGTCTCCAGCGGCTCGGCCTGCACTTCGGCGACCCGCGAGCCTTCCTACGTGCTGCGCGCTCTGGGATGCTGTGACCAGATGGCCCAGAGCTCGATCCGGTTTTCCATGGGCCGCTTCACAAGTGAGGCCGATATCGACTTTGCGATAGCCGAGGTCTGTTCCCAGGTGACCCGGCTCCGCGGCCTGGCGCCGGTAAGCGCCGCCAGCTGAGTCACTGACGGCGCCTTGCGGCAGGGCGCAAAACCCTGCAATCCGGTAGAATTACCCTTTTTGGCAGTCATGGACTACTCAGAAACGGTTCGTCACTATTTCGATGAGCCCGGCAGGGCCGGCAACCTGAAAGGTACAGCGGGATATTGCGTATCGGGCAGCGCGGGCCGCGAGAGCGAGGGCTTAAGAATCTGGCTGGCGGCCAGAATCGTCGACGATCACTGCGTGGAGGCTTGTTTCAGGGCTTATGGGTGCCCATATACCATTGCAATGGCCGCGTTTGCCGCCGAAAAAACAGAAGGTCTTGATCAGGCAAGCGTCGGACTTGCCCCGCTGGAGGCAGCCCGCGAGCTTGGTTTGCCGGATGAAAAACTGGCCTGCGCGCTGTGTGCCGAAGACGCGCTGGCCGATTTAAAGACGAACTGGGGCGCCGCCCGGAAGTCAATGTAAGTTGAAGAACACCAGTTGTTAGCACGGGATGAAGAGAATATGGCTTTGAGCCTGACAGAAAGCGCCGCGAATCGCGTGCGCAGCTATCTTGATAAGCGCGGCAAGGGCGTCGGCTTGCGGGTGGGCATAAAGAAGACCGGCTGCTCCGGGTATGCCTACGTCGTGGACTATGCGGATCAGGTAAACGACGATGACGTCGTTTTTGAAGATCAGGACATAAAGCTCGTCATTGACAAAAAGAGCCTTGATCTCATTGACGGCACCGAGGTCGACTTTGTCAAACACGGACTCAGCGAGACATTCAAGTTTCGCAACCCGAACGTAAAAGGCGAGTGCGGCTGCGGGGAGAGCTTCAGCGTTTAGGGTGTCGGGCCTGCGGCGGTGCAAGTTATCAGGACAAATTTCACTTTAAGAAATCAAGACATTTAACTTAGGAGCATTTTAATGAGCGTCGAACGTACTCTTTCGATCATCAAGCCCGATGGCGTGGCGAAGAATATTATCGGTGAGGTGTATCGCCGGTTTGAAAATAAAGGTCTGCGCATCGTCGCGGCGAGGATGATGCGACTGTCGACGGAGCAGGCGCAGGAATTCTACGCGGTACATAAGGAGCGTCCGTTCTACAAGGATCTCGTCAGCTACATGACTTCGGGCCCGGTGATGGTGCAGGTGCTCGAGGGCGAAAATGCCATCGCACAGAATCGCGACATTATGGGCGCGACCAATCCGGCCGAAGCAGCCCCCGGCACGATTCGCGCTGACTTTGCAGACAGCATCGAGGCCAACTGCGTGCACGGGTCTGACGGGCCTGACACCGCGCGCGTGGAGATCGAATTCTTCTTTCCGGGCAACGACATCTGCGAGCGGGCAGCGTAGCGCTACGCCGGCGGCCGATCATGTCCACAGCGAAGCACAACCTGCTCGGCATGCCGCGCGATGAGCTTGAGGCTTTCGTGGCGCAACTGGGTTTTAAGCCATTCCACGCGCGGCAAATTATGAAGTGGATATACCGCCGGGGCGTGGCGGACTTCGACGCGATGACCGATCTCAGCCTCAAGCTCAGAGCCGCCCTTGCGCAAACCGCCGAAATCGTGGAACCGGAAGTGTCGACAAGCCAGGCCTCGCGGGATGGCACGCGAAAATGGCTGCTGCGCATGGGCGAAGGGCAGCGGGTGGAGACGGTCTACATTCCTGAAACCAGCCGCGGTACGCTTTGTATTTCGAGCCAGGTTGGCTGTGCGCTTGACTGCTCTTTTTGCGCAACCGGTGCGCAGGGCTTCAATCGAAACCTCTCTGCCGCAGAGATCGTGGGCCAGGTGTGGCTGGCGAAAAAAGCCCTGGGCGAATATGAGACCGGCGAGCGGATCGTTACGAATGTCGTGCTCATGGGCATGGGCGAACCACTAGCCAACTACCGCAGCGTTTTGCCGGCGCTCAGGATCATGCTCGACGAGCTTGGCTTTGAGCTGTCGCGACGGCGCGTGACGTTGAGCACGTCGGGCCTGGTGCCACAGGTGAGAAGGTTAGGTGAGGAGTGCAACGTGGCGCTCGCCGTGTCGCTGCACGCACCGAATGATCCGCTGCGTGATCAGCTGATGCCCATAAACCGCAAGCACCCGATTGCCGAGCTGCTCGAGGCCTGCTGGCACTATGCTGGCGAGCAAACCGGGCGGCATGTCACGTTTGAGTACGTGATGCTCGACGGCGTCAACGATCAACCGAAGCACGCGCGCGAGCTTATTAGCCTGCTGCGTAACAGGCCCGCGAAGGTCAATCTCATTCCGTTCAATCCGTTTCCGGGGACGGAGTATTCGCGCTCGCCGAAGGCGGTCATAGAAAATTTTCGCGATATGCTGCTTGGCGCAGGCATTAGGGCTACTATTCGTCGTACACGCGGCGACGATATCGATGCTGCCTGCGGCCAGCTGGCAGGGCGCGTTAATGACAGGACCACCGCGCGTCTTGGCTCAAAAACATTCCAGGTAACGGTGCAGGCATGAACAAGCAGACTTTTGTCGCGATAATGGTCCTCACGCTGTTGGTCGGTTGTATCTCAACTACCACGGGCCCCAGAAAGCCCCGGACCTCGGACGCTGATGCTGCCCAGGCGAACGCGGCGCTGGGCCTTAACTACATGCAGCAGGGCAAACTCGAGCTTGCAATGGATAAGCTCAAGCGGGCGCTTAAGCAGGATCCCGAGATGGCGGGCGCTCACGCAACCATCGCCATGCTATACGGCCGAATGGGTGATCCGGATTTCGCTGAAAAGCACTATCGCCGCGCCATGCAGCTGAGTCCCGGTGACCCGGACCTGCAAAATAACTACGGGGTGTTTCTTTGTGGCCGCGACCGCTACGAGGAGGCTGAGAACTGGTTTTTGAGCGCAGCCGGAAACGGCCGCTATCGCACGCCTGAGGCGGCCCTGACCAATGCGGGAGTTTGCGCGCGCAACGTGCCCGCGGCCGAGAAGGCAGAAGGTTTTTTTCGCCAGGCACTTGCCCGCAACCCCGGATTCTCCGAAGCACTCTGGCAAATGGCCGACCTGAGTTTCGAGCGGGGCAATCTGATGCAGGCCCGGGCATTCCTTGAGCGTCATATGGACAATGCGAAGGCCACGCCGGAGGCGCTCTGGTTGGGCGTGCGCATGGAACAGTCTCTGGGTCACGGCGACGTCGCGAGGAATTACGCGGTTCGCCTGAAAACCGAATTCCCGACCGCCGTACAAACGCGCATGCTGCTGGAACTGGAGCAAAATGACGGAAGCGACTGATAAGGGCAGTCCCGCATCGGAAAAGCTGCAAAGTGCAGGCGAGCAGCTAAGGCGAGCGCGAGAAAGCCGTAACCTGACGATCCAGCAGGTTGCTCAGGCTCTGCATCTTGATCCGTGGATTCTTGAGGCGCTCGAGCAAAACCGATTTAAAGATGTCGGTGCGCCCGTTTTCGTGAAGGGCCACATGCGCAAATATGCCGCAGAGGTTGGCCTCGACGCGCAGCAGCTGATGGAGGCTTATTATCGCGCGGAAGATACGCCCGAGACTCCCGGCCTGGTGACCGATACTTTTACGCGTCCTGGCAGCGACCAGCGCGGGCGCTGGCCAATCATTGTGGTCAGCGGTTTGATTGTATTGCTGATTATGCTGGCCGCGTTCGTGTGGCTGCGAGCAGGCGGCATGCCTTCGTTTATGGGATTTGGCGACGATGAAGCAGCGATCGTGACGGCCGCGAACCAATCGCCAGCGGCGCCAGTTCGTCAAGATGACGAGCAACCTGGCGGTGAAGACGTCATTCGCATTGCGGACTCGGGCACTCCATCGTCGCCAGAGGATATGCCTGATGCCGCTGCCGAAGCCGATGTGGCGCTGCCGGAAAAGCTGCCGCAAGCTGTGGTTGTAGCGGAGCCTGAGACTTCCGCCGCTGCGGTGGAGGGAGATGCCGAAGCCGCACGGGGTAGGTCAGACGATGGCCAGATGCGCGTCAGCATTAGTTTGCAGAACGACTCATGGCTTGAGATCTATGATGCCGATAATCGCCGGCTTTTTTTTGACCTTGCCCGGTCCGGGACAACCAGGAACGTAACCGGAAAACCGCCTCTGCAGGTTTTGCTCGGCAACGCGGAGGACGCGCGCGTGCGCGTCGACGGTTCAGTCTGGCCGATACCCGCGGCCGCTCGCCGCGGCAAAACAGCTCGATTTACTATCCGCTAGTCCGGCTGCAGTTCATATGTTTTTCCTTTTAAGCATTCACCCGGCGAGGGCAAGCGCGTGAGCAAGCGAATTGAAGCGATACGCGGAATGAATGATGTTTTGCCCGCGGATATCCCGGCCTGGCACAGGCTCGAAGCTGTGGCGAGAGAGGCGATGGCGGTCTACGGATACAGCGAGATTCGGCTGCCCATCGTGGAGCAGACCGCGCTGTTCGAGCGCTCGGTCGGCGAAGCCACCGACATTGTCGAAAAAGAAATGTACACCTTCACCGATCGCGGCGGTGACAGCCTGACCCTTCGACCTGAGGGCACCGCCAGCTGCGTGCGCGCCGGAATCAGCAACGGCCTTTTACACAACCAGCGGCAGCGCCTGTGGTACTCGGGCCCGATGTTTCGCTATGAGCGCCCCCAGAAAGGCCGCTACCGGCAGTTCTACCAGATTGGTGCGGAGGCTTTTGGTTTTGAGGGGCCGTGGCTCGACGTTGAGCTGCTGCTGCTGTCGAGGCGGATATTCAACGGGCTCGGTATCAGGAACCTGCGCCTGCAGGTGAATTCCCTGGGCAGCCCCGAGACCCGGCGCCGATATCGTGAGGCGCTGGTGGACTATTTTTCATCCGCCCACGAACAGCTGGATGAAGAATCGCAGCGCAGGCTCAAACGCAACCCGATGCGCATTCTCGACAGCAAGAACCCGGACATGGCTGAACTCATCGCCGGAGCCCCCGAGATTCTGTCCTACCTCGACGACGCCTCCGCGGCGCATTTCGCAGGCCTGAGGGAGGGCCTGGACGCCGCTGGCGTCGAGTTTACGGTCAATTCGCGCCTCGTGCGCGGCCTCGACTATTACACGCATACCGTGTTTGAGTGGCTGACCGATGAGCTGGGCTCGCAGGGCGCCGTGTGTGCGGGAGGGCGCTACGACGGCCTGGTCGAGGAGCTGGGCGGCAAAGCGACGCCTGGCGTGGGCTGGTCCATGGGCATTGAGCGGCTGGTTGCGCTGATGCAGTCCCAAGGCAGCGCGCCGGATGCCCCGCCCCCCCACGCTTTCCTGATCGCGGTCGGCCGGCCCGCCGCTATTGAAATGCTGAAACTGGCCGAAAAGCTGCGAGATGCCGTGCCCGGGTTGCGATTGTCGGGACAGGCGGGCGAAGGCAGTTTAAAATCCCAGCTCAAGGGCGCGGATCGCAGCGACGCGGGCGTGGCTCTCATTATTGGAAAAGACGAACTGGCCGACGGCCGGGTCGCATATAAACCCCTGCGCAGCAACGAGGAGCAGGTCCTCCTGACTTCCGACGAAGTCACAGGCCGGCTTGCTGCTTTGTCAGGCTGAGTTTTCGCAGAAAGCATAACCGGGAGTATTCGTGGACGAATTTTCTACAGAAGACGAGCAACTCGAAGAGATTCGAAAGTGGTGGTCCGAAAACTGGAAGCAGGTTATCGGTGGTCTCGTCGTCGGTCTGGCGCTCATATTCGGCTGGCGCGGCTATACCAGCGCGCAGCGACTTACGGCAGAGCGCGCGTCGATTCAGTACGAACTGCTGCAGGCGGCCGTTGATGCCGGCGACACGGCTTCCGCCGAGGGCATCGTCGTCGTTTTGGAAGAGAATTATTTCGGCACGCCATACCTGCACCAGGCGTATCTGGCTACGGCGCGACTGCGGGCCCAGGGCGGCGACCTGGACGGTGCCCAAAGCATGCTTGAATCAGTGCTGGGCGCGAAGGATAAAGAGCTTGCGAGCGTGGCAAGGCTGAGGCTTGCCCGGCTTCATTTGCAGCAGGGCGATAGCGAAAGTGCGCTGGAACTCGTGGCCGATCGAACGGACGGTCCTTTCGCAGGCCTCTATGCTGATATCAGGGGCGATGCCCTGGCCGCCGCCGGGCGTGATGCTGAAGCGCGTCAGGCCTACGAGGCGGCGCTTGCCGTGGAAAACGAGAACTTGGTCAATCGCGAATTGGTGGAAATGAAGCTTGCGATGTTGAGCGCCTCGAACAGCGAGCCGGTTGCCGGCGATGACGGCTAAGACGATGCAAATTATGTTTAAACGCCTGACCCTGATTTCGGTGTGCCTGTCACTGGGCGCGTGCGCCTTGTCACGGGAAGAAACGGCTGAGCCTCCGGCGGAACTCGTCGAGTTTTCGAGTGAGTTCAGGATGGAAAAAGTCTGGAGCAAAGGGCTGGGGGGCGACAGTAGCAGTCTGCGCCTCGGCCTGCAGCCTGCTTCAGACAACGCCCGGGTCTATGCTGGCAGCCGCAACGGGGATGTGCTGGCGCTGGACCAGGCCAGCGGCAACGTGGTCTGGCGTGTGAAATCGAAGCTGCCCCTGGCCGCCGGACCCGGTCTGGGCCAGGACGTTTTGGCGCTGGGCTCAAGCGACGGCGATCTTATCGTCATTGACAAGGACTCAGGCGAGATACGCTGGCAGAAACAGCTCAGCAGTGAAATCGTGGCGACGCCCCTGGTGGCGCGTGGCCTGGTCATCGTTCGAACCGTTGACGGTTTCTTACGTGGCCTGAGTGCCGATGACGGCAAAGAGTCCTGGCAGGTTCAGTTCGAGGTGCCGCGACTGTCGCTGCGGGGCAACGCGGCCCCGATTATGTACGGCACGGTTGTAATCGCAGGGTTCGACAACGGCAAGGTTGCCGCAGTCAGCGCGGCCAACGGCGCCATCGCCTGGCAGGCCACGCTGGCGCAGCCGCGCGGCCGCACGGAACTCGAGCGCCTCGTGGATGTGGACGCGCGACCCGTGCAGGTAGGTGAAGACCTTTACCTCGCGGGATACCAGGGCAGGGTAGTCCTTGTTCGGCCGGCCAGCGGCCAGCTTATCTGGTCCCAGGACATGTCCAGTTTCAGCGGCATGGCCGCCGACTGGAACCGGCTGTTTGTAACCGATGAAAACAGCGAAGTCGTGGCGCTTGAGCGCAAAACGGGTATCGAAGTCTGGCGCAACAAACAGCTGCGCGCGCGAGCCCTGACGGCGCCCGCCGTGTTTGGCGAATCCGTGGTTGTCGGCGATTTCGAGGGCTACCTGCACTTTTTGTCGCGCGAAACCGGAGAGTTCCAGGCGCGCATTCGCGTTGGCAAGGATGCAATCGTAACGCCGCCACTCATACTGGACGCAGGGCTTGCCGTGCAGACCAGCGGCGGGCAGGTGACGGTGCTGCGCCGCAAGTAAGCCCGGTTGGCTCGGCGGGCACTACGCATATGCTACCTGTCATCGCCCTTGCGGGCCGGCCCAATGTCGGCAAGTCCACGTTATTCAACATGCTGACCCGGTCGCGGGACGCGCTGGTTGCTGATGAACCCGGGCTCACGCGTGATCGTCAGTACGGCTTTGGCAAAGTCGGTCCGGTTCCATACATTGTTGTGGATACTGGCGGCCTGAGCGGCGAGACGGAGGGTCTGGCCGGTCTGATGGCAGAGCAAACCATGCGCGCGCTCGCCGAAGCCGACCATATTTTGCTCATGGTGGACGGCCGCGAAGGCCTGACGGCCACGGATCAACAGATCGCCGAGCGCCTCCGCCGAATGCGTTCACCCGTAGCACTGGTGGTGAACAAGGCCGAGGGCGCCGACCCTGACATGATCGCTGCGGACTTCCACAGCCTCGGTCTGGGCGAGCCCCTTGCGATATCGAGTGCGCACGGCCACAACGTGGCGGCACTCATGGATGTCATCCTGGCCGGTCACGAGGCCGATGAGTCCGAGCCTGAAACCGACCCCAGGGACGGAATCCGGGTCGCGGTCATAGGCCGGCCGAACGTCGGCAAGTCAACCTTGATCAATCGACTCCTGGGCGATGAGCGCCAGCTTGCGTTTGATCAGCCGGGAACGACGCGCGACAGCGTTGCCATCCCCTTCGAGAGTGACGGGCAGGCGTATACCCTTGTGGATACGGCGGGCGTAAGGCGCCGGAGCAAAGTGCCGGAGGGCATCGAGAAGTTCAGCGTGATCAAGGCACTGCAGGCTATCGATCAGGCGAACGTGATTATCGCGGTCCTCGATGCTCACGAGGCGGTGACCGATCAGGACGCGACGCTCATGGGGCTCGCGGTCAGCCGGGGGCGTGCGATGGTGGTTGCTGTTAACAAGTGGGACGGTATCGATGAACACCAGCGCGATACCATCCGTCGCCAGATAGACGTCAAGCTGCCTTTCCTGGAATTTGCCGAAACGCATTTTATTTCTGCACTGCACGGATCCGGTGTCGGGCTGCTGCTCGGTTCGGCCAAGAAAGCGTTTGCCGCGGCGACCAGGGATATGCCCACGAACCGTCTGACAGAGGTGCTGGAACAGGCGATACAGAAACATCCGCCGCCGCTGTCTCGCGGCAGGCGCATCAAACTTCGGTATGCGCACCAGGGCGGGCGCAATCCACCGCTGATCGTGATTCATGGGAACCAGGTCGAGCGCACGCCGAAAAGCTACCGTCGCTATCTCATTAATACATTCAGGCAGGCATTCAAGCTTGCGGGAACACCCGTTCGCATTGAATTCAAGGCAGGGGCGAACCCCTTTGCAGGCCGCAGGAACAAGCTCACCCCGCGCCAGCAACGCAGCCGCAAGCGCCTGAAAAAGCATGTAAAAAAGAGATAGCTTGTTTTTTTAAGGTGATGCAAACCATTGTAAAAAACACCCAGATCACCTGCCCGGCAGGGCTTCCTGCTGTAGCTCTCTGCCATAATTGAAGGCCAATTATCCAAAGTTGAATGCAATCGTTCGGAGACACAAAAATGAATCTGCTTGAAACTATTATGAATGCAAACCAGGGCGGCTCGGTGGCGACGATCGCGCGCAATTTCAATCTGGACGAGAGCCAGGCAAAGAGTGCCGTTGGTGCGCTGCTGCCGGCCCTTACAAAGGGAATGCAGAAAAATGCGGCATCTCCGCAGGGTATCCAGGGCCTCATCGGGGCACTCACCAAGGGTAATCACCAGCGCTACCTCGATGATCCGGCGAGCCTGGCCAACGCGGATGCAATTGCGGATGGCAACGGCATCCTCGGACATCTGCTGGGCAGCAAAGAAGTGAGTCGGAAGGTTGCTGCGGACGCTGCGGCCAGGACGGGCGTTGATACCAGCGTGTTGAAGAAGATGTTGCCGATGGTCGCAGCAATGGCGATGGGGTCAGCGGCAAAACAGACCGACAATGGCAAGGCGCTTGCAGCTGACGTCGCTGGTGGCGGTGGCCTGCTGGGTAAGCTGCTCGACAGCGATGGCGATGGCTCCGTGGCAGACGACCTGATGGGATTGGCCAAAAAATTCTTCTGAGGGATTTAACGGGCGACGCAGGCGACAACCAATGGCATACCGAGGATCGCAGCGATTTGTGAGGCGTATCCGTCCGACGCGCTTCGGCGCAGGGCGGCGCGGCGGAGCGGGCATTCTCCGATTGCTGCCGGTCGCCGCGTTCGCGATCTATTTCCTGTGGTTTTACGCGAGTAACCGGGAAGAAGTGCCGCTTACGGGGCGTATGCAGCTCGTGGACATGAGCCAGGAGCAGGAGATGGCGCTGGGCCTGCAGTCTTATCGCGAAATACTGTCGCAAGAGCGCGTCGTGGGTCAGGGCGAGGCCGTCGATGCGGTGCGCGGGGTAGGGCAGCGCATTGCGGCCGTCTCTGAAGACCCGGGATTCAACTGGGAATTCAACCTGATTGACTCTGAACAGGTGAACGCATTCGCACTTCCGGGCGGCAAAGTCGCGATATACAGCGGCATCCTTCCCGTCGCCGCCAATATCGACGGCCTGGCCGTCATCATGGGGCACGAGATTGCCCACGCCATCGCGCGACACGGTGCCGAGCGCATGGCTCATCAAAAGCTGGTGCAGTTTGGATCGATGGCCGCCGGTATGGCCGTGAGCGACATGGATATGCAGACTCGGCGCATGGTGATGGGTGCGCTGGGCGCGGGCGCGCAGGTCGGAATTTTGCTGCCGTTTTCGCGCTCGCACGAGTCAGAGGCGGACTACATGGGGCTTATTTTTGTCGCGCGAGCCTGCTTTGACCCTCGGGAGGCGCCGCTGCTGTGGCAGCGCATGGGCGAGGCGTCAGGTGGCAAGAGTACCGCCGAGTTTATGTCGACACATCCCAGCCATGAGACGCGAATCAGGCAGTTTGAGGAATGGATGCCTGCTGCCCTTGAGGTTCGAGAGCGCCACTGCAGCCGCTAGCCGCTGATTGCGCATTCCCGGCTACGGGCTTTACTGGCAATCTGCGCGGCCATTGTTCAGAATCCCCGCATCGTCAACGCGCTGCGAACTGAACATGGCTGATGCGATCAACACGCTGAATATTGATAGCCCCTTCGAAATGTACAGGGGGGGCGCACTGGCTCGTGCACAAGTCGTTTATGAAACCCTCGGCGAACTCAACGCGAAGGCGGACAATGGTGTTCTTGTTTTTACGGGTCTGTCGCCGTCTTCGCATGTTGCCTCTACGGTTTATGATCCACGGGCAGGCTGGTGGGAAGACATGGTCGGCCCCGAGAAGCCCATCGACACGCATCGATTTTTCGTTATCTGTGTCAATTCCATCGGCAGCTGCTTCGGATCAACCGGGCCCGCCTCTGATGATCCTGCGACCGGCAAGCCCTACGAGACATCCTTTCCGGTATTGAGCATTGAGGATATTGCGGCCGCGGGCAACGCGGTCGTGGAATCCATGGGCATCGACTCGTTGGCCGCGGTTGTCGGACCATCCATGGGCGGCATGACGGCGCTGGCCTTTGCATTGGCTTATCCTGACAAGGTCAGGAACTTCGCCAGTATTTCATCGGCGGCTCGTGCGCTGCCGTTCGCGATTGCTATTCGCTCGCTGCAACGTGAAGTAATTCGCAGCGATCCGGCCTGGCGAGACGGCAACTACGGCGAAGACGAGCCGGTTCTCGGCATGCGCCTGGCACGCAAGCTGGGAATGCTCTCTTATCGCTCGGCGCATGAATTACAGCAGCGCTTCGGCCGCGAAAGGGTATCTGAAGAACGCCGCAAGGGGGACGACTTCGGTACGGAATTTGAAGTTGAATCTTATCTGGAGGCGCACGCGGAGAAATTCGTCGGTACCTTCGATGCAAACTGCTATCTGTACCTGTCCCGTGCCATGGACTTTTTTGACGCCGCAGATCACGGCGGGAGTCTTGAGGCAGCGTTTGCGAGAATCTCTTTGCAACGCGCACTGGTTGTTGGCGTGCGCTCGGATATTCTGTTTCCTCTTGCGCAGCAGCAGGAGCTTGCCGAACTGCTCAAGCCGAGGGCGAAGTCGCTGGATTTTCACGCGCTGGATTCAATCCAGGGTCACGACTCGTTTCTTGTGGACATGGACCGCTTCAGGCCGGTGGTGGCCGAGTTTTTCAATGGTCTGGACTGAGGTCGCCGGTGCGCGAGCGCCTGTTTTTGGGGGCCGAGGGCACAGACCTATTCCACACCTTCCTCATCACCCTCATCCGCAACAGGTTCAGGCTCTGGTAAAAACAGTGCGGGGTCGACCATGGTGCCATTCAAAGTCACGCCCCAGTGCAGGTGCGGCCCCGTTACGCGTCCGGTCGCGCCAACCTCGCCGATAACGCCGCCGCGGTGCACGAGATCGCCGGGCTCAACGTCAATCTTGCTCATGTGGCAATACATGGTGACCAGGCCCAGGCCATGGTCGATGAAAACCGTATTGCCGTTAAAAAAGTAGTTACCCGTCTCAACGATGCGGCCGGCGGCCGGCGCCACGATCGGGGTGCCTTGCCCTGCAGCGATATCCATGCCGCTGTGCGGCCGGCGCGGCTGATCATTGAAAAACCTGCGCAGGCCGAATGAGCTGCTGCGCGGGCCATCGACTGGTGCTATGAAGTCGGTGGCGATGCCGGCGGCGCGCGTAAATGAAGCAAGCGCGGTGTTGATGCGCTTGCGCTCGGCGCCGATGCGCTCCAGGTCTTCCTTGTTCGGATTGACCTGCCGCTTGTTCGTAATGGTCAGTCGCTGGACGGCGTACTCTTTGTCCCCAACATCAAAACTCACCCGCGTTTTGGTGTCATCAGTACTGCCGATTTCCAGGCTATGCCTGCCGGGTTTGACGGACAGCGGGATGCCCACAACGGCTTTCCATTTTTCTTCGTCGAAGACCACCATGACGGGACGCTCGCGATAGTGCACCATCGGCGCGTTCGAAAATTCACCGGGCAGATCGACGACCGCAACGCCGCCCGGCACGGCCAGCGCGCGCGGCAGTGAGCTCGCGTGCGCATGAACGCCGCAAAGCGTCAGGACGATGATCAAAATCGTGGCAAATATTTTCACAGTTCCTATTCCTCGATGATTTCGGTGACTTTGGTTTTCAATCGGCCCTCGCCCAGGCGGGCGTTCAGAATGTCATCTTTCTTCACTTCCTGAGCTCGCCGGACGATGCTGCCATCGGTTTCGCGCTGCAGGATGGCGTAGCCGCGACCGAGCGTGGCAAGCGGGCTGATGGCATCTAGGGTTGCGATGCTGACGGCAAGGCGCGACTGATCGGCGGAAAGCCTTTGACGCATGCTCTCGTTCAGGCGCCGCGCGAGCGCTTCGGATT
Organism: Gammaproteobacteria bacterium; assembly: GCA_013003115.1. Classification (GTDB taxonomy): domain Bacteria; phylum Pseudomonadota; class Gammaproteobacteria; order Steroidobacterales; family JABDLF01; genus JABDLF01. The sequence goes on from JABDLF010000040.1 coordinate 15,654, forward strand.
TGCCCAGCAGCATTTCGACTCTGCGGGCCGGAGCGACCCGCCGCAGGTGCGAGATCTGCTCCGCCAGCCGGCTCGTTCGCGTGCTCAGGGTGTTGTTCATCGTCAACCGGAGCCGCTGGGCGATCTCATCCGTGCGCTGCACGTGTTGTTCGATAGTGCCTGCCGGGTGCACACGCAAAAGCCGCCTGCAAAGACCTTTCCAGCTGTCTCGCCGGTCGCGAATCAGCCTCGTTACAGATGAATCAAACCGCCGCCTGAGGCCCATCAGCGTGCGCTGCCAGGCGTTGCGATCGGGCACGACCAGCTCGGCCGCAGCCGAAGGCGTGGGTGCGCGCAAGTCCGCAACAAGATCGGCAATGGTGACGTCTACTTCGTGTCCGACCGCACTCACCGTTGGTATCGGACAATCTGCAATGGCATGCGCCAGCGCTTCGTCGTTAAATGCCCACAGGTCTTCGAGGGAGCCGCCCCCGCGCGCAAGTATGAGTACGTCGCACTCGTTGCGTTTCACTGCGGTCTTTAACATGGCAGCGATTTCTTCCGCCGCGCCATCGCCTTGAACGCGCACGGGGTAAACAATGACCGGCACCGAGGGGAAGCGCCGTCGCAATACCTTCAGAATGTCGCGGACCGCCGCACCCGACGGTGACGTCAGGATGCCGATTTGACGGGGTATGCCTGGCAGCGCGCGTTTTCTTGCGGCATCAAACAGGCCCTGTGCATCCAGCTTGAGCTTGAGTTTCTCGAAGGCCTGTCTGAGGGCGCCTTCGCCGGCCGGTTCCATGAAGTCGACAATCAGCTGGTAGTTGCCGCGCGGCTCGTAAAGACTGACCCGGGCCCTGAGCTGCACCTGGTCTCCGTCGGCCGGTCGGAACGCCAGCAGCCGATTGCGTTGCTGAAACATCGCACACTGGACCTGGGCGCTGCTGTCTTTCAATGAGAAATACCAGTGGCCGGAGCCTGGTCTGGCGATATTGGAGATTTCGCCTTCGACCCACAGAACGCCGAAGCCTGACTCGAGAAGCCGCCGCGCCTCGCGATTGAGGGCGCTGACGGTCAAGACCTCGCGTCTGCTTGCCGGGGCGCCTGCTGGGAGACCTGAACGCATTTCGCCATGATAACTGCTCAGGCCAGTGCTACCCAAGACGGTTTTTGTATCGGCACCGCATGGTCGCGCCGGCCCCGGGCAGGTTTACGTGCAAATGGCCGAAGCGTAGAATTGGCCGATTAACCCCCTTTGCGGCCCAAGTACAGCTAACTTAACCGCCTTTCAGAGGCAGCAGGAGCCGAGCGATGCGTATCGATCAGGAAGCGCTTACTTTCGATGACGTGTTGCTGCAGCC
>JABDLF010000065.1 GCA_013003115.1 Gammaproteobacteria bacterium
GCAGCGTGCGACCTTGAGCGGCGACGAATCCGTCATCACACCGGAAGGCGTTTGGTTCGGGCTCGACTGGATTACGGTTGACAGGGCGGCATCCGGGCAGAACGGTGCCCTGGAGCGCGAGCAGCAGATACGCGACCTGAAATCGAAAATAGACGTCGCTCGCCAGTCGATTTCCCGGAAAGAGCTGCAAATCGATGAATTGCGCGAGCGGGTGCAGCGGCTCGAGAGCCAAAGGGAGCAGGAGCAGCGTGATGTAAGCGAGTTCCACGAGCAACGCGCTGACCTGACCGCGCGGCTGGATGCACGTCGCTCTTTGCTTGGCCAGCAGGAGTCGCGACGTGGCGAAATTGAAACAGAAGCCGCGGAGAACGCCGAGCAGATTACAGATTCGCATCGGCAGCTGGACGCTGCGCAGGCTCGCCGAGATTCAGCAGAGCACGAGCTTGAGGCCTTGCAAGGGGAAAGACGCAGACTGGAAAGCCAGCGCGATGAGCTCGGAGACGAACTTGACGTCGCGCGCAATCGCGCCATTACTGATCGTGGTGCTTCGCAGGATCTCGCGCTGCAGGTAGAGTCGAGGCGGTCGACCCAGTCTTCAATGCAGTCCGGTCTCGAGCGCATGCGCAATCAGCTGACTAACCTGCAGACGCGTGTGGCTGACCTCGAAGTGCAGATAGCCGACGGGCAGTCACCACTGGCGGACATGCAGTCAAGCCTTGCTGAGCGCCTCGAGAAAAACGTCGAAATCAAGGAAGCCCTCACACGTTCGCGCGGAGAGGTTGAGGAAGTGGAAGAACGCCTCAGAGGCCTTGATCAGGAGCGCCTGAGCCGGCAAAACGAAGCCGCGGAGATCCGGGACAGTCTTGATGAGGTCAGGCTCACGGCACGCGAAGTCAAAGTTCGGCGCGAAGCCTTGCTCGAGCAATTTGAGGCCACCGGCTTTGAGCTTGCAGAAGTAACTAACGAACTTGATGCTGAAGCCAGCATTGAGAGCTGGGCTCAGCAGCTGGAAGAGCTGTCCGGCAAGATTTCGCGGCTTGGCCCGATTAATCTCGCGGCGATTGACGAATTCAAAGAGGAATCGGAGCGCAAGGAATACCTTGATGCTCAGCACGCGGACCTGACCGAGGCGCTTGCAACGCTGGAGAATGCGATCCGCAAGATCGACAAGGAAACCAAGAGCCGCTTCAAGGAAACGTTTGAGAAGGTCAATCTTGGGTTCAAGGATCTGTTTCCTCAGCTCTTCGGCGGCGGACAGGCCTACCTCGAGCTCACGGGTGATGACCTGCTGAGTGCCGGAGTGACGGTGATGGCGAGGCCGCCCGGCAAGCGCAATAGCACGATTCATCTGCTTTCCGGTGGTGAGAAAGCCCTTACGGCTGTGGCGCTGGTGTTCGCAATTTTCCAGCTCAATCCGTCGCCGTTTTGTATGCTCGATGAGGTCGATGCGCCGCTGGATGATGCCAACGTTGAGAGATACTGCGATATCGTGCGCAAGATGTCTGAAGACGTTCAGTTCATTTTTATCACGCACAACAAGATCACCATGGAGCTTGCCAACCAACTGGTGGGTGTGACGATGGGCGAGCCTGGCGTGTCGCGCCTGGTCTCGGTAGATGTTGATTCCGCGGTGCAAATGGCGGCAGTCTGAGCCTCGATAACAGAGGGTTTGCCTGGTAACGGACATGTCCGAATTAAGATGGATTTTGCTTGCGATAGGCGTGCTGGTTGTAGCCGCTATTTACTTGCTGTGGGGCCGCAACCTTGGCTGGCGTTCGCAAAAAAATGCCGGGGACGATTTTTCTGCACCTGAGCGAAAAGAGCCGGGGTTTTCCGGCGACGAGCCGGCAGGCTCGCGCTTTACGACCAACGACCCTCAGGAAGAGCCGAAGCCCGCAGCAAGCGCGGACGATGCGCTCAGCCCGGGCACTCCGTGGGCATCGCCCGACGAATCAACCGTAAAAAAAGCCGGGGATTCCGGGTCAGCTCGTCTTGCCGACGACGAGGCGGCGGACAAAGCCCAGGGGCCACAGAAGATCATCGTGCTGCATGTAGCTGGCCGCGGCAGCGTGCACTTTTCCGGTGAAGAAGTTGTTGCCGCTTTGCAGGCCGAGGGCATGCAGCTTGGCAAGTACGAAATTTTTCACAGACTGGACGCCGCTTCGTCGCGGACTCTGTTCAGTGCAGCAAGTATGGTGGAGCCGGGCACCTTTGATTTGTCCAGGCTCGACGAGATCTCAATGCCTGGCATCAGCCTGTTCCTGGTACTGCCGGGGCCGGCAGACGGCGCAGAGGCGTTTTCTGAAATGCTGATAACTGCGCGTAACCTTGCGCAGCGCCTGGGCGCCGAGGTGCTCGACGAACAGGGTAGCTCTCTGAGTAATCAGACCGCAGGGCATATCCGTGAGCAGATTCTCTCATTCCAATTGCAGCTTCGATCAATGGAAGACGTTCGGGCGTGATACGGCCCTGACCCCCCGGTCCAGCGCAGGCGCGAGGTAGCCCTCAGTGGCGACAAGCAGCAATATCAGGAACAAGGTGCAGTCACTGCGCGACGCGCTGAACCAGCACAATTACCGCTACTACGTTTTGGATGATCCGGATATTCCTGACGCGGAATATGACCGATTAATGCGCGAGCTCGAGGAACTCGAGAAAGCGCATCCTGACCTCGTCGTGCCAGAGTCACCAACGCAACGAGTTGGCGCCGAGCCGGTCAAGGGTTTCCGCGAAGTCAAACATAGCGTGCCCATGCTGTCGCTTGCGAATGCCTTCGGCGCAGATGAACTCTCGGATTTTGACAAGCGTGTTCGGGAGCGTTTGTCATTTTCCGGGCAGCTCGATTATTTTGCCGAACCCAAGCTCGACGGCCTTGCCATCAGTCTGCGATATGAAAAGGGAACCCTGGTTCAGGCCGCGACCCGTGGCGACGGCAGCAGGGGAGAAGACGTTACCCACAACGTTCGGACCATAAGCTCGGTTCCTCTCAAGTTGCAGGGAAGTCGCGTACCCGATTTGCTTGAAGCCCGAGGCGAGGTCTTTATGGATAAGGCGGGCTTCAAGGCTCTCAACAACAGTATGTCGGAGAGCGGTGGCAAGCAGTTCATGAATCCGCGCAACGCTGCCGCCGGCAGCCTGCGACAGTTAGATCCGCGGCTTACAGCTGAGCGGCCTCTTGCCATTTACTTTTATGCGCTGGGGGAATGCAGCGAATCCCTGGCGAAGACACAGGAAGAGCTGAACAAGGCGTTTCGCACACTGGGGTTGCGGGTAAATCCGGCGGCGAGGCGAGTAACCGGGGTCTCCGAATGCAGCGCTTTTTATGATGAGATTGCCGAGCGCCGCGAAAGTCTGGCCTATGAGATTGATGGCGTTGTATTCAAGGTCAACGATTTCGAACTGCAGAAGAAGCTGGGCTTCGTTTCAAGGGCGCCCCGCTGGGCCATCGCGGCGAAATTTCCCGCTCACGAAGAAATGACTCGCGTTCGTGACGTTGAGTTTCAGGTAGGGAGAACGGGGGCGCTTACGCCCGTGGCGCGCCTCGAACCTGTTGTAGTCGGGGGCGTTACCGTGAGCAACGCTACGCTTCACAATATGGATGAGCTCAAGCGCAAAGATGTGAGGATTGGCGATCTGGTGGTAATCAGGCGAGCCGGGGACGTAATTCCCGAAGTGGTTTCCGTCGTCAAAACAAAGCGCAGAAAGAACGTTAAAAAAGTGCAATTGCCCGCTCGCTGCCCGGTCTGCGACTCCGAAGTTGTGCGCATGGATGGCGAAGCGGTTGCTCGTTGCGCCGGTGGCCTTTACTGCAAAGCGCAGCGAAAACAGGCGTTAAAACACTTCGCGTCCCGGCGTGCGATGGATATTGATGGGCTTGGCGAAAAACTGATCGAGCAGCTCGTCGACAGAGAACTGGTTGAAAACCCCGCTGATCTTTACGCGCTGAACGCCGAGACGCTCGCAGATCTCGACCGGATGGCAGCAAAGTCGGCGCAAAACCTGGTGGCGTCGATGGATAAGAGCAAGCAGACGACGCTGCCGAGGTTTCTTTTCGGACTGGGAATTCGAGAAGTGGGAGAAGCGACAGCGTTGGCGCTTGCCATGCATTTCGGGGATCTGGACCCGATAATGCAGGCGGCCACTGATGAACTGGAAAAGGTGCCGGATGTCGGGCCTGTCGTCGCGCGCCATGTGCACCAGTTCTTTGCCGAGCAGCACAACCTTGAGGTGGTAGCAAAACTGCTCAAGGCGGGCGTGACGTGGCCAGAAATTGCCAAGACTGTCAGCGCTGCGACCGCGTTGCAGGGCAAGTCATTTGTGCTGACCGGCGCGCTTGCGAACATGAGCCGTGACGATGCCAAAGCAGCGATCCAGGGACTTGGCGGCAAGGTCACTGGCAGCGTGTCTGCGAAAACCAGTTACCTCGTGTGTGGCGACAAGCCGGGCTCGAAACTTGAGCGTGCGCGCAACCTTGGTGTTCCCGTTTTGGACGAAAAGGCCTTCGAAGACCTGATTCAGCGGTTCTGAAGAGCGCGGCATTGCGCGACCAGGATGCAAATTTGACAGAGCCATGACGGCGTTGGATGCTCTGCTGCACTCGTTAAAAATGCGAGTTACAAGCCAGCGACCAGGGACGGTTGTTGTGACCATCAAGTGACATTCCCTATCGCTGTTTTCCCGGTTGTGTAGAAACGGGGCCGGAAATACCGGTCGCGGTCGAGGAGAGCGGTATGATTTTCGATGCATCCAGCGCTGCGCTGGCCATAGCGATTGTCCTGGTGCTATGGGTATTCCCCCTGACTGTATTCTTGCTCACCACGCGGTTGCGCGGGCCGGAGAGGCTTAGCTGGGCACTGCTGTTAGCTTTGCTGAGTTGGCCGGCCTTTGCGCTGTATCTTTTATGTGAGGGGATCAGAAAACCGAAAGCCTGAAAACAATCTTTGAACATGGAGGTTCTTATGAAAATGTCAGCCTGGATGATAGCCCTGGCCCTGCAGATTGGCGTGAGCGCGCATGCCGCTACGCTGTATCTCGACTGCGACAACTGCAGCGAATCTCGGTATCAGGCTCTTGCTGCCGGCGAGGCGGCAAACAATCAGATCGCCGATGTTTACGTCGCTGACGTCACGCGCGAGACCCTCAGGCGATATAGCGTGATGGTCGAGTCTGAACCGGGTATGCAATTCAGTCGCGTGGTGACCCGCACGCCCTCAGCGTCCGAACTTGCGCAATTTGAGGCCTACATCGCGGCCCGTGACCAGCTAATTCGCGAACTGGGCCTTCTGGATTTCACCATCGAGGTGCCGCAAGGACATCCGGTAGCTTCGGCATACGACCTGTGGGGCAGCAACCAGAATCGGCTGCTTATCCGTGAGCACATTAACGCTGAGTTGAGCTTTCTGGAGCGGGCCTTCAGCGATTTTTTCGCGACGGGGTCATTTCTGCTCGACAGAAGATCCAGCCATATCCTGGTTCAGGTCGATTTTCCTGACGGTTCGGCGGCGTTTTTTGAACTTGCTGGGAAAATGCAGGACCTGGTCTGGGAATACAGAGTAGGTCAGAGCATAGACGCGGACGGCAATCTTATTCCAGACAGCCTGTCAGCCTTCGCTGATTACGCAGGGCTATTCAGTGCCCAGAATGTGCTGGACTTTCTGATGCGCGCTGCGCTCTACAACATTCCGATAACTGACCATTCAAGCGGCAGCGGTAGGGTGGCCGTGGTCTGCATTACCGACAGCAACGGTGAATTCTCCTGCGTCGTGAGTCCCGTGCTTTGAGCGCCCGTGCCGGTGGGGCCGCGCGGCTCGAATTTCCGGCTGACAGTCGGTCAGCCGGCGGCCCCGGCGAGGCTGTCGCCCGCCAGTGCGCCCTGAAACTCTGGTCGCTGAGAGGGCTGTTTATACAACTTGCGGACGAATGGCAGCTGGATTTCACGGTGTCTCCGGAGTGGCCGGGGCTCGCTCTCAGTCATTCCGGCATAGTCTTTAGAAAAACGCTCGAATTGCAGCTGCAGGGGGCTTTCTTCGCTGATGCGAAGGAATTCTATGAGATCAGTTTTGTGCAGGCATGGCGGGCGGGCCTCGGGGGCCGTGAGTGTCAGCGTTTTTGCTGTGGCCGCATATTTCCCGACGACGTGCTCTGCGAAAAGCGTGTCCGGCGTGAGCTTGCTGAAAAAGCGCTGCTGCTGGGCCTTTCCGGTGAGGCGCACGCTTGAAGCTGTATTCAGGCGGAGGTGACTGAAGGGCGAGCTGGTTGCGCAAAAGGGCCGAGCATTGGCAGATTAGGCTGAGAAGGACACGTCCGCCATGGGTTTACCAACGCAAATTCCTTATCCTATAATGAATGGAGAAAAAGTCGGTAAATTTCTGATATAAAAGCATTTAATAAAATATCTCATGGTATCGTTTGACGCCTTATGGTCGCCCCGGAAGGGTAAACTACTGATAGTGCACTGACGCAGTTAAGTAATTTTAAAAGAGGATGACGCAATCGGTTGAATAAAAAAAGAATCGGAGAGTAATATGTTCAGAAGCCTCTACAGGCAGGCCCTTATGTGAATGGGCCGCAAAGAGAGGCGGGCTGCATTATTCACACCCGGAAGACCCTCGATGCAAAAAATAGTTGTCCTGAATCCGAAAGGAGGCGCTGGCAAAACGACGCTCGCAACCAATCTTGCAAGTTACTTCGCAAGTCAGGGTTCTGAACCGCTTTTGATGGATTACGACAATCAGGGCTCATCCGCTCGCTGGGTCGAAAAAAGGCCAACTGATCTGCCGCCGGTCCGGGGTCTCGCTGCATTCAAGAAAGACCTGCGCATTACGCGCAGCTGGCAGCTGCATATTCCGGTCAGCTCCGAGGTGGTGGTCGTTGACACGCCAGCGGGGCTGGACCCCAGGCGGTCGCCCGAAGTGATGCGCGGCAGCGACGTGTTCATTGTGCCCGTACTACCCTCCGATATTGACATTCATGCTTCGACCGCATGTCTTGAAACACTACGAAAGATGCAGAAGGCCGGACTGCACCGGGCAAGGATCATGGTGGTTGCAAATCGCGTGAGGCCACGAAGTCGATTTGGGGATGAACTGCGCAGGATGTGCGATTCGCTTGAGCTTCCTCTCATTGCGAGTCTTCGAGACAGTCAGAATTACGTGATGGCAGCGGAGCAGGGGATGGGGATCTTTGACATACCCGGGCGCCGGGCGAGTTACGACAAGCGTCAGTGGCGTCTGTTGACTGATTGCCTCGATCCTGCGCCGGCCATGGAGATACTCCCGATCGCAAGTCAGGCGTGACCCATCGCAGCTAGTGGCTGGTGTGCTGCTCCATCACGAATATGAGCCGGTCACGGCCTATGCTGATAATGTCCCGATTACGCAGCCGCCGGCGCTTTACCCGCCGGGAATTGACAAAAATCCCGTTCGTGCTGTTTAAGTCCTCGACAAAGAATTTGCCGTTGTCATAGACAATCTGTGCGTGATGCCTGCTGGCAAATTCGTTGTCTACCTTTATATCAGAGTCACGCGTCCGACCGATGATGAGCCTCTCGCTGCGCAGGGGGACACGCCTCGCCGGATTGCCACTCGTGCTGACCAGCAATCCTGCCCCCATCGTCTGAAGCTGCAGACTCTTGCTCGTGTCCTCTGTACTGTTATCCTGAATTACGGCTGTCTCGTTAAACTCGAGGTCGGTTCTGCCCATTTCTTCGCGCAGTTCTGCGGCAGCTGCGCGGCTGCTTTCAAGCTGTTCTTCGAGTTCACTGACCCTGGCATCCTGCTTTTCCATTCTCTCGGATAGCCCGGACAGCGATTCCGACGACGTCGCGAGTGATTTCTCCAATTCGTCGATGCATTTGTCACGAGCTTCGATTTCCCGGCGCAGCTGTTTGACCAGCTGATTGTGCGCCTCAATATCAACGGCATCCTCTTTCGCCGCCTGGACCTCGGTGGTTTTTTCGGCGTCGAGTTCCAATACCTTGATAGTTTCGGTTTTCTCTTTGAGCTTCGTTTCCATCGACAGCAAGGTTGCCTCCTTTTTGTCGAGCTTCATCTGCAGATCTTCGATCTGGCGATCCCGCTCCGTCAGCTCTCCGCTGGCTTCACGAGCCTCGGTGCTGGCCGCATGTCCCGATTCGTTCATCTCCCGGATGGTTTCCAGTGCCACGTCGAGTTCGGCCTCGAGCTCCTTCACCCGACTCTCACCAAGGTCAGCCGAGTCGCGAATCTCACGCGCCTGATCGAGCGACTCGTCGAGTTCACTTCTCAGCCTGCGCAGGTCCTGTTTGCGATTCTGGCACTCGATTTGCAGCGACGTAACCAGGTCGTCACGCTTGCTGGTGCCCTTCTGCAGCTCCGCAACCTGCGCCTTGTGTTCGGCAATCTCCTTGTGAAGACCGACGTGCTGCTCGTGACTGCTGTCGATTTCGTGGCGCGCTTCATCAAGTCTCTGCTGGCTGAGCGACAGCGCTTCCTCGAGCTCCGCAATTCTGTGCATGCGTGAATCGAGATCGTTGCGCAGCTCTGCATTTTCGGCGCCCAGCGATTCAACCTCGCTGCCGAGTTCGGACAGCGGCTGCAGCTTGTCATGTAGTTCGTCAATGAACCTGTTTTTGCGACGCACTTCGTCCTCGAGCGTGCGAATACTGTGGTCGCGGGAATTGACTCTCTGGTGCTGTCGCTCAATCTCGCTGACAGCGGTTTCGTTCTCTTTTTGGAGCTCGGCCAGTTTCGCTTCGGTCGATGCGAGCGTTGCCTGCGCGCTTTCCAGGTTTTCGCTGACTTGCTTGTTTGATGACGTCAGGGCCTCGATTTCCTGCGTGCTTTGTCTCAGGGAATCCGCCTGCTCCTCAATTTGCTTCTGCGCCGCGGCGAGGTCCTGCCCTGTTTTCTCAAGCTGCGCCTCGAGCGACACTTTCTCGGTGAGCAGACCGTCAGATTTCGTTACTGCTGCCTTTAGCTCTTCTTCCAGGCCGCGCCCGTGCTCGTTGCTCTTTTCCAGGCTCTCGCTCGATTCGCTGGAGAGCTGAGTGAGGCGTTCTACCTCACTTTGCAGTTTTTCGTTTTCGGACCGTGCCTCGCCCAGTTCTTTCTCGAGCTTTTCCTCGTGCTCTGTTGCGGCCAAAGCTGCGTCTTCAACAGCCTTGAGTTCTTCCTGCAGGGCCTCGAGCTTTGAATGACTGGACTTCAGGTCCTGGCGAAGGTCTTCAATTTGGGTATCTCTCGACTCTGCCGCCTGCTGGTCCTGGGCTCCCGCGCTTTCAATGCCTTCGAGCAGGCTTTCTGTTTCACCAAGTTGCGATTCCAGAATATCGAGATTTTCCAGTAGTTCATCCGATATAACGTCTGGCTCTTCATTCAGGTCGCTACCTGCCGCATCCTCCAGAAACGATTCGATTTGCGTCTTCAGATCGCCGAGGCGCTGCTGGCTCGCGGAGAGCTTTTGTTCACGAATCTCGTCATCACCGCTTGATTCGCTGTGGTTGGACAATTCAGCATTCACATGGCGCAATTCATCGTTAGCCGCTTTGGCATCCGCCAGCGCCTTTTCAAGTTTGGCCTCAAGCTGATGAATGTGTTCGTTCTGTTTTTCGATTTCCTCGGTTTTCTCCGCGAGCTGCTCATCAATTTCGGCCTGTCGGCCCGGAATCTGTGGGGGCCTTTCTCTTTTTTCTGAGTCGCGACTCGTAGCCGATGTCTTGTTGCTGCCGCGTTGCCACTTGAGTTCCTTAAGCGCCGCGTCCACCACGTCCATGTCGACTTGCTCCAAGCCGTCTGCGAAGGCACATATCAGTGCGGTATCACACAGGTTGTTAATCAGTCGCGGGACGCCACCGGTACTCTCGTATATCGCCTCGATCGCTTCGTCTGTGAAAATTTCAGAAGGCTCTGCGCCAGCAATAGCGAGCCTGTGTGCGATGTATCCCACCGTTTCTGCCTCGTCGAGAGAGGCAAGGTGTGACCTCAAACGGCAGCGCTGAGCCAGTTGGCGAAGGTTTGGCGATTCGAGGATGTCCAGGAATTCGGGCTGGCCAATCAGCACTACGCTCAGGCAGCCCGCGTGCCGGCTACCGGTGAGCAGGCGGATTTCTTCAAGTACACTGTGCGCGAGATTCTGGGCTTCATCGACCACCACGACGACGTTTTTTCCGTCGCGCTGGCATGCGCCAAGGAACTTTCCCAGCCGGGCGAGCAGTTCAGCCTTCTTGGATTTGAACGCTTTAAGCCCGAGTTCATTCAGCAACATTCTGAGAAAACCAGTGGCCGTCAGCTGTGTCTGGTTGATCCGGGCAATAATCGTCGAGCTTTCGGGAAGTTCGCTGAGGAACCCTTCCACGAGTGTTGTTTTGCCTGCCCCGATACTTCCGGTAATAACCACAAAGCTGTCATTGACCAAAGCGCTTGATTCCAGGAAAGCTTTGGCCGAGGAGTGCTGGTCGCTCAGATAAAGAAAATCCGGATCGGGGTGCATGGAGAACGGCGCCCGGGAAAGCCCGAAGTGTTCCTGGTACATCACCATCCAATAGACTCCTTATGCCAACCCGTCATGGGTCGACCGTGTTCGACGCAGTTTTGGGGCCGTTCTGCTCAGCGGCATCATGCCGCGACATCGCTTATACGCTGATTATGGACAATGTAAATTTCGAGTCTGTGACCAGATTCACGTTCTTACATAATGCTCGGTGGAGAGAATTGGGAGGCCCCACATAGCTATAAATTTCAATATGTTAGATTATCAACTTCCTACAGTTTGCAAAAGTGTGATGTGAGGCGGGTCACGCAAGTTGGCTGATACGTTAGTGTCGGACTCTGAAACGCGCTATGCGGCAAGCCGATAGCAGGAAAATTTTTAAACTCAGGAAGCACCGGGGGCGAAGTGGACGAAGAAGCAGCGATAGGCACCGATTCAGCAGATATCAGTTCGCGGTCAAACGATGATCGCCGCAGTGCGCACGGCTGGATCAACGTGCGACACCTCGGTTTTTTCGGGCGTCGTCGAGGCCAGCGTCGTACCGATGAAGACGACAATCACTACGTAGACTGGTATGCGCCACGTCTGCTTTACGTGACAATTGCCACGGCGATACTGAGTTTCCTGGACGCTGCACTGACCCTGAATTTGCTTTCGCTGGGTGCGATCGAAATCAACACGCTGATGGCACATCTGATCAACACGGATGTTCAGAAGTTCGTAAATATCAAGGTGGCCCTGACGCTTCTTACCCTGGTTTTTCTAGTGATCCACAGTAACTTCAGGCTGTTTCGCTTCGTCAAGGTAAATCTAATTATCTATGTCCTGTTCTTCGGTTACCTCACGCTGATTCTCTATGAAATTGGCCTGCTTATTCGTATCTTGATGCTTTAGGTCTTTTTGGCCAGCGCTGGCAATTGCCGGTTTTCAAGCACGCCGGCACTTTTTCGTCCCGGACGTTAAGGTGCAGCCAAAGAACCAGTTTGTGACAGGGCGGCGCTCCCGGCGCCGAGCACAGGGCGCCGTTCGCCGGTGCTATTTGGCTTCGATGAAAGCCATCGGGTCGACGGCACTGCCGTTTTTCAGTACCTCGAAGTGGAGATTAGGACCAGTTGCACGCCCTGTGGATCCGAGCAGCGCGATGGTCTGGCCACGCTTAACTCTTTCTCCGGCTGTCACCAGGTTCTTCTGGTTGTGTGCGTAGCGGGTTACAAAGCCCTGGCCATGATTGATTTCGACGAAATTGCCGAATCCACCGTAGAATCGCGATTCCGCCACGACACCGTCGGCCACTGCCACGATCTCGCTGCCGCGACGGCCTGCGTAGTCCACGCCCTTGTGCAGCATTCTACGTCCGGAAATGGGATCGGATCTCCGGCCGAAAAACGATGAAATATAGCCACTGGAGACCGGGTGCCCACCCGGCCGAACTTGTTCGGTAAGCTGGCGATTTAAAAGCAGTGTCGCGAGCTGGCTGATTTCAAGATTGCGCTCATCGATCGCCTGTGAGAAGTCCTGCAGCCTGTATCCCAGGTCAGAGAACTCGCGGCTCCCGCCGAGCAAAACGGGTGCCCGCCCGCCCTGGTGGGGTGCACTGCCAAACGAGAAGTCGGCAGGATCAAGACCAGCCATGTCAGTAAGGTGCCTGCCCATGGCGTCCAGGCGAATGATGTGTGCCTGCATCCTGGAGAGGTTGGCGGCGTAGGCATTGAGACGGGATTTTTGCTCGGCGAGCCGGATTTCCGCAGCCTGATAGCGCTGCTGCGCTTCGCCGAGTCTACTTACTTCGGTCAGCGAGCCGTTTACACGGGTCGCGGCAGAGCCCATTCCAAGCAGCACCAAAGCCACGATCAGCAGCAATGCGGCGAGAGCCAGCTTTGCGTTGGTGTGACTGAAATCCAGGACCCGAAGCCGGCCGTTTTGTTGCCAAACGAGTTGCACCGATGTCGTACCCTTTTCGACCAAATACCGGTGTGACTCTAGCTAATTAACTTATTGATTGATGTGAACCTTTTCACAAAGCCAGCTGCCCGTTCTGCGGCAGCTCGCTAGCCACCTGGCGCTGCGTGCGCTCGGCCGTGGCGACGACGAATTGACCGCGATTGACCTCGTGGGTACCGTCCGACAGCTGTGAGGGTCAGATGGCTTTAAAACTGCGCGGTCCGATGCGCGACCTGGCCATGAGCAGCGGTTTAGCGGCGCGGTCTCTACCTGCCTGCGCCCACCGGCGACCGTCGGGCAGGCACAGACCGTGCACGGCCGCCGCCCCTAAGGCTATGATTTTATGTTAAAAAGAGAAAACCCTTAACGCGGCTACTAAAGAAAATTGGCCAGAAGACTGAAAACCTTGAGAAAAGGCGATGAGAGATTTGAATGAAAACGATGACAACCCACGTTGCCTTCCCTTAGACTCGAGCCATCGCCAAAAGGAATTCATGCAGGTGCCCTTGAGTAAATTCAGCAGTTTGGGGAGTCTTCTTGTATTTAAATCGATTTAACCTCAAGGCCGCACCATTTGGGCCAGAAGCAGATCCCGATTTCTTTTTTCTGAGCGATCGCCACGCCGAGGCGCGTCGGCATATAGACCAGGTTCTCTGGCACGATGAGACATTCGTGGTGATCCTTGGCGAGGAGGGCATCGGTAAGACGATGCTGCTCCAGCATCTGCTGGACGATGTCGCCGGCGAAGTTCCCCTTATTCATCTCTCAGCGCCGACCAGTGAGCCGGTGGACCTGTTGCGAAACCTGCTGGCGGTGCTCGGTTTTGACGACATTGAGGCAGAGCGCGAGGAGTATCGCAATATCCTCGCTGCCTATCTCATGCACCAGCAACGGCAGGGCAGCCGTCCTGTTGTCGTACTCGACAACATAGAAACCTTCTCTCTGGACGTCCTGGCTGAACTGCGGTGGCTTGCCGATATCGGTGACGCTGATCGCAGCGCACTGCATTTTCTGTTGTTCGGTAAAGAAGAATTTGCAGAGCAATTGCTGGCAGAACCAGTTCGTGAATTTAGCGATCAGCTTAGGGTGCGCTACGAGATGCGAGGGTTCAGTGAAGGTGAAACCCTTGCGTATATCAATCACAGGCTGGATCTTGTCGGGGGCGAAAATCGAGAATTGATTCCGGAATCTGTTGTGCCCCTTGTGTATCGCTACACCAGTGGTGTGCCTGGCAAGATAAATCAGCTGTGCGCCGCATCTCTCGAAATCGCCGCAGCACACTCGCGGCTGCAGACTACTGCCGGTGACGTCGAGACCGCTATTGAGACACTGGGACTCGAACCTCGCGTGCCGCCAGAAGTTGCTAGAGAGGACAGCAGCCTCAGCGCTTTCAGGCGCGATGAGAATGGCAAGTTTGTCATCACGCTCGCGGGCAAGCTGTGTGGAACCGTCACCCTCGAACAGGAGCGGGTAGTCATAGGGCGCCACACCCTCAACAATATTTGCATCGACAGCAATGCCGTAAGTCGCTGCCATGCACAGGTGATTGTCGTTGAAGGCGTGCCAGTGCTTATGGATCTGAACAGTACCAACGGCACCTTCGTTAATTTCAAGCGCATTCAGCAGCATGTTTTACGGGACAACGATATTGTCGCGATTGGCAGGCACCGGCTGAAGTTTGTGGCGGGGGCGGCGCAGAGAGAACATGATGCGACGCCGGTGAGCGTGCCCGGGGCGTCTCAGACCCTGGTCCTCGACAGTGGCGATTTCACCACTGCGCGCCCGTCCATCAAGCGAGTGAAGTAACGGCAGCGATGACCGATTCTGCCGGCGTCGACGCCCCACCTCCCGAAAAAGACGCCCCGGCCGACGCCGACGCCGAGGCAGCCGCGGCAGGTAAATCCGAACGATCGCCAGATAAACATCGAATACGCTGGCTGTCCCTGTGCACTGCGGGGTCGGCAGCTATTGCCAGTATTGTCCTTGCGATCGAACTCAAGTTCGGCCTGCCCCTGGAGTTTGGCGCAACCTTGCTGCTGGCGGCCGTATCCGGCGTTTTCTTGCCAGCACTGATTACTCTTCTTGTCGGGCGTCGTCTCGAAGCTTTCGGGGTAGATCGAATGCGCGCCTGGGGTATGGCTTGTCTGATACTGATTGTTCTTTTCGCCGCTGTATTGCTCGCCTAGACGCCCGCTTACCGGGCTTATGTAAAATTAACAACAA
>JABDLF010000072.1 GCA_013003115.1 Gammaproteobacteria bacterium
CTCACCGGCAGCCGACCATCAGCATCGCGAAATTTTTCATACGCACTTTCCACAAGGCGCAGGCTCCCCGCGCCGGTGAGTCCACGGCTGCGGCCTGCCGTGGCATTGTGTGCGCCGCATGCTTTGAGCTCACGCATTATCCCGTCAACACTCCGATAGCAAAGGGTAATGTACTCGAGATCCAGTACCGGCTCGGCAAAGCCGGCTGCAACCACCGCGTCACCGACATCGTGCATGTCCGCGAAACGGTGAACGTGACTCGCACCGTTCACTGACGACCATGCCTCACGCATCTCGTAAAGCGTATCGGGTCCGAGCGCCGAGAAGTTGAACAGGCCGCCGGGCTTCAGGACTCTTCGGCACTCCTGCAGCACCCGACCTGGCTCGTTGCACCACGGCAGCAGGAGGTTGCAGAAGATCAGATCTACGCTGTCGCTGGCAAGAGGCAGAGCAACGGCATCGGCACATAGCAGCCCCGGCGCCTTCGCCGGCAAATCGCGCTCCGCTATCCTGCGCAGCATCCTGTCCGCAAAATCAACCGCAACGATTTGCGCGTCACCGTAGCGTTCTCCCAGCGACCGGCTTGCGCCGCCGGTCGCGGCCCCGAGATCAAGAACAACGTCGGGCTCAAGCTTCACGTAGTCGAGCCGCTCAAGCAGCCGCTTGCGCACCTCCGCCTGCAGGGCTGCCGCCTCGTCATAGGTGCTCGCCGCCGCATTGGCCGCTCGGCGAACCTCTGTCGTCTCAAGCGTATACGGGTCGGTCATCGGCACGATCAGTCCTCAGGCCGACACGTTTCATGGCGGCATCTTGCTGGTGATAAATTCATTCAGGTCTTGCACGAATAGCAGGAGCAACAACCATGGTAGCCCCGACCCGGAGTGTGTCAACCGCCCTGTCCACGACGCTGTCTGAAAGAGGAATGCGTGCCTTGCGCCAGGGCGCGATGCGCCTGCAGGCGCTGGTCTACCCTCCCCGTTGCCTGCTTTGCAGCAGTAACAGGAACCTGCGCGATGGCATGGACGCGTGCACAGGTTGTCTTGCCGAGATGCCGCGCATGCATCACCCATGCGTCAGCTGCGCTGCGAGTCTTGTGAATAACGCGGGTTCCGCAGATTTGTGCGGCCGTTGCTTAAGCCACCCGCCGCCTTTTGCACGCACCCGGTGCCTTGGCCCCTACGAAGGCGGCATCGCAGCGCTGATAACCGGGTTGAAATACAGCGGCCGACTCGAGAACGCGCGGCTTCTTGGTCAGCTTGTGGGTCACTATATGCGAGCACATCCGGAGTGCCGGAGGCTGTCCCTGCTCCCTGTTCCTCTTCACCCGGCCCGCCTGCGAGGACGAGGATTCAACCAGGCGCTGGAAATCGGCAAGTGGGTGGCCCGCACGGCAGGCATTGAAATGATCAAGGGCCTGGTTCGGCGACAGCGCAATACGCCCGCGCAGACGGGCCTGTCTGCGCGCGGCCGCAGAAGCAACGTCGCAAATGCGTTTGTTTGCAGCCGGCGACCCGTGGCGACACGCATCGCTTTGCTGGATGACGTCATGACCACCGGCAGTACCGTTGCCAGCCTCGCCGCGACCCTGCGTGGCGCCGGCTGCGAACACGTTGAAGTCTGGTGCTGCGCGCGAGCCAGCCTGCACGCTCAGCAGCGGGCTGCTAATCGTATAGACAAAAAAAGACCGGACGGCAGGGAGCCGCCCGGTCTTGCGTGATGGGCTTACAAGCCTTTACTTGACCGGAATACGAATTTTCTGGCCCACAAAAATCTTGTCCGGGTCGTGAATAATTTCACGATTAGCTTCAAAAATTTTCGGGTAATCCATCGCATTGCCATAGTAGCGTTTTGCGATCTTGCCAAGCGTATCGCCGCTTTCGACGACGTAGTATTCAATTTTGGCTTCGATGGCCGCGCCCTTGCCGGTGCTGGCTACCTTCGCCTCCGGTGCCGGCTTGATAGCAGACGCCTTGACGGACAAATCCGTTGCGTATACGTCGATTACGCCCTTGGTGTTTCCCGCCATGAGAATGGCCTTCTCACGCGCCTCGCTGCTGGCGCACTCGCCGCAAAGCTCCACGATGCCGTTCTCAAACTTAACTTCGAGGTTCTCGACGCCCGGATTGAACTGCTCAATGTGTTCCTTAATTTTCTCGGCGGCGTCTTCGTCTTTGTTGAACAGTCGCCTGCCCACGTCTTTTGCAAATCCAAACAGATCCATTTTCTTCTCCATTTTAAGGCCGTAACGGCCGGACACCCCCTAAGCATAGCAGGCCGGCGCGCCCGGCTGGCGAGCCAAACTTCAACAATTGTCGCAGCTGGCAGGCCGCAAAAATCACGACGTTACATAATGCAGGCCGATTCCGGCAAAAATGACCATCCCGACCCGGTAATTATCGATAAATGCGCGAAAACACGCGTCGGGCTCACGCGCCCTGATGAGCCACTGTTCGCGGCACATCAGCAGCGCCGCCACCGCGAGACCGAGGTAGAACCACGCTCCGAGCGCGGCGTTGCGCGCAACAAGAATCAGCAAACCAAGCGTCAAAAGCTGACACAAACCAACGGCGAAACGATCCATGCTGCCAAACAGGATTGCCGTCGATCGCACGCCAACGCGCAGATCATCTTGCCGATCCACCATGGCGTACATCGTGTCATAGGCCACGACCCAAAAGAGATTCGCAAGCATCAGCCAGCCTGCGATCGGTTTCACCGACCCCGTCTGCGCCGCAAAAGCCATGGGAATGCCCCAGCTGAAGGCGACACCCAGGAACAGCTGCGGCACGGAGCTTACGCGTTTAACAAAAGGATAAATGGCAGCAAGCGCGATGCCGGCAAACGAAAGCTTGATGGTCAGGGCATTGGTCGTAAGAACGAGCGCGAACGCCGATAACCCGAGTACTGCAAACAGCACGAGTGCCTCGCGTTCAGACACGCGCCGCGCCGCGAGCGGCCGATCACGGGTGCGACTGACATGAGGATCGAAATCGCGATCGGCAAAGTCATTGACTACGCACCCTGCGGACCGCATCAGGATTACACCAAGAACAAACACTACGAGTATCCAGGGTTCCGGCCGACCCGCCGATGCCAGCCACAGTGCCCACATTGTTGGCCAAAGCAGAAGCAAAATACCGATGGGCTTGTCCAGCCGCATGAGAAGCGCATAGTCACGCAACCTGGCGGTTATGGAGGGAGACGCTTCTACCGACATCAACTTACACGAGCGGCAGCGGTCAGGAAAAAGACCTCATTAACGGATACTGGCATGCCGTTCACCAGGAACTGGCTGCGGCGAGCCCAAAGCTTGCCGTCAGGAACCTGCCCTGCCTCCAGCGCGCCGAACGCACTTGCGACGAGGCTGTGATCGCGACTCAGTTCCGCATACTCGAAAGGCAAACGGGTGACGTCTCGCCTGACAAAAAGCGCATGGCCAAGCGGCTTGCCCCCAAGCTCGGCGAGCCATGGGTGGGCAGAGAGTGTGGTATCGGGCACCAGTGTCTGTGCAAAAACAACGGGGTGACCATCGCACTCAAGGTACACCTCACGAACCAGGGCTTCCGCCGAGGGCGAACTCAGCACATGCTCCGGAAAATCACCCGGCCGGCAGCGCGCCTGACGCAGGACACGAACGGCGAAGTGTTCGCGACAATTTGCCCGCAGGCGTTCGGTGAGTGAACCGGATTCAACAAGCAGCGATTTAAGCTCAGATGGCAGCTGTCTCTCATCCAGAGCCCGCCGGGACTGCCAGCGAGCCTGCGTCCGTTCAGCTTTGCTCGCGTAGCCTATGCCCATTCGCCTGCCCAATTCTGCATGTTTATTACACTCGCCCGTAGCGACTGCCCTGACCGATCCAGCGGTTGACCAGCGGCGTCACCTGGGCCGGGTACTGCCTGAAGATAATGCGCGCCGCCTCCTGAATGCCGCCCAGCAGGTCTGCATCTCTCACGAGGTCCGCGACACGCATTTGCATGATACCTGTCTGCCGCGTGCCCAGCACCTCGCCGGCACCCCGCAGCTTGAGGTCTTCCTCGGCGATCACGAAGCCGTCATTGGTTTCACGCATCACTTTCAGCCGATGCCGTGCTGCGCGCGAAAGCGGTGAGCGATAAATCAGGACGCAGCTGCTCGCGGCGTGGCCACGCCCGACCCGGCCGCGCAGCTGATGCAGCTGCGCAAGCCCCATGCGCTCCGCGTTTTCAATGACCATGAGGGCCGCATTTGGCACGTCGACCCCGACTTCGATTACCGTCGTAGCCACCAGGAGATTTACCTCACCCCTTTTGAAGGCCTGCATAACAAGATCGCGCTCAGCGGGCTTCATGCGGCCGTGAACGAGACCAACGCGCAGCCCCTCCAGCGCTGCCTCGAGCATTGCGTAGGCTTCCTCCGCCGCCTGCGCCTCGAGCACCTCGGACTCTTCTATCAGCGGGCAGACCCAGTAAGCCTGCTGTCCGTTCGCGCACGCTTCCTGCACGCGCGCCACCAGTTCAGCACGGCGCGATTCCGGAATGGTTGCCGTAGTAACCGGAGTACGCCCGGGCGGCAGCTCATCAATGATCGACACGTCGAGGTCGGCATATGCCGTCATTGCCAGCGTTCGCGGTATCGGCGTCGCGGTCATGACAAGCTGATGAGGAAACACCTCGCCGCTGCGGCCTTTTTCCCTCAGCGCAAGGCGCTGGTGCACGCCGAAGCGATGCTGCTCATCAACAATGACCAGCGCGAGGTTTGCAAACGCGACAGATTCCTGGAACAGCGCGTGGGTCCCCACTACTACATCCGCAGTGCCATCTGCGATGGCGGAGAGCGCAGTGCGCCGCGCCGCAGCCGGCAATCTCCCGGTGAGCAAAACCACGTTGAGGCCGAGCGGTTCCAGCCACTGGCAAAAGCTCTTCAGATGCTGCTCGGCAAGTAGCTCGGTGGGCGCCATGATCCCGACCTGCCCTCCCGAGCCCACCACCGCCAGCGCCGCCAGCGCGGCGACCACGGTTTTGCCCGAGCCGACATCGCCCTGCACCAGCCGCATCATCGGATGCTCGCGTGCAAGGTCCGCCCGGATATCTGCAACGACCCGCTGCTGCGCCGCTGTCAGCGAAAACGGCAGCGCTTCGGTAAATTTTTCCAGCAGATGGCGATGACCACTGACCGGACACGCCGCATCCTTGCGCATACGTTCGCGCAGTCGGCGCAGACTCAGGTGGTGCGCGAGCAATTCTTCGAAAGCAAGGCGCCGCTGACTGGGATGGCGTCGCTCCTCCAGCAGGTCGAGCCGTGCATCCGGAGGCGGGCGGTGCACATAGGCAAGCGCTTCGGCCAGTGACGGGAGTTTGAGCCTGGCCAGCACCTCGGCGGGCAGCCACTCGCTCACCCCATCGCTTGCAAGCCGGGCCAGCGCCTGGTCGGTCAGGTTGCGCAGCCTCGCCTGCTGCAGACCTTCCGTTGCCGGATAAACAGGCGTCAGCGTTTCCTCAACCTGAGCTGCGTCGTCGTCCTTAAGCAGCCGATACTCAGGGTGCACGATTTCCAGGCCGCCGCGACCCGCCCTGATCTCCCCGTAGCAGCGCAGACGACGCCCGCGCTTGAGGCCTTCCTGCTGTGCCCTGGAGAAATGAAAGAATCGCAGCGTTACCGAACCAGTGCCATCGGCAATGCTGGTGAGTAACATGCGGCGACCTCGGAAGCTGACCTCCGTCAGTTGAATTTCGCCCTCGATGACTGCCCGCTTGCCTGGCACAAGGCTGCCCATCGGAAGAACACGCGTGCGGTCCTCGTAGCGCATGGGCAAATGGAAAAGAAGGTCCTCGACTTTCAAAATGTCGAGCTTTTCGAGGCGCCGCAGCAGTCCCGGGCCTACTCCGCGCAGCGACGTAAGGTCACTGCTGCCCGCTCCCTGCCTGCTGGAAGTCGCAACCAAAACGCAGTCAGCGCGACGGCCGATAGATAATTGCATCCATCTCGACGGCAACGCCTTTTGGCAATTCCGCCACGCCTACGGCAGCGCGCGCGGGATAGGGCCTGGAGAAGTATCTGGCCATCACTTCATTGACGACCGGGAAGTTCGTCATGCTTGTCAGATAGACCGTGAGTTTCACGACGTCGTCGAGACTCGCGCCCGCCTCCTGCGCCAGCGCCTGCAGATTCTCGAAGACCTGTTGAACATGCTCAGCAATGCCGCCATCAACTATCTCACCGCTAGCCGGGTCGAGGGGGATTTGTCCTGAGATATAAATGCTGTCCCCCGCCCGCACTGCCTGCGAATAGGTGCCGATCGCGGCGGGCGCCCGCTCTGTATCAATAATGCTTCGGGTCATTATGGGTCCTTTTTGGCTTCGGGTATCAGGTACAGCGCCGGGTCACTTGAAGAACGGCCGGCATACTGCGGATATTGCGCATCACCCGTTCGAGGTGCCGCTGGTCGACAACGCGCAGCAAAAATGTAAGTGATGATGTCTCACCATCGCGATCTACAACCGAAACGTGCTCAATGTTCGATTCGGTGCTGGCAATATTCGCCGCCACTGCGGCCAGCACGCCCAGCTGATTCTGCGCTTCGACGCTGATTTCTACGTTGAAATCTTCGGCTATATCCTTGTTCCACTCGACGGCCACCCACTTATCCGGCTGCTTGCGGAACTCGGTGAGGTTGCCGCACTGGTCCCGATGAATAACCACCCCGCGGCCGGCACTGAGATAACCCATGATGGCGTCACCAGGCACCGGGTAACAGCAGCGCGCGTAGGAGACGACCAGTCCTTCCGTGCCCGTAATGGACAAAGGCCTTTCTTCTTCGCCATCGGTGGCTTTGTCGGGCATGAGCCGACGAGCTACGAACGGGGCAAGGCGCTGACCAAGCCCGACCTGCTGGTACAGGTCATCGGCTTTTTCAAGGCCGAACTCGACCAGCACAGCCTGCATGCGATCCCGCGGCACTTTTCGCAGCGGCGTCTTGAATTCACTCAAGGCGCGTTCCATCAGCTTCTTGCCAAAATCAATTGCCTCCGAGCGACGAAGATTCTTGAGATAAGCACGAATACTGGCGCGTGCTTTTGCCGTCACAACAAAGTTTACCCAGGCGGGATTCGGTCTCGCATTGCGCGCGGTAACTATTTCGACGGTCTGGCCGCTCTGCAGAGGCGTGCGCAGGGGCACGGGTCGCCGATCGATCTTGGCCGCCACGCAGCGGTTGCCAATGTCCGTATGTACGGCGTAGGCAAAATCTACGCACGTGGCACCGCGTGGCATTCTCTTGATGTCTCCACGCGGCGTAAAGACATATGACTTGTCCGGAAACAAATCGACCTTGACGCTTTCCAGAAACTCTTCGGATGTCGCTTTGCCCTCCATTTCCATCAGGCCCTGGAACCACTCGCGGGCGCGCTCCTGCGGAGCCGAAGACCCATGGTCTGCGGACTTGTATCGCCAGTGTGCTGCAATGCCTGACTCTGCCACACGCTCCATGTCACGCGTTCTGATCTGTACTTCTATTGGCAATCCGTTTGGTCCGAACAGCGTTGTGTGCAGAGACTGGTACCCATTGACCCTCGGAATAGCGATGAAGTCTTTAAAGCGACCGGGCATCGGCTTGTACTGCGCATGCACGATGCCGAGCGCCTGGTAGCACTGCCACGGCTCTTCGACGACTATTCGAAATCCGAACACGTCCAGAATTTCATTCAGCGCAATGCCTTTGCGGCGCATTTTTTTATAAATGCTGTAAAGATGTTTTTCGCGGCTCTCTACCTCCGCCAGAATGGATTCACGTTTCAGAGCCGCCGCCAGTTTCTCCTCGATCTTCTTCATTACCTGGCGCTGGTTACCCATGAATTTCTTCAGCGCACGCTGCAGCACCCTGTAACGCTGCGGGTAAAGCGCCTGGAAACCAAGATCCTCAAGCTCGAGACGAATCGTATTGATGCCGAGCCGGTTGGCAATCGGCGCATAGATGTCCAGAGTCTCGCGAGCGATTCTACGGCGCTTTTCTGGCCGCATTACACCCAGCGTTCGCATGTTGTGCAGGCGATCAGCGAGCTTCACCATGATCACCCGGATATCCTGCACCATGGCGAGCATCATCTTGCGGAAGCTCTCCGCCTGCGCCTCTGCCTTGCTCTTGAACTGCAGCTGATCAAGCTTGCTGACACCATCCACAAGGTCAGCCACTTCCTGGCCGAAGCGTTTTACCAGCTGTTCCTTGGCCGTCGGCGTATCTTCGATCACATCGTGCAGCAGAGCCGCGACCATGGTGTCTTGATCAAGGTGCAGATCGGCGAGAATGCTGGCCACGGCAACCGGGTGAGAGATATACGGCTCGCCGGACATGCGCTTCTGGCCTTCGTGTGCCTGCGCACCGAATTCGTAGGCACGGCTGACCTCTGCCACAGATTCGGGCGGCATGTATACGGCGAGCTTGGAGCGCAACCCTTCTATGCTGCTTGAGCGCTTCCCTTTGGGCAGTCGGCCAAGAAAAGAAGCGGCATAGTCCATAGCGGGTTTTATTCGGGGTCTGGCGGGCGGGTTATTCCCTGAGCATGGCGGCGGTCATGTCCGGAACGGCGAAAGCATCTTCCACCTCTTCCTCTTCAGCAACCACTTCCTTTTCGGTGAGAATTTCTTTGGTGACAAGGCCTTCCGCAATTTCTCGCAGCGCCACGACGGTCGGCTTGTCATTCTCAAGCTCTACCATCGGATCGGCGCCATTGGCGACGCGCCGCGCGCGTTTGGCAGCCACCAGGACCAGTTCAAATGGGTTGGCAATTCTCTCGAGGCAATCTTCCACCGTAATGCGAGCCATGTCTTTCCTCAGTTCCAGCTAGTTAGGGCAATCCATCAGTTTAAGCTACTTTGGTCGCTGTTATCCAGAAGCCGGTCAACGATCACCGGCAGCTCCGGCCGGTCCGAGCGGCTGGCAGCGCCGCCACGGTGCACAACGTCCCTCAATTCCGCGAGCGCCCGGTCAAAATCGTCGTTGATGATTACATAATCAAATTCGGCCCAGTGCTGCATATCGCTGGTGGAATCGCGCAGTCGCCTCTGAATCACTGATTCACTGTCCGTCGCGCGGCTGCGCAAACGGCGCTCAAGCTCATCGCGACCCGGTGGCAGGATGAAAATCGAGAGGCTGTCGGGCATTGCCCGGCGCACCTGGGCCGCCCCCTGCCAGTCAATTTCAAGGAGCACGTCGAATCCCTGCCCAAGAAGCGTCTCCACAGCCACGCGACTGGTGCCATAGAGATTATCGAACACCTCGGCATGCTCCAGAAACAAGCCTGCGGCGACCATCTCCGCGAATTCGCCCCGCTCGATGAAAAAATAATTTACGCCGTCTTCTTCACCGCGGCGCGCTGAACGGGTGGTGTGGGATACCGAGAATCGCAGCTGTGGCTCACTCTCAATAAGCGCATTAACCAGGCTGGTCTTGCCCGCACCGGACGGCGCCGCCAGCACGAACAAGCAGCCGCGTTCGCCCGACCCTGCCGCGGCCCGGCCTTCATTCAATGTTCTGCACCTGCTCGCGCATCTGCTCTACCAGCACTTTGATCTCGACCGCGGCGCGCGTGGTTTCAGTATCCTGCGACTTCGACGCCAGTGTGTTGGCCTCCCGGTTGAATTCCTGCATCAGGAAATCCAGTCGCCTGCCCACCGGCTCCTCCCTGCCCATCACCGCTACGGCTTCCTGCACGTGACTGCCAAGGCGGTCCAGTTCTTCGTCTACATCCATCTTTTGCAGCAGCAGCACCAGCTCCTGCTCGAAGCGCGTCTCATCGGCTTGCAGGTCCAGCTTGCCCAGCCGCTCGTGCAGCTTCGCGCGCATGCGCGCCTGCACCTCAGGCAAGCGCACCCTCACCTTGGCGAGGAGTTCGAGCATTAACTCGCAGCGCTGCGAAATCATTTCGGCGATCCGCTCGCCCTCGCGGGCGCGGGCCGCGTTAAGTGAAATCAGTGACTGATCGAGCAGTTCGATTGCCGCGGCATGCATGGAGGCAGGGTCACTCTGCACTTCCTCGGTAACACCCGGCCAGCGCAGCAGCTCCAGGGGGCTCAGCGCGCGCGCCGGAGAAAGTCTTGCTCCAACTTTGCCTGCCTCGGCTATGACATGCCCGAGCAGGGCTTCATTGATCGTAAACGGCTCACCGGCCCTGTGGCTCTTGTCCAGCCGCAGCGTACACTCAAGCTTGCCGCGGCTGATGTGTTTCGCCACGACCTCGCGCAGCGCACCTTCCAGCGGCCGCGCTTCTTCCGGCAGGCGAAAGAACAGCTCGAGATAACGGTGGTTGACCGACCTGATTTCCCAGGCCAGCGTTCCCCAGTCGCCCGTCATTTCTTTGCGAGCGAAGCCTGTCATGCTGTTGATCATGAGCGCTGAATTTCCGAATGTTATGCCCGGTGCCGACGCGTCAACCTGGCCAGCCTGGGTTTTCCCGCTATCCCTGCAACTGGGTTGCAGCATATACTCGGCGGCAGATCAGTATATCAGCAGAAGCCATGGGTGCGGGTTTGAAGTGGAACTCAGGACAAATCAGTCTTACGGGCGATCGTGAGGACAACCAGGATCGTGTCAGCGTTTCCGGGGACGAACACTCGTTTCTCGCAGTCGTGGCCGACGGAATGGGCGGGCATGCGGATGGTGCGCAGGCTGCCGAGGTGGCGATAGAAACCTGCCTGCGCGAGTTCAACAGTGCCAGCCACCCGGTACGCGACGCCGCCGGGTTTCTGCAACACCTGATCAATAAAGCCAATGAGGCAGTCAATGGCCTGGGGGCACAACTGCCGCTTGAGCTGATGCCCCGCACAACCATTGCGCTGGCCCTTCTGCAGGATGGGAAACTGAACTGGGTCCATGTTGGCGACAGCCGTGTGTACCTGATCAGAGAGGGGCAGGTCGTGGGCCGCACCCGCGATCACAGCCACGTAGAAATACTCTTACAGGAAGGCCTGATCTCCGAAGAAGAGATTGCGCATCATCCTCTGCGAAACTTTGTTGAGTCTTGTCTTGGTGGCGGGAGCGAACTGCCGAAGCTGGCGGTGACAGACGAGCAGCAACTTGAAAACGGCGACGTCGTTTTGCTCTGTACCGACGGCCTGTGGGGCGGCCTCGGCGATGTGGAGCTGGCACGGTACGTTCATGCGGATGAGATACCCATCAAGCGCAAACTTCGCGAAATGTGCGAACACGCGATTGCGGCGACTTTTCCGAACGCCGACAACACCACCGCCGCTGCCGTGATCTGGGAAAACCCCGGCTACTAAAACGCAGCCGTATTCACGATATTATTTAGTCTGAACCGGAGCAAAACTATGCGCCCAAGCGGACGCGCGCCGGAAGAATTGCGCGCAGTGAGTTTTCAGCGTGGATTTACACGCCACGCGGAAGGGTCTGTGCTCAGCGTATTTGGCGACACCCAGGTTCTCTGCACAGCCAGCTTTGAGCAGCGCGTGCCGGGCTTTCTGCGCGGCAGCGGCAAGGGCTGGGTCACGGCGGAGTACGGCATGCTGCCGCGCTCAACCCACACCCGCATGGGCCGCGAAGCGAAGCTGGGCAAGCAGGGAGGCCGCACCATGGAGATCCAGCGCCTGATCGGGCGATCTCTGCGGGCGGTGACCAACCTCGAAGCGCTTGGCGAATGCACGGTTACGCTTGATTGCGATGTTCTGCAGGCCGACGGCGGCACAAGAACGGCAGCAATCTCCGGGGCCTGGGTGGCGCTTGCCGAAGCCTGCAGATCCATGATCGGGAAACGTGTCCTCAAAACAAATCCGCTTTACGGGCAGGTTGCCGCAATTTCGGCCGGCGTTTACCGCGGTAGCGTCGTTCTCGACCTCGACTATGCGGAGGATTCGGAGGCAGAAACCGATATGAACATCGTGATGAACGACGCCGGTGCCTTTATCGAACTGCAGGGCACCGCCGAAGGTCACGCTTTTCGCCAGGAAGAGCTGGATGAGATGCTCGCGCTGGGCCGCGCCGGCATCCGCGATATTCAGAATCTCCAAAACCAGGCGCTGGAGGCCGGCGCCCGGTGAAAGCCTTCGTTCTGGCCACCGGCAATGCCGGCAAACTTGCGGAAATGAAAGCGCTGCTGGACGATCTGAGCATTGATATTGTTCCGCAGAGTGATTTCAACGTCCCTGACGCAGAGGAGACCGGCCTGTGTTTTGTCGAAAACGCGTTGATCAAGGCGCGCAATGCCAGCCGCATTACGGGACTCCCCGCGCTGGCCGATGATTCAGGCCTTGAGGTCGATGCGCTTGATGGCGCGCCTGGCATCTACTCGGCCCGCTATGCCGGAGCTGACGCCAGCGATGATGACAACAACCGTGCGCTGCTCAAGGCGCTCGAAGACTGCGCGGCAGAAGAGCGGACGGCACGTTTTCATTGTGTGCTGGTGATGCTGCGACACTGGAAGGACCCCGTTCCGAGAATTTTCTCTGCAGCATGGGAAGGCCACATACTCGACGCCCCGCGCGGTGATAACGGCTTTGGCTATGATCCCTTGTTCCGGCCGCTTGGTCTTGAGATCACCTCGGCCGAGCTGCCGCCAGCAGAAAAAAACCGCATTAGTCATCGCGGTCGGGCCCTGGCCAGCTTGCGCGCTTCTCTCACTGCTCAAGAGTCGTAAACACAGCCAGATCACCTGAACCATGCCGCCTGTATCCTCACCACCCCCATTGGCGCTTTACGTTCACCTGCCGTGGTGCGTCAGCAAGTGTCCTTACTGCGACTTCAATTCCCACGCCCTTGCCGGAAGCCTGCCTGCCAGGGAGTACACCGACGCCTTGCTTGCAGACCTCGCGTTCTCTCTGGACGGCATCCGCGGCGTGGGCGACCGCCAGTTTATTGCGCTTTTTTTCGGCGGCGGAACGCCTAGCCTGTTTCCGCCCGCGCAGATCGCCCGCGTAATTGATTTTCTGCGAGACGAGCAAAGGCTGGCTCCTGATGCAGAGATCAGCCTCGAAGCGAACCCTGGCACCGTTGAACATGGCAGCTTCGTGGATTTTGCGGACGCCGGAATTAACCGTGTCTCGCTGGGCGCACAGAGCTTCAGCCAGCAAAAACTTACGGCGCTTGGGCGTATCCATGGCCCTGAAGATACGGTCAGAGCCGTCGCCGAGCTCAGAGCGGCAGGTATCGAGAACTTCAATCTGGATCTGATGTTCGCCCTGCCAGGACAGCAGACCGACGAAATGCTCTCGGATATTGACCAGGCGGTGGCGCTCGAGCCCGCGCACATTTCTGCTTATCAGCTCACGGTTGAGCCAAATACGGCATTCCACCGACACCCGCCGGTATTGCCTGACCACGAATCTTCGGCAGAGATGCAGCAGCTGGCTGCTGAGAGACTGAAGGACGCAGGATACGCTCAGTACGAGGTTTCCGCTTACGCGCAGACGGGTCGACGCTGCCGTCACAATCTCAACTACTGGCAATACGGAGATTATCTGGGCGTAGGTGCAGGCGCCCACCAGAAACTGACCGATAGCGAAGGCCGAATCCGGCGGACACATCGCAGGGCCCATCCTGGCCGGTACATGAAGCTTGCGGGCAGCGAAGAATGCATCGCTGCAAGCCGCGAAATCTCGCTGGACGAAAGAGTATTCGAGTTCATGCTAAACGCTTTAAGGCTCAGGGGCGGGTTTGACCGGGCGTTGTTTGAGAGTCGCACCGGCGTCGCTCTTGGCGAAATAGAAAGCCGCCTGGAGGGCGCCCGTATCAAGGGCTTGCTTGAACAACACGGAGAGGACCGTTGGCGGGCCAGCAGCCTCGGCTGGCGATTCCTCAATGATCTGCAGGCCATTTTTTTGCCGCCCGGCCAGGCAGCCTGACGCGCAGAGAGTTGCGCCCTGCATGACCGACTACACGCCCATCGACTGCCGCACCTACGGTGAATTCGAGCGCGCCATCATCGCCGGGCAGCGTCTGCAGGTCAGCTGGCGCGACGCCGATGGTATGGACCACCTCGGGATACTGGTTCCCGTCGACCTTGAAACCTGCCGCGGCGAGGAATTCCTGATCGCCCGCAACGAGCGCGGCGAACAACTTCGGCTGCGGCTCGACTTTGTAAGGCGCGCCACGCCGGTCCCGGCGAAGCCGTGAGCGGCCATCGAAGAGCATCGTAAGCATCAGATTTTATTCCGCTTTTAGCCAGGCTTATGCACAGCCAGCCTGCAAACTCATTGTCGCTTGTGTGCTTCGAACGGTCCCGGACGCCCAATTCGCTGCGTCGCGTCTCTGCAGCCCGTAACAATCTGATATCAATAGTTTTTTAGAAAATGCTCAGATTTTCACCAATTTGATGGCCTGCCTGATTTGCAGCCACCGCAGAACAGCGCCCCCCATACCGTCCACAGACTTATCCACAGGATTTGTGGATAAGGACGAAGGCGCTTTGTGGCCATGAACTTACGCGCGAGTCTTAAGGCACGACGCATGAGGAATCCGGGAAGTGCTATTAACGCCGTACACTGCGCCTGCGCTTGTTACTCAGCACCTTTCCGGCTAGCATAGCGCGCCTTTTCACCCTATCGCCCAGTCGCAAGGTCGGCACCCGATTGCGAATAAAGCGGCGGTATTTGAGCAGAAGCCTGGCGAGCCGGCCGCCGTGGCAGTGGTAACGAGACATGAAAGCTGAAATCCATCCCGAATACTCGCCGACAAAGGTTGTTTGCGCCTGCGGCAATAGTTTTGACACGCGTTCTACGTTAAGCGACGACGAAGTCCACGTGGAAGTTTGTTCGAAGTGCCATCCCTTCTTTACCGGGAAGCAGAAGATTCTTGATGCGGGTGGCCGTGTCGACAAGTTCCGGCGCAAGTACGGGATGAAGTCCTGAGAGCCTCTTTCGCAAAGACGCTCTGACAGAGGGTCGAACTTACGTTGAAGCCAAAAGGGCGCGTCAAAAGCGCCCTTTTTTATTGCGAAACAAGGCCCGGGACCCGCAGCTAACGCCGTCGCGCTGTGATTTTGCGAATCGAGTGCCCTATAATCGAAGGCGTTCGGGCAGGGCTTGTTTGAAGTCAAACGAAAAAAAGCAGCAGGCTGCAAAGACCCTGCTGGTCCCCGCCAGAACACCCGCCAGCCAGGAAACTGGCCCGCAAGGCCATAGCCCGAATTCCGCAGACGCTATTCCCGCGTCCCGCGATAAACGCTTTTTAGGCGGACAAGGCGAGCCACGGCCCCACAGGAGCCCGAGACATGAGCGATAAAACATTCGAACTGGTCAATCCCGAAACAGGCAAAAAGACCGCCCTCCCGGTGCACGAAGGCAGCATGGGCCCGGGGTCCATTGGTGTGACGGGGCTGTTTAAAGAGCAAGGCGTATTTACCTACGACCCGGGCTTTGCCGCCACCTCTTCATGCAAGAGCGCAATTACCTTCATTGACGGACAAGAAGGCGTGCTCATGTATCGCGGCTATCCTATCGAGCAACTTGCAGGAAAAAGCAATTTCATCGAAGTTGCCTACCTGCTGCTTTACGGCGAATTGCCTGACAAATCCAGCCTCGCCGGATTCGACGAACAGATTCGCTATCACACGATGATTAACGAATCGTTGCTGCGATTTTTCAACGGTTTCCACTACGATGCGCATCCAATGGCGATGGTGTCGTCAGTAATCTGCTCGATGTCGGCGTTTTATCACGACTCCACGGACATCCGTAACGCAAACCACCGTGAAACTTTTGCCCACCGGATCATTGCCAAGATTCCTACTATCGCTGCGGCCGCATACAAGCACAGCCAGGGCCAGCCTTTTATTTATCCCAGCAACGATCTCGACTACTGCAGCAATCTGTTGAGAATGTTTTTCGCTGTGCCTTGCGAGTCCTACGAAGTTAACCCGGTGGCCGCCCGTGCCCTCGACCTGCTGTTTATTCTGCACGCCGATCACGAACAGAATGCAAGCACCTCGACAGTTCGTATAGCGGGAAGCTCGGACAGCAACCCGTATGCCGCGATAGCGGCAGGTGTGTCTTCGCTATGGGGCCCGGCACACGGTGGCGCCAATGAGGCCGTTCTCAAAATGCTGAATGAGATCGGCAGCACGAAAAATATCCCGAAATTTGTTGCGCGCGCAAAAGACAAACAGGACCCATTCAGGTTGATGGGATTCGGACACCGCGTGTACAAGAACTACGATCCGCGTGCGACGCTCATACGCGAAATGTGCCACAAGGTCCTTGAAGAACTGGGCAGCGCCAATGAGCCTCTGCTCGAGCTGGCCATGGCCCTGGAAGAAGTCGCCCTCGAAGACGAGTATTTCGTCAAGCGCAACCTTTATCCGAACGTTGATTTTTATTCCGGTATTATCTACAAGGCGCTGGGAATTCCGACCAGCATGTTTACCGTTATGTTTGCCATCGCCCGCACCGTGGGCTGGGTGGCACACTGGCAGGAATCACTCGAGGATCCGGACCGCCGCATCGGTCGGCCGCGCCAGGTTTACATTGGACCTACAAAAAGGGACTACGTGGAGCTGAGCCAGCGAGGCTAGCTCGGCCGCGCTCAGGACAGTTCGACGGCGCCGGTGGCAATCATCGCGTCGAGTTCGCGCAGCGTTGCGCGTGGCATTGGCTGACCATCTACCGGACTGCTGGGCGCTTCGCGCAGCCCGTTAACCGGAAAGACCACGGCCTCCACCGGCACATCACCTGCGAGAAAAGTGTAGGCGGCGCAGACAATTGCCTCGCCGTTGCAGGAGCGGCCGCGCCACTCACCGGACTCAAACGGCACTTCGTTGTGCATAAGATGAAAAGCCACCTGCTCTGGCGTATCCGCAAACACGTGCAACTCGACGGCTGCATGATCTGACGCAGTCCCCGCAAGAACCTGGCCTACCAGCCTGGGCGAAAAACCCTCAAACAAAGCCATTGCATTGCGCGCTTCCCGCCGCAGCCTCGTGATAACCACGTCCTGCCTGCCGGCACCAAAAAGTCGGTGATAGTCTTTAAGGGCAGCCTGCACTTCAGTATTACGCGGCAAGTTGCCGTTCTCGCTCACGCCCAGCCGCTCAGCCGCTTTTTGCTTCGCCATCAGGAAATCAGAAATGCCCTGCTCGGCCATGATTCGCGCAGCGGCCTGCGCCAGCTCCCGCCGCAGATTCTCAGCTCGCTCGTGTGTCTTGCGCGCCATAAGTTCCTCCGTGAAATGCCTCAGAAAAGAGACTCGGGTTCCTGCTCCTCGCCTTCATCATCGAGCGTAAATACGTTTGCCTCCACCTCCGGTTCAAGCTCGGGGATTTCATCACCACGGAATGTCTCGAACATCACATCGGGATTGCCTGCGCGGGCCAGCAAACCGGTTTCGCGCGAAATCCGCACGGTCACGAGGCCCGGTGGCGCCGGCAAATCGGCATTCTGAGTATCTGCGACAGCCGTTCGCATAAAATCAATCCACGCGGGAAGTGCCGTCACACCACCCTGCTCGCCGAGGCCCATAGGCTTAACCTGGTCGAAGCCCACCCAGGCGGTGGCAACAATGTTGGCATTGAATCCACTGAACCAGGCGTCACGTTCATCGTTGGTTGTTCCTGTTTTGCCGGCAAGGTCAGTGCGGCCCAGCACCAGGGCGCGGCGGCCAGAGCCGCGCCTGATGACGTCTTTCATCATGTCAGTCAGAATAAATACGTTTTCGGCCGGTACAACGCGGGCCGCCGTTAACATGGCGGCCGTATCTGCGACCGAATCCAGCTGTGTCTCGTCATCTTCTTCGGAAGACATCGGGATTTTGTGCGCGGCCGCCGGCCAGGGGGCCAGGGCAACATCTGCCTGAAAAACCGTCTCCCCCACGCTGTCGAGCACCCTGTCAATAAAATAGTTTTCGGCAGCAAATCCTCCATTGGCGAAAACCGTGTAGGCATTTGCCAGCTGCAGCGGGGTCAGCGTGACGCTGCCGAGCGCCAGAGACAAATCCGCCGGCAGAGTCTCGCGATCAAATCCAAATTGCACCAGCTGATCAATAGCCGGCAATATACCCATTGAGCGAAGGACGCGAATGGAAACAAGGTTGCGGGAATTGATCAGCGCCTCGCGCAGACGCGTTGGACCGTGAAAACGGCCGCTGTAGTTGTCGGGCCTCCAGGTAGTTTCCAGGGCCGAGTCTTCAAAAACCACCGGCGCGTCGTTCACAACCGAAGCTGCCGTGAACCCGTTTTCGAGTGCTGCTGAATACACGAAAGGCTTGAATGCAGACCCCGGCTGACGCCGAGCCTGCAGCGCGCGGTTGAATTTACTGAATGAGAAGTCAAAGCCACCGCACAGCGCGACCACGGCACCATCGACAGGATCCAGGGCAATCATGGCGCCCTGGATTTCCGGCACCTGGGCCAGGCTCCAGCTCCCGTCGGCAAGCGCCTCTACATAGATGACATCGCCTGGCTGAAGCACGTCTGCCGATTCCTCAGGCGCGTCGCCTTTGACGTTCTCCGTGACGTAGGGCGCAGCCCATTCGAGCCCGGGCCACGCCAGCGTTACCGCGGCGCCATCGCCAAGCACTGCTCGTGCCTCCTGCCCGGCAACCTCGACAACAAGTGCGATGCGGAGATGCCCGGGCTCGGCGTATTCAGCCAGTAGTTCGTGCCAGCGCGACGCGTCCATTGCGGGCGGCCAGCTCAGTTGTGCAACCTGGCCCTTGTAGCCATGCCGGCGTTCGTATTCCAGAAGCGCACGGCGCACGCCGAGAACAGCCGCAGGCTGCAGACGACTGTCCGCCGTTGTGACGACCCGGTAGCCCTCCGTGAACGCGGCATCGCCCAGCATCTCAACTGCCGCCGCGCGGGCGATCTCCGCGAAATACGGCGCGTACAATTCAACCGTCGGACCATGAAAATACGTTTCAACAGGCGCCTGCCGGGCCAGCACCATTTCTTCATTAGTAATGTGTCCCAGCTCTTGCATGCGCCGCAGAACATACGCGCGTCTGATCTTCGCTCGCTCAGGGTAGCTGATGGGGTTGTAGGCGGATGGCGCAGGAAGCAGCCCTATCAAGGCGGCAATCTCGTGCAGCAGAAGTTCATCAATAGTTTTGCCGTAGTAGACCTCGGCCGCAGCGCCGATACCGTAGGCGCGCTGTCCCATAAAAATCTTATTGAGATAAAGCGTCAGTATTTCCTGCTTTGTCAGCTCTTTCTCGATCTTTATGGAAAGGAAAATCTCGCGCATTTTGCGAATAATCGTCCGCTCGCGGCTGTGTTGCTCGCCCAGATTGAAGAAGTTCCTGGCAACCTGCATGGTGATGGTGCTGCCCCCCGAGCCGCCAAGGGACCCGGTTCTGATCACGCCTATCGCGGCGCGCAGGATGCCCTGATAGTCGACCCCGGGGTGCGCGAAAAACCGGTCGTCCTCCGCCGCCAGCAGCGCGTCAACCACCCTCTCCGGCAGATCCTGCCACTCAACCGGCACGCGACGCTTTTCGCCAAATTCAGCCATCAGCCTGCCATCTCGTGTGTAAACTCGCAGCGGGACCTGGAGCCGCACGTCCTTAAGCGTATTCGCAGAAGGCAGGTCGGGCGTCACAAATACGTAGGCCGCGACTACTACCAGCACGCCAATACTCATGGCGGCCAGGCCCATGGAGCCGAGGGTCAGCAGAATTGAAAACGTTCTTTTCATCAGAAACAC
This sequence comes from Gammaproteobacteria bacterium, assembly GCA_013003115.1. Classification (GTDB taxonomy): domain Bacteria; phylum Pseudomonadota; class Gammaproteobacteria; order Steroidobacterales; family JABDLF01; genus JABDLF01. Next base: position 19,618 of record JABDLF010000072.1, read on the forward strand.
GTGGGGCCTTGCGCGGAGCGCGCATTATATAAGTAATTCGGCCCGAAACGACCGACGCACTGCTGCTCCGAGACGCGTCAGTGCCGAATTGTGCCGGCTGGATTTTTCTGACAATTATTGTCAGATTGTGACTCAGATCGCAGGCACGAAGGCCCACACTGAGCGAGTATTCAGGGAAATGCAGGGGTAAAAAGGGTCGGGCGCGCTAAAAACTGCTGGTTTTCGCGCCGCAGGCGCTTTCTGGCATGAGTCTTGCTTTACATAAGGCATCTGTCTTGGGGAAAAATGACGGGCGCCTTCCGGGTTTTTTTTAGATTCGGACATGAACTCAGGCCTTGATTGATATATATTTGAGCGACTTATCTCAGGCATCGGTGGATGTTTCCCCTGCAAGCTACCGACGTAGAAAGGAAAAAACGTGCTTTTTGGAAAGAAAACCAAGCAGCTACTGGGCCTGGATGTAACGACCTCCTCGGTCAAACTCATCGAGCTCTCCAAGGGCGCTAACGGATTCAGAGTTGATGCGTACGCGGCCGAGGCTACTCCGCCAAACGCAATTACTGAGAAGACCATTGTCGATGTGAAGGCCGTCGGCGAGGCCATCAGTCGCGCAGTGAAACGCGCCGGAACACGAACCAAAGACGTGGCTCTTGCCATCAGTGGCGATGCGGCGATTACCAAGGTAATCCAGATGCCCGCGAATCTCGCCGCCTCGGAACTCGAAGGCCAGGTCGAGTTGCAGGCAGACCAGTACATCCCTTTCCCGATGGAAGAAGTCAGCTACGACTTTGAAGTCATCGGGCCAACAGAAAAAGATCCTGACATGATCGACGTCCTGCTGGTTGCGAGCCGCAGCGACAACGTCGAACAGCGACAGGCGGCGGCCGAGGCCGCAGGCCTTATGGCCCGCGTTATAGATGTGGAGGCGTTTGCGCTGGAAAACGCCTGCCTTTTGCTTCGTCACCAGATGCCTGAGGGCGGCATGAACCACTCTATTGCAGTGGTCGATTTCGGCGCCAGCAGCACAACTTTCAGCGTTCTGCGGGATCTCAAGGTGGTCTACACCCGTGACTTCGCTTTCGGCGGGCAGCAGCTCACCGAGGAGATCATGCGAACTTATGGGCTCAGTCAGCAGGAAGCGGGTCGCGCCAAGAAAGAAGGCGGCTTGCCAAGCAACTACCAGTCCGAAGTTCTGGATCCTTTCATAGATGATATGACACAGCAGGTCAGTCGCTCGCTGCAGTTTTATCTCGCCTCCGGAGGCGGTCGCGAACAACCCAACCAGATTCTTATCTGCGGCGGCTGCGCCAACATAGCCGGCGCCGGAGAGATCATTCAGAGCCGCGTGAATATCCCAACGTTGGTAGGAGACCCGCTCGGAAAAATGAAAATATCTTCCAAGGCGCGCGCCCAGGGAGTACAAAGCGACGCCACCGCATTGCTGACCGCATGTGGTCTCGCGCTCAGGAGCTTCGACTGATATGCCACGTATTAACCTGCTGCCATGGCGCGACGAACTACGCAAACAGCGCCAGAAAAACTTCAGCCTGGCTGCCGTAGCCGCTGTGGCTATGGGCGCTGTTGTCTATCTGCTTTATAACAACAGCATCAACAGCTCTATTGAATACCAACAGGTGCGCAATCAGTTTCTCGAAGCTGAAATCGCGCTCCTCGATGAGCAGATCAACGAGATTATCGATCTGGAGGCGCAGAAGGAGCGCCTGCTCGCCCGCATGGCGATTATTGAGCAGCTGCAGAAGAGCCGCCCGCAGGTCGTGCACCTTATTGATGAACTCGTTGCGACTTTGCCGGAAGGCGTGCAGCTCACCTCGGTAGCGCAGTCAGGAGATCGCCTGGAAATAAAAGGTGTGGCGCAATCGAGCAGCCGAATTTCCAACTACATGCGCAATATTGACGCCTCGGACTGGATGGGTGATCCGGATCTCGGGGTGGTCGAAGTCTCCGACCAGGGGCGTCGGCGAACAGCGATATTTACCCTGTTTGCAACGCAAGAGAACCCGCAGCTCAGCGCCGAGGAGGGAAGCGAATGAACTTCCTCGACGAACTGCGCAATCTGGACATAAACGACATCGGCCGCTGGCCGCTGCTGTTCCGGGCGATTCTGATCGTTATCATCTTTGGCGTGGTCGCCGGCGGGCTTTCCTACTATCTCGTCGAGCGCCCCAAGAAGCCCGTACTTGAAGAGGCCCAAAACAAAGAGACGATGCTGCGCGAGACCTTTGAGCGCAAGCAAAAGAAAGCCGCCAACTACGACGCCTACAAAGACCAGCTGGATGAAATCAACCGCTCGTTTGGCGCCATGTTACGGCAGCTGCCGGGCGAAACTGAGATTCCCAGCCTGTTGCAGGATATTTCCCAGACCGGGCTGGCCAGCGGACTCGAAGAAAAGCTATTTCAGCCGCTGCCTGAATTCGCGCGCGAGTTTTATGCTGAAAAGCCCATCAAGATTCGCCTTACTGGCAGCTATCACCAGATGGGCGATTTTGTGAGCGGCATCGCCGCGCTCCCGCGCATCGTAACGCTGCATGATCTGGTTATTACTCCCATACCGACGAACGCAGACCGTCCGCAGAGAAACACCGACGAACTGATTCTGAACGTTACGGCAAAGACCTACAGGTACATGGAAGAGGACACCGGTGAATAATGATGCCTGAGAAGCTCAATAAGAACAGGTTTGTAACCCGCGCTCTGCTGCTGATCAGCGCAATCGCAGTGCTCCCGGGCTGCTCAAAAGATCTTTCCGATCTTGAGCAGTATCGGAGTGAAGTGCTGGCCCGTAAGAGCGGACGAATCGAACCTCTTCCGCAGATTAAGCCTTATGAGAATTTTAACTACGATGATCGGGGCAGACGGTCGCCCTTCGACCCCGAAGAAGCATCCTCCAACACCGTAAGCGCCAACAACGGTGGTCTGCGACCCGACCCGAATCGCAAACGCGAATTTCTTGAAGATTTCCCACTCGATTCGCTACGCATGGTGGGGACACTGAATATGCGTGGCGAACTGATCGGACTGGTGCAGGATCCCGAGGGATTGATTCATCAGGTTCGCACCGGCGAATTCGCCGGGCAAAATCACGGCCGCATCGTTGCTCTTAACGATTCGGAAATAAAAATTGTTGAAATCATTTCAGACGGACTTGGTGGTTGGATTGAAAGGCCCGCCGCCATAGCGCTGAGCGACTGATGCTTCCTGGAGTAAAAAGCATGACCTCTATAACAAA
>JABDLF010000091.1 GCA_013003115.1 Gammaproteobacteria bacterium
ACGACGCGCAGGCCAATCTCGACGCCGTCACTGGTTTCCGGCTTGAGATCGGGATTTGCAATGGCGCGAACATTAAACAGCGGCACTTCAAGCCCGATATTCGCATCTTCGAAAGGCGGGGATCGAAAGCCACGAGCGTACTGCGCAAACAATGAGGTACTCTCATTGAGCTGAATAACTGCGCCGAGTTTTGGGGCCAGGCTGACTTCACTTATTGAAACCACGCCGGATGACGGATTGTCCTCGGTATAAACAGAGTCCGGCTGCGGATCGAGTCGATAGTATTCAGCTCTAAGGCCCGGTATCAAAGTAAACCGCCCTTCACCAGGAGTTATTTCATCGTGCAGAAACACTGCCGCCTCGGTAATTTGCGTAACAGGGAAGTCGCGTACCGGGAACGTCTCGCCAAGCACAACTTTTGTTGCGGCGCCGGTGTCAAGATTGACCAGCAGGTTGTCTCGGCTTTCATTTACTGTGCGTCTGTCCAGCTGCAAACCGTAAAGCAGACGATGCATCAGTCGACCTTTGCGCACGTCACGAGCTGCGCTGGCCGATGCGCCGGTTACCTTTTCATCGAATCGAAACTCCGGAAACCTGCGAGTTGGTGACGGCGAGCGACTGGACGCCGCACGCTCTTCGATACTGCGCTGATCGGTGCTGGACTGCTGAAAATAGACCGCCCACCTGACATCGTCCGCGAGCGTACTATCCATCCGCATCTGCCCGGCAAGCGAGACCCTGTCCCGGGTCAGCCGGTCGTCGCCCTGAAGAAAAGTAGTGCTGGCGAAGCGACCCTGGCCCTCAAGGTCATCAACTTCCGTTGTTACGTGAGTCCGGCGACCGTCAATTCCAAGGGTAATTTCGCCGCTGCTTGTCGGCAGCACGAACTTTCCTGCAAAGTCGAACTGGTTGTTGCTTCTCGGGTTGGGACGCCCTGCGTCGCTTATTGCACGATTGTCGATTTCATGGCCGCGGCGCATGGTGGCGGAAATCAGCATCGCGGCATTCGTCAGCTGTGTCGCGGCGGTAATTGAGGCTGCGAGACTATTGTCACGTCCGTCGTAACGTGTACTTGCTCCGAAGTAGCGGCTCTTGTTGCTTCCGAGCAGGAAGTCGTCGGGCGCGAACGTGGTGTAGCTGACTACGCCCCCCATGGCATCGCTGCCAAAAAGAGCAGAGGCCGGCCCCCTGAGAACTTCCGCGTTGCTCACCATGGACGGACTGATGGCGTCTCGGCCGCTGCTCGAGTAACTTCCGACCGAGAAGCTATTCGCAACGGGGACCCCGTCAATCACTGTCTTTACGCGGTTTCCGGTCAGGCCACGGATATTGAAGCCCGACAAGCCGAATCGCGATGGGTCGTTAGCCACTGACATCCAGGGTGTGTAACGGGTGAGATCTTTGATGTCGGCGGCCAGGATTTCGCTTATGCGTGCTGCGTCAATGACGGTAATGCTGTTGGCCACCTCGCGCAGAGGCCTTTCGCGCAGACTGGCGGTAACGGTAATGGTGTCCAGATTCGCCGTGTCCGGGTTGGATTGCCGGGTTTCGGTTTCAGCTGCCTGGCTGGAGGGCTGTAAAACCACGAAAACCAGCATTGCCGCGAGCATGCGAAAATGCAGCATTTTTTCACCTAAATGATTGAAAAGAAGAGAGAAACATTCTCGCCTTGCGGACGAAGAACACGTATACGTACTTGCCGCAAGCCGGCTTCGGTCATTGCGAATACTACACAAATGCGGTGACACGTATAAATATATCCAGGTTGTGCAATTGCGGGTCATCGGCTCTGTCGGTGGCCCGCGTTTATTTGGGGGATCAAGTTGAGCGCACGCCTGAGGCTCGCCCTACAGCTCCTGCTGGCCGCAGCGATGCTGCTGTCCGCACAGACCCACGCCGGAGAGACGTCTCCGCTCTCGTTCCTCGGCGAGGGTAAGGCGCAACTTTCGTTTCGCTACCGCCTTGAAACGGTCGACCAGGATGGGATGGCCGAAAACGCCAGGGCGTCCACGCTGAAAACGCGACTTACCTACAAGACGCCAGCGGAAAACAATATTCAGCTTTTGCTTGAAGCAGACAACGTCTTGCGGCTTGGCGGTGCGCTTTACAGCGACGGTAACACGACCGTTCCCGGCTACCCGGTGGTTGCTGATCCGACGGGAACCGAGATCAACCAGGCGTATTTGAAATTAACTCCCGCAGCAGCGTCCACTTTTTCGCTTGGCCGACAACGCATACACTTCGACGATCAGCGTTTTATTGGCCGCGTCGCCTGGCGACAAAACGAGCAGACTTATGATGCTGTAACAGCGGGCTTCGACCTGGCGCGGGGCACGACGCTGGCGCTGGGATATTTGTGGAACATCAATCGTATATTCGGGCCTGACGGTGGTGCGCAGGCCGCTGACTGGGCCTGTCAATGCTATGTACTTAACTTGTCTGCCCCCATCTGGGAGGGCGGCAAGCTAGTCATGTTTGCGTATGAGCTTGATATCGAGGATGCGATTTCCCAGGCAAATCGAACCCTGGGCTTTCGCGTGACCGGGGTGCGCAAGCCGACAGAAAAAAGCGAACTCGGCTATCTGTTCTCGTATGCCAGTCAAACCGATACCGGCATGAATGCTGTTGACTATCGGGCTTCTTACTTTCACGCTCGAGTGGATTTTCGACACGGTGAAATCAAGGGCAGGGCAGGCCTTGAATTGCTGGGGGGAGACAATGCCGTCAGCGGATCACAGTTTGTTTCGCCATTGGCAACGCTGCATGCATTCAACGGCTGGGCCGACAAGTTCCTCGGAATTCCTGATGCGGGCCTCAGAGATTTTTATCTGGGCGTCGACCTGCCTGTCAGCGGTGCTACGGCGAGTATTGTATGGCATCGTTTCACTGCCGATGACGGCGGCGCGAATTACGGCACAGAGTGGAATTTATCCATCGCAAAAGAGCTTAAGAAAGGCTTATCTGTGCTCGGCAAGCTGGCCGATTTTGACAGCGAAGGTTTTGCGACTGATACAACAAAGGCCTGGCTGATGTTGAGCTATTCGCCATAAGCTAGCCCGCAGAACAAGTCAGGCGGGATTACGGCCAGGATAGCCCAGTTTTCGCTTGTTGATCAGGTACCAGCCGGCACCGCAAACGACAAATGTGCCGACACCAACAGCATTCCAGAAGAAGTGACCAGGAATGATTTCCGTAATTGCAGGCCAGTAAAGCGGTGTCCGCGTGAGCGTCTCGGCCACCGCAGCGGCCGTCAGACCGACGTAGGACCAGGTCATCCCCATGTAATGCCATTCAATCCAGTTCGCCGGGCGCTTGAGATAAGCCGGTACGAAGCCCGACAAAAGCGTCAGCAGGCTCAGAGCCGAGAGGTAATGAAAAATCCCCCAGCCCTGGAAAAGGTCATAAATCATCAGTGCCGTGGCATTCAGCACAAGCATGCTGAACACATATCCGTAACCCAGTTTCTTGTGAAGAGCTGTGCCTTTTTTGCGCACAAACACTGAGGGTCCCAGGAGCAGGGCGCTTGCGGCAGCCAGAGTATGCGTTATACCGACAACGTCCATCTTAGATCGCTCGCAACGTCAGAAAGTCTGGCCCAGGAAAAAGTATCCGGCCCGCGATCCGCCCTCGGCCAGGCCGAAAGAAATATAGACCGGGCCGAGAATCGTGTCTATTCCTACAAACAGACTTCCCGCCAGCCTCATATCGTCGAAGCGAACTTCGTCGCGATTTTGCCAGACGTTGCCGGCTTCGATAGATGCGCCGGCGTATACCGGCAAGTTCAGTGCTGCCATTCTCGCAACGGCAATCTTCTGATAGTAGACGAGGCTCGCAAGGGCCAACTGGCGCCCGGCCAGTTCATCGGCGCTGTATCCGGACAGTCGGAATAACCCGCCAAGATTGAACGTGTTTTGCAGCGCAAGCTGGTCATCAAGAGCGCTCGCGAAGCGCACACCGGACAACAGGGTATGGTCCCCGCGGCTAAATGCACCAAGCCAACCGAGACGCAGAATGTCTGAGTCGAGATCGGCGCCGAGACTCTCCCGCTCGGCCTGCCAGCTGACATTGCCAAGCTGGCCACTGCGAGGGAAACCGGGATTGTCCAGGCTATCTACAGCGAAAGACGCAAACAGCCCGCCTGAATCAAAGTCGAATCGGGGGAGCGCGGGGTCGCCGACCCGCCTCTCGGCACGCCCCTGCGAGCGGCGCAGACCGAAACGAAACTCGCCCCAGTTTGAGAAATTGCGGCCAATTTCGAGGCGAGCTTCCTCGGACGTAACACGGTATTCGGCCGTTCTCTCGCCGCCGTCGAAAACGTTAATGTTTCGCCGGGAAATTTCAAGCTGCGGCGCTACAAAGTATCGAGTTCCAATGTCCAGAGGCTGATAGAACTCCGAAAAAAACCGCGATTGCTGACCGAGCTGGGCGTCGATACGCCACTCGCCTCCCAGGCTGTTGATCTCAGCGCGTGTGTAGCGCGCTGCGATCGTGTAGTTGCTTGCGCCCTCGAAGTCCTCTTCAAGCTGCATACCGAAATCCAGGAAGCTCGGCCCCCAGGATTTGGCGCTCGCACGGATTTCCAGGCCCGTTTTTTCGCCCTCGCTGACAATCTCGTAATCAACTTGCTCGAAGGTATCCAACCCGTAGATTCCTGAAACGTCCCGTTCAAGGGTCATCTGATCAAGGGGTTCCCCGGCACTGGCGTTAAGACGTTTTTCTATGACTTCCGACGAGAGGCGGGAATTGGTAACAACCGTTACGTAGTCGATGACCGGGTTGCCCGGTCTTGCCCGCTGCCTTTGATTCATGTGTTCGGCAAATGCAGGACCAGCGATTGACAGTCGACCGAGATGCCCGGCTTGTTCGACGGTAATCGCAGCCCCGGCGTCGATAATTTCGTCAAGTTTGCCAAAATCGCCGGAAGCGACATGACTGAGCTCAGGCTGAAGCAAAACGTCGTCGTCTCGCAGGCTGCGGATCTCCTGCATGGATCTTTGCTGCATAAGGATGGTCAGCATCTGGTTGGCGACTTCGAAGCTGGACGTCAGCTGGTCGCGGGGCACAAGAGGCTCTGCAACGTCCACCGCAATAATGATTTCAGCTCCCATATCACGAACGACGCTAATTGGCATGTTTTGAGTAATGCCGCCGTCTACCAACAACCGGCCGCCGATTTCTCGTGGTGCAAAAACTCCTGGAACCGACATAGAGGCCTGAATTGCGGCAGCGAGATTGCCGCGACCCAGAGCAACGCTTTCACCGCTTTCAATGTCTGTAGCAATTGCTCGAAAGGGCACGGGAAGTCTGTCGAAGTCATGGATTCCTGATACTGGCAGCGTTGCAGAGCGCAGCAGAAGATTTTGCTTTTGCCCCTGCAGCAGGCCGCGGGGTAATGAGAATTCGCCGTCTCTGAGGCCAAGTTTGAAATCAATAAGGAAACCGCGATCGTCCTGCTTGCGACGAAACGACAGATTGCGCCTTGGGGGCTGATCGCTAAGGGCATCCTGCCAGTTGATGCGCCGAACGAAGGTTTGGATTTCCTCCGACGACATACCCGAGGCATACAGGCCTCCGATGATTGCGCCGATGCTCGTTCCAGCAATGCAATCGATCGGAATCTGTAAAGCTTCGAGCTGTTGCAAAACGCCTACGTGGGCAGCGCCCCTTGCACCGCCCCCGCTGAGCGCAAGGCCTACGCTGGGTCGATTCTCCGGGTCGCCGCATGC
>JABDLF010000097.1 GCA_013003115.1 Gammaproteobacteria bacterium
GAAACATCTCCGGGCATTCTGATTCCCAACTACCACCCTTCTCGGCACCGATTCTGGGGCTGACAATTGCTATCTTCGCGTTTGCCTTGCACACAGGTGCCCTCTGGCAGGCCCTGAACGTCGGAAAGGGGCTCAGACTTGGCCTCCCCAACGTCGCGGGCCTGCTGGCATGGCAAGTCGCGCTTTTTGCACTCCTGGCAGCCACCCGGCCTGCCTTGCGAGGGCTCGGCGCACTGCTGCTTCCGTTGGCAGGCCTGGCCGCCTTTTTGAGCCTGACAGATATGCCCTCGCCGGGATCAGACCACCCTGGGTGGCAGGTGCAAAGCCACGTTGTGCTTTCGCTGCTTTCCTATGGGCTTTTCACCATGGCAGCCCTGCTGGCCCTGCTTATGCGGGCCCAGGAAAAATCGATTCGCCGCGGCAGCCCCGGTCGCTTCTTAAGACTGATGCCGCCGCTGGAATCGGCGGATCAAGCGCTGTTCGCCTGTATCGGCGCAGGTTTTGCCCTGCTGAGCCTCGCGATCTTCAGTGGCCTGATTTTTGTTGAGAACCTCCTGGCACAGCACCTTGTGCACAAGACCGTTCTCTCTTTGCTGGGGTGGCTGGTGTACGGCATGTTGCTGGTCGGCCGCTGGCGCTTCGGCTGGCGCGGTGAGACAGCCGCGGGCTGGACCCTTGCCGGGTTCGCGTTGCTGTTTCTGGCTTACTTTGGCAGCGGTATCGTGCTCGAATTGATTCTCGGACGACAATGGAGTTGAACTTCAGGTCAGGTGGCAACCACGCGCTGGTAGCCCTGGAACCCGCCCATGAGTGACATGCCGCTGGCTCATCTTTTTGGAATCATGGCCGTTTTGATCGCGATGTCGGCATTTTTCTCAGGCTCCGAGACGGCCTTGATGAGCATCAACAGATATCGCCTGCGGCACCTGGCCCGCAGCGGACATCGCGGCGCGCGGCTCGCCGAGACCCTGTTGAAGCGACCCGACCGGCTGATCGGCCTTATTCTGCTCGGCAACAACCTCGTGAATTTTACGGCCTCGTCACTGGCAACCGTTATCGCACTGCGCATTGGCGGCACCTACACGGTCGCTATTTCCATCGGCATTTTCACGCTCGTTGTCCTGATCTTCGCAGAGCTTGCGCCCAAGACTCTGGCCGCTTTGAAGCCACGAAAACTGGCGCTGCCGGCCGCCTACATTTACTACCCGCTTCTCAAAGTCACCTTTCCTTTCGTCTGGCTCATAAACGTTTTTGCCAACGGCATCCTGTGGCTTTTTGGCGTGCGCTCCGACGAAGGTGACGGACACAGCCTGAGCACGGGCGAGCTTCGTACGGTCGTTGCAGAAGCAGGCGCGATGATTCCCAAGCGCCATCAGAAAATGCTGCTGAGCATTCTTGATCTGGAGAACGTGACCGTCGACGACATCATGGTGCCACGCCAGGATATTTTTGCTGTCGACCTCGACGACGACTGGGACACGATTCGCGAACAGATTCAGCATTCGCAGCACACGCGCGTGCCCATTTTCAGAGGCGACCTCGATCAGGTCATCGGTGTGCTGCATATGCGCCAGGTCGTCAGGGCGCTCGCGGAAGGACAACTGACAGCTGATTCCCTGCCGTCGCTCGCAAGGGACGCGTACTTTGTTCCGGAGTCAACGCCGCTAAACAAACAGCTGCTGAATTTCCAGGGCTCAAAGCGCCGCGTGGGGCTGGTCGTGGATGAATATGGCGACATCCAGGGCCTGGTGACGCTGGAGGACATACTCGAGGAAATCGTTGGCGAATTTACGAGCGACCCCAACGCAACTCACCGCGACATCTTCCGGGATGCAAACGGCAGCTACATCGTGCATGGAAATATGAACGTGCGCGCGCTCAATCGACTGATGAAGTGGTCACTGCCCATAGATGGAGCCAAAACGCTCAGCGGACTGATTGTCGAGTTCCTCGAGACCATTCCGGAACCGGGCACAGGATTGAAAATCGCCGGCCTTGCAATGGAAATCGTAAAGATCAGCGACAACACTGTCAGGACAGTGCGCGTATTTCCGCCAGCTGAAGGCGCCAGACCGGACTAGTTCTCCGCTACCGCCTCGAGGGCGTCTTCGACGCGTGCCACGCCGGTCACCTTGAGGCCATCGAGCGGTTTCCTGGGCACGTTCGCCGTAGGTACAACCGCCCTTTTGAAACCGTGCTTCGCGGCTTGTGCCAGTCGCTCCTCGCCGAACGGCACCGGCCTGATCTCTCCGGCCAGGCCAACCTCCCCAAACATGACCAGCTTCGGATTTAGCACCTGGTCGCGGAAACTCGATACTGCCGCGATCATCGCCGGCAGGTCAGCCGCAGTCTCGGCAACCCGAATACCGCCTACGACGTTCACGAATACGTCTTGACCGGCCAACGACACGCCCCCGTGCCTGTGCAGCACCGCCAGCAGCAGGGCCAGGCGGTTTTGCTCAAGGCCCACAGTGACGCGCCGTGGGGCCTGTCCCAGGCTGTCGTCGACGAGTGCCTGCACCTCCACGAGCAACGGACGACTGCCCTCGCGGGTGACCATTACAATACTGCCCGCGACCGGGCGCTCGTGGCGCGAAAGGAAAATTGCCGAAGGATTCCTGACTTCTTTCAGCCCGCCCTCCGTCATTGCAAAAACGCCGAGTTCGTTCGCAGCGCCGAATCGATTTTTGACGGCACGAATCACTCTGTAGCGACTGCCCGCATCGCTCTCAAAATAAAGCACGGTGTCCACCATATGTTCCAGAACGCGCGGACCCGCAATGACACCCTCCTTTGTGACATGACCCACCAGGATTACGGCGCACCCCGTGCTTTTTGCAAAACGGACAAGCTGCGCCGCTGTCTCGCGAAGCTGTGCGACCGAGCCCGGGGCTGATTGCAGGGCTTCAGAATAAATCGTCTGTATCGAGTCGACGATCACGGCGCCGGGCTTCGCCTTGCCAGCCATCGCAACCAGCCTCTCTACGCAGGTCTCCGGAAGAAGGGAAAGGTTGTCTGCCTCGAGCCCAAGCCGACTCGCGCGCATACCGACCTGGCGCAGCGATTCTTCACCGGTCACGTAAAGGACATCAAAAGTACTGTTCATGGCAGCGCTGGCCTGCAAAAGGAGAGTCGACTTGCCGATGCCCGGATCGCCGCCCAGCAGCGTCACAGAGCCGGGCACCAGGCCCCCTCCCAGAACCCGATCGAGCTCGCCTATGCCCGTCGAGGCACGCATCTCGTCTGATGCGGCTGCCTCGCCGAGGCGCTGAATCCCCTGACTGAGAATGGCTATTGCCTGGCCACCTGACGGCCCGACGACGGCTGCCTGTTCAACCAGCGTGTTCCAGGCACCACAATCCGGGCACTGACCCTGCCACTTGGGAGCCTGAGCGCCGCATGCCTCGCAGCCATAAACGGTTTTTGCCTTCGCCATGCCTCTCGCTGCCTGATTTCGGGGGCCGCATGTTAGCACCCCGGCCGGGGTTGCCGAAGGTCAACATAATACTGAAAAATGAGAAGTAAGTAGCTGAAATGACTGGGGGCTGCCGATATACTGCCCGCTGTTTTCGGCTTGTTTTATGTAATGTCGGCAGAAAAAAACAAACTTCTCGGAAAGGACTGGCTACTGGCACTGGTTTTCAGCGCGGTGTTCTTTGCGCTCGCCTTCTCGGTGGCCAAGGGCGCATTCGCATCGCTGGAAACCGATGTCTATGACCTAGGGGTGCGCCTGTCCCATGCCGTGCCCAGTGACCGCATCGCCGTCATCGCGATCGATGACAAAAGCATCGAAAACATGGCCCCGATGTTTGGCCGCTGGCCATGGTCCCGTTCAATACATGCCGAGTTTATTGAGCAGCTCGGCCAGGGCGGCGCCAAGCTCGTTACCAGCACCATATTCTTTTCGGAACCGCAGCTCGACCAGGGCCTCGCTTATATTCGCGATGCCAGCGGCTTTCTGGGCAGTTCCTTGCTTGCACAGAATGCATCGCAGCTGCCAGCGCAGATGGCAGAAGACGTCGACGTGCTCAGACAAAAACTGCTCACCGCCGAAACAGAGCTGAACAGCGACGGTCGACTCGCTGCGAGTATCAGCGCAGCCGGCAACGTGATCCTGCCAACCGTTTTTGAGCTAGGCGCTCCACTGGGACGGCCAGACGGCGAACTTCCGGACTACGTAATGCGCTCCGCCATTTCGCGGATAGAAGCGGGCCCCCTTGGCGATGTACCAGCAGTCCCGGCAACACGTCTCGCTGCCCCCATTGCCGAGCTCGGCATGGTGGCGGCCGGGCTCGGGCATCTTAATTTCGATCTTGATGCGGACGGCGGCGTACGCTCTATGCCCCTGGTGGTCGACTACTATGGCCGGTATTTCCCGTCGCTGGCGCTGGAAACCGCAGCTCGCAGCCTTAATCTGACTGCTGATGATATTCGCGTCACTCTTGGTGAGAAGGTCGAATTGGGAAACCTGATCATTGCAACGACCCCGAATCTGGTTATGTACAACGGTTTCTACAGCGCGCCTGAAGGCGAAAAGGCATTCCCCGTAGACTCATTCTGGGATGTCTATTCAGGCCAGGTGCCGGTGGACAAGTTTCGCAACAAGATCGTACTGGTCGGTGCCACGGCCGCAGGCATCGGCAACGCCATGCGCACCCCTGTTGACCCCAACCTCGCACCCGTAGAAGTTCTGGCCCACATCGTTTCCGGCATCCTGCAGGAGGACTTTTTTACGCGCCCTGAATGGGCCTGGATTGCAGAAACTGCGGTGCTGATTATCATTTTCTTGTATATCGCCTTTTTCCTGCCGCGGCTTTCGGCAGGGGCAGGAGCGCTCGTCAGCCTGTTGATGCTCGCAGCCATGCTGTCGGTCGAAGTCATACTGCTCATGAACCAGTCGCAATGGGTGCAAATGACCCTCCCAGCTGCATTTCTGACAGTCGGGCATCTCGTAATGACGCTCAAGGGCTTTCGCCTCACCGAGCAGCAGCGGCAGCGCTCGGACCAGGACTCCCTCGAAAGCAACAAGATGCTGGGCCTGGCGTTTCAGGGGCAGGGGCAGCTTGACATGGCCTTTGAGAAATTCCGCCGCTGCCCCATGGATAAAGCCCTGATGGACCTGCTTTACAACCTCGCTCTCGACTATGAGCGTAAGCGGCAGTTCAACAAGGCGGGCGCCGTGTACAGCCACATGGCCGAGTACAACCTGGATTACAAAGACCTTCGCCAGAGAGTCAAGCGCTCGCAGAATCTCGAGGAAACACTGGTGCTTGGCCGCAGCGGCGGACGAGGCGTACCCAATCTGCTTAGCGCAGAGGGAGACGTTCAGAAACCCATGCTCGGGCGCTACGAGGTAGAAAAGGAAATCGGCAAGGGCGCGATGGGCGTCGTATACCTGGGCCGGGATCCCAAGATCAACCGGGTCGTGGCGATTAAGACCATACCCCTGTCAGACGAATTCGAAGATGAGGATCTGGTGGATGCAAAGGAGCGGTTTTTCCGGGAAGCTGAGACGGCGGGCCGCCTGAACCATCCAAATATTGTCACTATCTTCGACGTAGGCGAAGAACATGATCTCGCCTATATCGCGATGGAGTTCCTCAAAGGCGACCACCTGAATCGAAACACCAAGGCAGATACACTGATGCCGGCTGATAAGGTCCTTGATATCATGGCCAGAACAGCAGATGCCTTGCATTATGCTCACAAGCTGAACATCGTCCACAGAGACATCAAACCCGCAAATATCATGTACGATTCAACCAGCGATGCTGTTAAGGTGACTGATTTTGGTATAGCCCGAATCACAGATTCGAGCAAAACCAAGACGGGGATCGTACTCGGAACCCCGTCTTATATGTCACCCGAGCAGCTCGGCGGCAAGCCCGTTGATGGCCGCTCGGATCTCTTTAGCCTCGGCGTCACCCTTTATCAGCTATTGTCGGGCCAGCTCCCGTTTCAGGCAGACTCCATGGGCTCACTCATGTACAAAATCGCCAACGAAGCGCCGACACCTTTAAGCACCGTGCGGCCCGACCTGCCGCAGGGCCTCAATGAGGCTGTCAATAAAGCGCTTACTAAGGATGCGGATACCCGATATCAGAGTGGAGAAGAAATGGCCAACGAACTGCGGCGCTGTGCCGCAGCGTTGCAATAACGAGGGAGCTCAATGAGCGTGCGTGGAAAAATCGACCTGGTGCAGCTGACGGATCCCGGCAAAGTAAGGGAGCACAACGAGGATGCTGTTGGATCTGACCTTGATACAGGGTTGGTTGTCGTTGCTGATGGCATGGGTGGCTATAACGCCGGCGAAGTCGCCAGCGAGATGGCCGTGCGCACCATTCGGGAAATGGTTAAGGCCAGGTTAACCCACGAAAAGCGGAATGAAATTGACAAGGAATCCGGCCTGATGCGACAGAGCATAGTTTTACGGGACGCTGTCGCCCGAGCAAACAAGGTCATTTACCAGACTTCGCAAAGTCGCACCGACTGCGAAGGCATGGGAACGACCGTCGTTGCCGCCCTCTTTTATGACAACAAGGTTAGTGTTGCCCACGTGGGCGACTCTCGCGTATACCGGCAGCGCAGCGAAGAACTCTCGCAGGTCACCCTGGACCATTCATTGCTCCAGGAGCTGGTTTCGCGCGGATTCTACTCTGAAGAAGAAGCGCAGCGCTCCATGAACAAGAACTACGTGACCCGCGCTCTCGGCGTGGAGTCCGCCGTGGACGTCGAAATTCACGAGTATCCGGTGGAGGTTGGTGACGTATTCCTGCTGTGCTCTGACGGCCTCACGGACATGATGGAAGATGACGATATTCACTTAACTATCAGCACTTTTAGTGCTAATCTTGACATCGTTGGTCAACAGCTGGTTAAGCTAGCCAACGATAACGGTGGCCGCGACAATATATCAGTACTGCTGACGCGGGTCTTGAAGCCGTTTTCCGCCCCCAAGACTTTCCTTGAGAAGGTCATGGGTTTGTTTGGCTAGCTAGCAGATCGGAATACCATGGCAAGGTTGATGCTCAGTCTGGACGGTCAGGTACTCGCAGAGTACAACATGACCAAGGAACGCTACACGATTGGCCGTTTACCGGACAATGATGTGCGCATAGACAATGGTGCGGTGAGCGGCCACCACGCGTTAGTGATCAATATCCTCGATGACTCGTTTCTTGAGGACCTGAACAGCACGAACGGTACTTACGTAAACGGCAAGCTCATCAAGAAACATGCGCTTCAGCACGGCGACGTGATTACGATCGGGCATCACCAGCTCCGATTCGCCGAGCAGGACGCAGGCGATGCTGATCCCGACGAATTTGAAAAGACAATGGTTCTGCGCCCCGGCTCTGCAAGTGAGCACAGCGAAGACCAGGTAACCGAGGCATTCCAGAAAGCCAAGGAAGTGGCCTCGGCCAGCTTGCCTGCGGACGAAGAGATTTCAATCCCACACCCGGACACCGCACCGGCGGCACCAGCTGCACCGGCAGCACCGGCTGCGCCCGCTGCAGCAGCAGCCCCGGCGGCAGCCGCAACACGGGCCAGTGCTCCGGCCAGTGCGCCGATGCCAACGCCCTCAGGCGGGCTGCCGCGCGCGAAGCTTCAGGTGATCAGCGGCCGCTTTGCGGGTAAGGAACTCGAGTTAACCAAAGCCCTCACGACGCTTGGCAGGCCGGGCGTTCAGGTTGCAGCGATTACGCGTCGTGCCGAAGGTTATTTCGTTGTAAACGTCGACAGCGGCAAGGACGGTCTATATCCGGAGGTCAACGGGTCTCCCATCGGCCCGCAGGCGCGCCGCCTGCAGGACAATGACGTTCTTGAGCTTGCCGGCGTCAAGATGACTTTCTTCCTGATCTGAGCCTTCTCAGCGCGGCTGGCCTGCGCCATCGTTTCGCTACCGCCGACACTTAGCAAGAAACCCGCGAGCAGTTTCAGGCCATTGCAACCGGCGCTGGCAGATACTCCGTGTGCACACGGGCGCTAACGTTACAGAGCAGCTCATAAGGAATGGTCGACGCCCAGGGGGCTATTTTCTCCACCGGCAACTCGGGGCCCCACAGCAACACGGGATCACCAATGCCCGCCTCACTGCCGGGACCGAGATCGAGCGCTATCATGTCCATTGATACCCTGCCCACCAGCTGCGCCTGCTCGTTGGCGACAAGCGCTGGCGCACCGTTTGCAAAACCTCTCAGGTAGCCGTCTCCATAGCCTACGGCCGCTATCCCTATGCGCGTCGGCGCAGTCGCCGTCCAGGTTGAATTGTAGCCAACGGCATCTCCCGCACTGAGCGTCTTTATACTGATAATGCGGGTCTCGAAACGCATAGCCGGACGCAGCCCGAGATCCGCCCCCGTGACCTCCGGGAGCGGCGAGACGCCATAGAGCGCAAGTCCTGGACGTATCCAGCCCCGCCGGGCCAGTGGTCTCAGAAAAACAGCAGCTGAATTTGCACTGCTCACCTCGCCCGGCCAGGCCTCGCAAAGCAAGGAGAAATCCTCAAGCTGCTTTTTGGTCAGAGGATCGCCCTCAATCTCGGCGCTTGCGAGATGGGTCATGAGACCGGGAGGCTGACTGATAGCCGGGCAACCTCGTACCCGTCTCATCGCCGAAGCACTGTCTTGCATACTGATGCCCAGACGGTGCATGCCAGTGTCAATCTTGAGCCAGCAGCGAAATCTCGTGCCCCCCCTGAACGCTTCCAACCAGTCGATCTGCTGCTCGTTGTGCAAAACCAGCGTGAGCCTGTGCTGCGCGGCCAACACCAGTTCCTCGCTGGAGAACACGCCCTCGAGCAGCACGATTTCACCGCTGATCCCGGCTTCACGCAGCGCAATTGCTTCAGAGATCCGGGCGACGGCAAGTGCGTCCGCTTTTTCCAGCGCGCGGGCAACCGCTACCATGCCATGACCGTAGGCATTGGCCTTGATCACGGCCATGATCTCGCAGCCTGGCGCCGCCGCCCTGATAACTTCGAGATTTTGGGCCAGCGCCGCCAGGTCAACGAGGACCCGGGGAAAGCGCTCCATCAGAAGTTCTCGTCCCCGTAGGTGTCGGGTACGTAGTTTTCGAAACGCGTGTACTCGCCCAGAAAGGTGAGAGGCAAATCACCGATGGGGCCGTTTCTCTGCTTGGCGATGATGATGTCGGCGATCCCTTTGCGGGGCGTCTCGGGCTCGTAGACTTCTTCCCGGTAAATAAAAGCGATCACGTCTGCGTCCTGCTCGATGGCGCCTGATTCCCGAAGGTCGGACATGACCGGCTTTTTGTTCGGGCGAGACTCGACCGCCCGATTGAGCTGGGACAAAGCGATCACCGGCACGTTAAGTTCCTTCGCGAGCGCTTTCAGCGAGCGCGAAATCTCGGAGATTTCCGTCGCACGGTTCTCAGAGGCACGCGCAGACCCCTGCATCAGCTGCAGGTAGTCCACAACAACCATGCCAAGACCATGTTCGCGCTTCAGCCGGCGAGCGCGGGCACGGATTTCCGTCGGATTCAGAGCCGGTGTTTCGTCAATGAAAACCGGAGCGTCAGACATCAGCGCCACGGCGGAATTAATGCGCGCCCAATCTTCATCTGCGAAATTGCCGGTTCGCAATTTACTTTGGTTGATGCTTCCCAGCGATGAAATCATGCGAAACGTAAGCTGCTCGGCCGACATCTCCATGCTGAAGACCGCCGTCGGCACACGCCCCTTTATCGCCGCATGCTCTGCCATGTTCAAAGCGAAGCTGGTTTTGCCCATTGATGGTCGCCCGGCAATGATCACGAGATCACCACGCTGCAACCCTGCGGTCATCTTGTCGAACTGGGCGAAACCGCTCGAAATTCCCGTGATTTCGCTGTCCGAGTTGAAGAGCATATCGAGCCGGTCGATCGTATTCGGCAGCACCTTTTTGAGCGCGACGAAACCCTTGGTGTTGCGCTTGTCTCTCTCGGCGATTTCGAAAACGCTGCGCTCTGCCTCGTCAACGAGCTCTGTTGCATCGCGACCGTCCGTTGCATAGGCACTGCCTGCAATTTCATTGCCAACGCGAATAAGGTCGCGGAGCATTGCGCGCTCGCGAACGATTTCGGCATAGGCGCGAATATTTGATGACCCGGGTGTATCCCTCGCCAGTCCGGCGAGATATGCCATGCCGCCGGCGTCTGCCAGCTGGGCATTCTTCTCAAGATGTTCAGAGAGCGTGACGGCATCGCAGGGCCGTCCCTTTTCCGCGAGGTCCGATATCGCCCTGAAAATCAGGCGATGATCCTTGCGATGAAATTCATCCTCGGTGAGCCTGTCTGCGACCTTATCCCAGGCACTGCTGTCGAGCATCAGCCCGCCCAGCACTGATTGCTCCGCCTCGAGGGAATGCGGCGGCATCCGCAAAGCCTCCGTTGCGCGGTCAATCATGGGAGCGGGTGTCGAAGTCACCATAAGAGCGTAGAAGCGGTTTGTGGATCAGAGGCTAAAGATAGCACACGGCTCCGTGGCTTCCCGAAGCGCAACCAACCACTGTGCCCGCGCCTATTCCTCGCCAACCACTACCACGACAACGGGCACGGTAATATCGCTATGCAAGTGGATATCCACGTCGTGGTCACCGGCAACCCGAATGGGGCCGTCGGGCATGCGAATCTCGCTGCGTTCGATCTCTATCCCGCGAGCCTTTGCCGCCTCGGCGATGTCGACGGTGCCGACCGAGCCAAATAGTTTGCCCTCGGTGCCGGCCTTTGCGCTAATCTCCAGGCGCAGATTCTCGATAGTCCCTGCGCGCGCCTTGGCTGCGGCCAGGTCTTCAGCCGCCTCGCGCTCGAGTTCGGAGCGCCGGGCTTCCAGCTTCTTGAGGTTTTCAGGCGTCGCCGTCGCTGCCTTGCCCTGCGGCAAAAGGTAGTTCCGTGCGTACCCGGGTTTAACCTTGACCGTATCGCCTATGTCGCCGAGATTTTCCACCCGGTCCAGCAAAATTATTTCCATGATCGTTTCCAGCTCTCGTTAATGCGGACCATATCAGTCCGGTAAAAAATTTAGTTTCAAGCGTCTCCGACACCTCGAAATTGACGCATGCCAAGCCAATTATCCATGAATCCCACTGCAGCCAGCGTCACCGCTGACCAGGGCAGCATCAATGGCAGCACGATATAAACTGCCACCAGCCAGCCGGCTTTGAGATTCCTGTGCCGGACCAGCCAATGCACAAGGGCAAGCCCCTGAAGCATAAACACCGCAACCAGCACGACTACCAGGTTCTCGAGCAAAGCGAAGCCGCTAAGCCCGGCGGCAATAAATACCAGCGCCGCGATGCCGCTGATCGCATGGCCCTGGCGGTGCTGCCGAAACTCAGGCCCCAGCAGGTTTTCGCCCGCCAGCATGCCTTGCCATGAGCGTCCAATCATCAGCCCTGCCGCCAAAATCAACAACCACAATGCGACTAACCCGCCCGTGAAAAAGCGCGCCGCCGCAGGCAAAAAAACTGCGTTGTCCAGCTGCGCCTGACCCTGCTGCATAAACGGAACAAAAGACTTTTCCAACAACGGCAGCCACCAGGTCTCGGGACTCGCAACACTGAGCCAGAAAATCCCAACTGCCGCAATGCCCAGCAGAGTTAAAACCTGCAAGCAAAGCGCCAGTGACCCGAATCGTCCGAGCAGCGTGGCAAGCCCGACCGCGACCAGCGGAGCGCCGGCTGCCAGAGGCTGCAGCGCCGACAGCGCAAAAACAGCACCCAGCGAAACCAGCAAGCCGTCCCTGGGGCTACCACGAAGCACCGCCAGGGTAACGATGCCGATGCTGGCCGGTAGCAAAAAAGGCGTGACGGCCAGCACCATAGCAGCCAGGGCGGAACGATACCTGTAGGCCGCAATCCATTCGACCAGCTGTTTCACATCGATCGCACAGCTTCGTGCCCGGCCGGAACCAGAACAGCTTCCGTCAGGCTCGTGTTAGTGCGAGTCGCAATATGGAAGCAGCGCAAGGTAACGGGCACGCTTTACCGCTGTCGCCAGCTGCCGCTGATAGTTTGCTTTCGTACCGGTAATTCGGCTCGGGACAATCTTGCCCGTTTCCGAAACATAATTTTTGAGCATCACGAGATCCTTATAGTCAATCTCTTTGACGCCGTCTGCCGTGAATCGGCAATACTTTCTTCTGCGAAAAAATCTGGCCATGTCAGGCCTCCTTATAAAAAGCGCTGGGCTTCAAACGACATCAGACCTTAGCTGACCCACTGGCCGCGGATTCGGTATCGCTGTCCTCTTTCGATGGCGGCACTGCCTCTGCGGGCTCTTCGCTCTCCGAAGACTTTGCTTCAGATTTAGCTTCAGGCTTGGCTTCAGGCTTGGCTTCGGCCTTGTCGCCCCTGGCGTCTGTCTTTTCGCCATCGCGATTTCGCGGACGACGGTTGTCACGCTCATCCTCCGCGCTCTTCGCCATTGGCGAGGCTTCGGTAACCGCTTCGTCGCGACTGATCGTCAGGTGGCGTAAAACCGCATCGTTAAACCGGAACGCATCGATGAGTTCTTCAAGCACAGTCTTGTCGCACTCAATGTTCAACAGCAGATAGTGCGCTTTGTGAATCTTGTTAATCGGGTAGGCGAGCTGACGCCGCCCCCAGTCTTCCTGGCGGTGAACATTGCCACCACCGCTGGTAATCATCGACTGGTAACGTTCGAGCATGGCGGGTACCTGCTCGCTCTGGTCAGGGTGGACCAGAAACACTATTTCATAGTGTCTCATTAAGAGCTCCCTATGGATTAAAGCCCCCCGTCCGGACGTGGCCGTCGGTGGAGCAAGGAGTTATGTAAGTCGCAGGAGCCGACTAACCAGCCCTGCGCGAGCGCGAATATTACGCAAGGCCCGTCGGCCGCGCAAGTTCCCGGCCGACGCAGGCTCCCGGGGACTACCTGTCAGCCCGCCCCCTGGCGCTGCCGCACCGCCTCGAACAGGAAGACCCCTGCGGCCACTGACACGTTCAGGCTTTCTACCGAACCCCCCATAGGCAAGCTGAGCAACTCGTCGCAGTGTTCGCGCGTCAGGCGTCGGAGACCCTTGTCTTCGCTGCCCATCACCAGTGCCAGCGGCCCGGTGAGGTCGGCTGCAAACACAGATTTTTCCGCATCCTCGGACGTGCCCAGGAGCCGCAGCCCCTGATCGCTGAGGAAGCGCATGGTGCGGGCGAGATTCGCGACGGCAATCAGGGGAATATGCTCGGCGGCGCCGGCCGCGACTTTTCGCACGGTGGCGCCCATGCCAGCAGCACGCCGGCGTGGCACGATCACCGCGTGCGCACCCGCCGCATCGGCGCTGCGCAGGCAGGCCCCCAGGTTATGCGGGTCCTGGACGCCATCGAGCACCAGCAGCAACGGCGTGTCGTCAATCCCCTCCAGCAAGGTCGCAAGATCCGGCTGATCGGCATGCCGCTCCCGACCCAATATAACCACGCCCTGATGCCGACCACCCGCGATACGGTCAAGCTCACTGCGCTCTGACATCCTGACCGGCAGGCCCTGCGATTTAGCAAGCCTTGAAACTTCGAGAAGGCGCTTGTCTCCGCGGCCTGACTGCAGGAGCAGCACCGCGTCCGCGGTCGTCGCCGCTACCCCTTCATGCAGAGCATGACGCACAGCGTGCAGCCCGAATGCGACGACTTCTTCGGCAGCTTTCATTTGCGTTTACCTGAGCTCCCCCGACCACCGGCTTTGCGTTTCGATCCGCCACTGCCCGACTTGTTCGCTCTGGCCTTGCTGCGCCCCTTCGTACCTTTGGACTTTCGTTGCTTCCTGTCACCTTTCTTTGCGCCTTTGCCCGACGCGCGTTTGCCAACACGCTCCTCGGGCCTGTCGGACGTAGCCGGAGCGAAATCGATCCGTCGCTGCTCCATGTCCACAGAACTCACTTTGACCTTCATCGCGTCGGTCAAACCGAATGTAAGGCCACTGCGTTCTCCCACCAGGCAATGCCGAACAGGATCGTGACGGTAGTAGTCGCTCTCCAGTGAAGTGACGTGCACAAGGCCCTCGATATGAAATTTCGTGAGCTGCACAAAGAGTCCGAAATTTGTGACGCCGGTGATAATTCCATCAAAAACCTCGCCCACCTTGTCTTGCATAAATTCGCACTTCAGCCAGTCAGTCGCGTCGCGAGTTGCCTCATCGGCGCGGCGCTCTGCATCGGAACAACGCTGACCTAGTTGCTGCATATTGCGCATCGAGTAAGCGAAATCGCCGGGGCCGCCACCGGCCAGTACATGACGCAGCGCGCGATGCACCAGAAGATCCGGATAGCGCCGGATCGGCGAGGTGAAATGAGCGTATTCCGAGAGAGCGAGTCCGAAGTGCCCGACATTGTCCGGGCTATAGACAGCGCGATCCATTGCCCGCAGCACCAGGGTTTCGATTAGTTGCGCGTCCGCTCGGCCGGCTACTTTCTTCAATAGCTCGCCGAAGTGCCGGGGCTCGGGCTTTTCCACCCGGGGCATGGAAATTCCCAGCGTGGCAAGAAACTCTCGCAGCTTTTCCATTCTGTCCGCATGCGGCCCGCCGTGTACCCGAAAGAGCGTCGGCATCTTGTGCCGTTTCAGAAACCTGGCGGCCTGTACGTTTGCCGCGATCATACACTCCTCAATCAGCCGATGCGCGTCATTGCGCTCGTAAGTTTCTATTCTCTCGACGCGGCGATCCTCACCAAGGACCATGTAGGACTGGGCCATTTCAAACTCAATTGAACCGCGCGCCCGTCGCGCCTTGCCGAACGCTCTGTACACATCAAAGAGACTATCGAGATAGGGCAACAGCGCAGCGTGCCGCTTGCGCAGCGCGGCGTCACCCTTGACCATCATGTCCGAGACCTCCGTATAGGTCAGGCGTGCCGCTGAACGAATAACCGCCTCATAAAATTTTGCGCCGCGCACGCTGCCATTATTCGCAACCTTCATTTCGCAAATCATGGCGAGCCGATCAACCTTTGGATTCAGAGAGCACAAGCCGTTCGACAGCGCTTCGGGCAGCATGGGAATAACGCGGTCGGTAAAGTACACGGAAGTGCCGCGCTCTAAAGCCTCGCGGTCCAGCGCCGAATCTTTTTCGACATAGTGAGACACATCGGCTATTGCGACCAATAGCCGCCAGCCTTTGCCGGCGGGCTCGCAGTACACGGCGTCATCGAAATCGCGGGCATCCGCGCCGTCAATAGTCACCAGCGGTGTATCGCGCAAATCAGTGAGACCCGACGCTGCATCCGCCGTGATGTGATCACCGAAGCTGTCGGCCGCGCGCAGCACTGAGTCCGGCCACTGGTGGGGCAGATTGTGCGCATGAATTGCAATTTGCACTTCCATACCGGGCGCGCCGTCATTGCCAAGAACGCGAATTACTTTGCCCACCGGCTGGCTCCGATGGCCCGGCTGTTCAATGATTTCGGCGAGGACGATCTGCCCCGGTCGGGCGCGCATCGTCGCCCCTGGCTTGATGGATATCTGATGATTAATCCGCGGGTTGTCCGGGACGACAAAACTCACGCCGCTCTCTTTGTGGAGTCGCCCCACAACTTCGTGGGTGTTGCGCTCAAGCACTTCTACAACCTTGCCCTCTGCACGACCCCGGTGATCTTTTCCGGTCACCTGCACGGCGACCCGATCGCCGTGCATCAGCGCGCGCATCTCCCTGGCACTAAGGTATACGTCTTCATCTCCCTCGTCGGGGATCAGGAAACCAAAGCCATCCTTATGCGCGCTCACTCTCCCCGCTATCAGATCAAGCCGGGCCGCCAGACAATAATCCCCTGTCCGGTTTCTGAGCAGCTGCCCGTCGCGCACCATGGCTTGCAGCCGCGTCCTGAAAGCAGTTTTCTCCTCGGCACTCAGCGAGAATGCCCGGGCAAGGCGACCGCCCCCCATCGGCCTTGCCACCTCATCGAGGTAAGAGAGAATGTACTTGCGGCTTGGGACAGGGTTCTCGTAGCGCGCCGCTTCGCTGGCGGCTTCGGAATCGTCGACTTGCCACTGCCTTTTCTTTGTTTTGCTCATAATTTCCTTAAATTCGCATGCCGCCGCGTCAAATTGACATGCGGAGGCGCTATGTTAAAGTTCGCGGCTCGCTGAATCCGGCAAGCTTGCAGGATACAGGTAGAGCCCAGGTGGCGGAATTGGTAGACGCGCTAGCTTCAGGTGCTAGTGGCCGTAAGGTCGTGGAGGTTCAAGTCCTCTCC
>JABDLF010000098.1 GCA_013003115.1 Gammaproteobacteria bacterium
AGGACGATGTCGGTGGTGCCGGCAGTTGTGAGCAAGATGTCATAGTCGCCCGCGCCCAGCGCGCCGGAACCGCTGTCAAATCCGGCCGGTAAATTGCTGAAAACCAGGGCAGCATCGGCGATGGCCCCACCTGGCGCGCCAATGTAAATATCCACGGCGGCCGCGAGATCACTGGCGTTAACCACCCTGATCAAGCTGTGGGTCGCAACCTTCTGGGCGGCGTCTGTCAGCATGGTCGCGCCGAAGGTGTCGGCGAGATCATTTGCAAACAGCGTGTAGGTGAGTCCATTTTGCAGTTCATACGGGTTCTGCAAGAGAACGCTGTCAGGATCTGATGCGAGCGTGACATCGATTTCCACTACGTTTGTAAAATCCGGAGAGTCGATGCTGACATCGGGCGCCGTGTTGCTGCCGTCGACGATACTCACGATCACGGATTCGCTTCCCGTAATGCCTCCGGTATCCGCAACGCTGGCCGTCACCGCGTGAATACCGGGTGACAAGGTAGCCGAAATGCTCGAGCCGGTTGCTGCAAGATCGCCGTCGATGCTTGACGACCAGGCTAGCGAGCCAGCCAGGTCACCGTCCTCGGAATCGTCGGCGCTGGCTGTAAAGCTGATTGACGTTCCCGACAAAACCTCCGTGCCGTTTGGCGGGCTCAGGATGTTCACGAACGGTGCCGCGTTGTCGGCGCCCAGAATCGCTACGCGGATGGCAGCCGCACCCATCGTGCCCGCAGTGTCTGTCGCGGTTGCGACTACACTGTGATTGCCCTCGGTTAAGGTTGTCGAAATTTCGCCGCCGCCGTCGGCCAGTGGCCCGTCAATCGAAGACGCCCAGGAGATTCCGGATGTCAGGTCACCGTCCTCCGCGTCCACTGCGCTCGCAGAAAAATTCACATTGAAAGTTGGTGACGCGGTGACGCCGTCTGGCAGACTATCTCGTACTTCGCCATAGTCGCTGAGGTCACCGAAAGCCGTATTTGTGGCTACGGGGTTCTGGTAGTCATCCTCAGCGAAGAAGTCGAGTGCGCCGGTAGACGATGCGAGGTGCAGAAACCGGACGAAGGCCGGCGTATTTACGTCGCCAAGAGCTATTGGCGCTGCCTGGGTCGTCCAGCGAACGAGAAACACCGGCACGGAGGTAGGCCCCGCCGTCTTGCCAATAACGAAAAGCCGGTTGCCCGGTGTGCCGGGAGAGATCGTGCCCGAGTCAAAAATGGCCGAGGTACTGCCTGGCGCCGTCAGTCGAATCTGGTAATCGGTAACGGCTTCCGTGGACAGTGCGCTGATCTGGCCGACGCCGAGCGATGCCGTGACCGTTCCGGCCCCCAGTGTTGCCCCGGGCTCGGTGACGTGAATGTCGACATTGCCGGCGCCCAGAGCGGCGTGAACAAACTGAAGCTGAATCGTCGACGTATCTATAACATCGGGTACGGGCGAGACGATGGTCATTGATCGAAAATCTGCGACCGTCCCGTAGTTGATCACGGTGTAGCTGGTACCGTCGGTGAAGTCCACCGTTTCTGCTGCCTTGAGCACAAGCGTGTCCTCGAACGGGTCGCCGGGGGTGGCGCCGGGAACAAACGCGCGAACCTCGATATTGCCGCTGCCCGCGAAGGCGCTCGAATAGCCGGTACCTGCCCCGAACGAAACCTCGAAGTTAAGCTCGCCAATATCAATCGCCTGCCCGGGCGAGTCCGTTACAAGGTTGAGTGCCCGCGCCAGGTAAAACGTGTCTTGTCCGCCACTCGAGCCGCAGGCGTTGAGGAATAAGCCCGCAGACAGCAGGGCGGCGACGTGGCGCGCTCGCGCGCGATTAAAAAAACTTGGCATTATCGTCCTCATAAAAACATTGATTCGGTCGAGCCGTGGCTGTTGCCCCGGGCAAAGAGGAACTCGGACCGACCTGAGTCCAAGCCGGCAATATTACCAT
Organism: Gammaproteobacteria bacterium; assembly: GCA_013003115.1. Taxonomy (GTDB): domain Bacteria; phylum Pseudomonadota; class Gammaproteobacteria; order Steroidobacterales; family JABDLF01; genus JABDLF01. Next base: position 1,936 of record JABDLF010000098.1, read on the forward strand.
TCTCCGGCGTGCCAAGGGGCCTGCGCTTCATCGGGCAAGCTATCCTGAGGGTCAAAGTTCAACGTAGTTGAGCTGGTCGGTAAACCACATTGGCATAGTGAAGCGATTGCCGCTTGTTATCGGCCTGACGCCATGCTGATATTCGCTGCCCGCGCCAAAGGCGAGAAGCTTGCCGGTCTCAGGCCGGACTTCGACGCCAAGGTGGGTGAAATAGGTGTTTCCACCCTCGTAATCATCGTTGAGGTATAGCACCGAAGAATACGTGCGCCAGGCGAAGAGATTAGGACTCCCGTCGTCATTGGCATTGTCCGCGTGGGCAACCATGCCGTCTCCCGGGGGCCAGTACACGATATCCGTGTAGTCCGGATACACGTGCTTAACGCCGTACGCCTCGCGAATGACATCTGCTATCCGCCAGCGGCATTGGTTGATCAGGTTCTTTTCCGGCAATTCGTTGGGAATGCGCCCATAGTTGATCTGCCGGTTCGAAAACGCAGGGGAGGCATTTTCCGCCGCAAGGGCCGATATATTTTTGCGGAAAAAGTCGACCAGCGCAGCGCAGGGCGCTGGCGGCAGAAACCCCGGGACTTCGACCACACGGAGGGCCACTTTCGTGCGCCCTGGCGCAACGCTTTCTGTATGCGGGTTTCCTTGTTTCATAGGGCGGAGTCTAGCAATGTTGACGGCGCGCTGCGCATTACAAAAGATCACAGTTGAGACTCAAAAAAGGTGAGTTTCGTCACGGATTCTTCACTGTTTAGGAGTATTATGCCGGCCTGAACTCAAGGTCCGTGTGTTTCACCGGAAACAGGCGGTAACGACTTGATATTTCTGAATTTAGCAATATTAAAGAGGCACAGGCAGAATCATGTGCCGGAGACGGACATCCTATGAAACACATTTTGGTACCGGTCGATTTTTCAGAAATCACGCCGGAGTTGGTGGCGGCGGCGGCGCGGATGGCGCGGCGGCTGGACTGGCCCATGACTTTGCTCAACGTGGCGCCCCGTCAGCCGGACGTTCTCGGGAAGCAGATCCTGCGGCACGAAGTGCGCGAGCCCGCGCCGGAGGATGTGGCCGAAGATTTCCTCAAGCTCAAGGCCCTTGCCCAGGGCGCCCGGGAGTCCGAAGGCGTCGCCTGTGACTTTCGCATGGTGAGGGGTAAACCCGTCGCCACTATTCTCAATGAGGCGCGCAGGGCAGATTCGGAGCTTATTTTTATGGGTGCCCACGACCGCAAGAGTATTTTCCAGAAGCTGATGGGTTCTGTCAGTGCCGGCGTGCTCGAACAGGCGCCTTGCCCGATTCTTGTTATACCCGCCGGGGGCCGTCGCGAGCGGCTTCCTGCCGGGCCTCGCGCAGCCTGAAGCCGCGGGCGGGCCAGGCTCGGGCACGAGGTTCTTGAACGGGCGGACGCCCGCGCTGTCTCAATCGGTGCAATCTGCGTTCCGGAATCGAGGCTCTGATGCTTGACTGCAGGTGTATCGAACAACCCCGACTGGATTGATCAGATGTACAGGACTGCCGGGCCACATGGCCGTTGGCCAAACCGACTGATTGGCGCCGTAAACCCGATGGTACTTGCGTGCCTGATGTTCACGCTTGGCGCCTGTTCGGGGTCGTCCGGCCCTGCACTGACGCCAGCACCACTCCCGCCGCCAGCCGCAACCCAGATCGCCCTTGTAGAGGCTTTTCCGAATCTCAGCTTTAACCAGCCATTAAGTATGCAGCAGGCGCCCGGCGATGCGACGACATGGTATCTCGCGGAGCGCTCGGGCCGGATTCTGTCGTTTGCCAATGACCCTGCGACCAGCTCCACGTCGACTTTCGCCAGCCTCGGTTCACGCGTTAGTACGGTAGGCGAGGGGGGCTTGCTCGGACTTGCATTTGATCCCGAATATGCCAGTACCGGTGGCGTATTTGTAAGTTACACGGGCGGCAACCCTCTTGAGTCGCGGGTTGCCAGTTTTGTAGCAAATCCAGATGGCCTGGCGCTCGACGAGAACAGCGAGACGATTCTGATCCGTCAGGAGGAGCCCTTTACCAATCACAACATTGGTCACCTCGCATTCGGGCCGGGCCCGGATTCTTCCGATCAATTCCTCTATGTAGGACTTGGCGATGGGGGAAGCGGCGGCGACCCCAATGGCAACGGGCAGAATCCTTTTAGCTTTCATGGCACAGTCTTGCGGATCGACGTTACGCCTCTCACCGCTTACGCGATTCCCCCGGACAACCCGTTTGCCGATGGTATGTCGGCTGCGCCGGAGGTTTTCGCGTTCGGCTTCAGGAACCCCTGGCGATTCAGTTTCGACAGAGTCACTGGCGATCTCTGGCTCGGGGACGTAGGTCAGGCCCGGTTTGAAGAAATCGACGTGGTGCGTGCAGGCGGCAACTTCGGCTGGCGCTGCTACGAAGGCAACGTTCAGTTTGATATCAGTGATTGCCCTCCGCAAAACGAGCTCGAGTTTCCCGTTGCTGTCTATTCCCATCCTCCAGGGGGCGCCTCGGTCATCGGCGGCTTCGTGTACCGCGGCACCGCGATAAGCGGTTTGTCCGGCGTCTACGTTTTCGGGGATTTCCTGACTGGGACCATCTGGGGCCTGTTTCCCGAGGCCAACAGTACGTATCGCAGCGAGGTGCTGCTGGAGTCGGGACTGAATATTGTTTCTTTCGCCGAGGATCTCTCAGGCGAGCTCTACGTCCTGGATTTTGCCGGCAGCATTTACGCAGTGGTGCCCGGGTCTTAACCAGAACGGGCTGCGTTGATTACCGTATCGGCGCCGCGCACTTCGGACAAATCGAAATGCCAGGGTATCGGAGTGCCTGTACAGCACACTTCCACGCTATAGATTTCCATCAATTAGGGTATCCTTAGCCGGTTTATTGCCTGTCTTGTGAGCCTGCTATGAGTTTCTTTGCCCTGTTCCGCTGGTTCCCAGCCTTCCTGATGCTTGTCCTCATGGCTTGCGCTGTCGCGCCTGCTGCCGAGCAGGTGGACGAGGCACCGATCATCGACCCGATGGACATCCATCACCCGGTGGCCGGCCGCAGTGGCATGGTGGTCAGCCAGAGCATGATCGCCAGCGAAGTCGGGGCTGACATTCTCGCGCGAGGCGGCAACGCGGTGGACGCCGCGGTCGCGGTTGGATTTGCCCTGGCGGTAACGCTGCCGCGGGCGGGCAACCTGGGCGGCGGCGGCTTCATGCTGGTGTATCTGGCCGAAGAAGAATCGGTCTTTGCCTTCGACTACAGAGAAATGGCGCCGGCAGCGGCAACCCGTGACATGTATCTCGACGAGGAAGGCGAAGTGGATCTTAAGCGCGTGCGCTTCAGTCACAAGTCTGCGGGCGTGCCGGGGACGGTTGCGGGCCTATATCGCGTGCATCAGCGCTTTGGCACTTTGAAATGGTCGGAGCTGGTCGTGCCCGCGATGAAGCTTGCTAACGACGGGTTTGTAGTTGGCTACGATTTTTCTGGCAGTCTGAAGCGCAGACAAGACCGTCTGACTCGCAACCCTGCAACGCGCGCCGCGTTTTTCAAGGAGGGCGGCGTTCCTTACGAGGCGGGTGAATTATTCAAACAAAAAGACCTCGCGTGGACGCTCAAGCATATTGCGCGCAGCGGCCCTGCTGGATTTTACGAAGGACCAGTTGCGAGAAAGATCGTCGCGGATATGCAGGCGAATGATGGCCTGATCACCATGGATGACCTGGCGAATTACCGGGTCGTGGAACGAGAGCCCGTGCGCGGCACCTATCGGGGCTACGAGATAGTCTCCATGCCGCCGCCTTCCTCCGGCGGCGTTCACGTAATTCAAATGCTGAACGTGCTGGAAAATTTTCCGGTGCCTGAAATGGGCGCAGGGTCGGCGGATTTTCTACACCTGCTGGCAGAGACCATGCGGCTTGCCTACGCGGACCGCAGTGAGCATCTCGGCGACCCCGATTTTTACGATGTTCCGGTGGACTGGCTTACCAGCAAAAAATACGCCCGCGAGCTGGCTTCCGGGATCGATATGGGCAAGGCCCGGGATTCCGCTGAGGTCAATCCGGGAGTGCCGGCGCCTGGAGAGAGCTTCGATACGACCCATTTTTCTGTGATGGACAAAAGCGGCAACATGGTTTCGAGTACCTACACGTTGAATTTTTCCTATGGTTCGGGTTTGACCGTCGCCGGAGCGGGCTTTCTTCTTAACAACGAGATGGATGATTTTTCTGCCAAGCCCGGTGAGCCCAATGCTTTCGGTCTGCTTGGTGGAGAGGCGAACGCGGTAGAAGCCGGCAAGCGGCCCCTCAGTTCAATGACGCCGACCCTCGTTTTCAAGGGTGGCGAACCATTTCTGGCCACAGGGAGCCCGGGCGGCAGCCGTATCATCACAGCCGTGCTGCAACTACTTGTTAATGTAATTGATCACGGGATGAACATTGCGGACGCGACGCACCAGCCACGGATTCACCATCAGTGGCTGCCGGATATTTTGCAGCACGAAGGCGCGGTAAACCCGGATACTCTGAAGATACTGGCATCCCGTGGACATGATTTACGCCAGAGCTCGGCGTTAGGTGCGCTGGAAACGTTGTCTTATCGCAACGGGATTTTCTACGGTTGCAGCGATCCCAGGCGGCCTGACTCCGGCGCGGTGGCGCCGTGAATAAAGCCTGGCCATGGGCCGATCAGTACCGGTACACACTGTCGGTTGTTGCTGTGCTGACAGTAGTGCTGCTGGCAGGCTGCAGCGAACCTCCCGAGGAGACGCGTTCGCGGCGCGGCGGCGGGCCGGTGACGGTTGAGGTGGCAATTGCCGGAACCCAGGTATTGTCGGACAGAATCGAGGCGCTGGGCACAACCTTCGCAAACGAGTCTGTGACTCTGACTGCCAAAGTGACGGACACGGTAGGCAAAGTGCGGTTCGAAGATGGCCAGTTCGTCGAGGCCGGCACCGTGCTCGTGGAGCTCACCAACGAAGAAGAGCAGGCGCTGCTGGAGGAAGCCCAGGCGAGCTTGCGAGACGCGGTTAACCAGAGAAACCGACTAAAGGATCTGCGTGCACAAAACGTCGTATCGGCGTCGAATCTTGACGAAGCAGAGGCGCGCGTGGACGGTGCCCGGGCGCGTCTTAACACCATAGTGGCGCGGCTCAAAGATCGACTCGTGCGTGCGCCGTTTTCCGGCTTGCTGGGTTTTCGACAGGTCAGCGAGGGAACATTGATCACCCCTGGCACTGCCATCACAACCCTGGACGACGTATCGGTGATCAAGCTCGACTTTACGGTTCCCGAAACGGCGCTGGCGGCGCTGGAGCGGGGGCAGAACATCAAGGCACGAAGTGCCGCCTACGGCCAACGCGAATTCGAGGGCGTCGTCAGTTCGATCGGTTCGCGCGTTGACCCGGTGACACGCGCCATTGTGGTGCGCGCCTTGATTGAGAATCCGGATCGCGCACTCAGGCCGGGCATGCTGATGACGGTGCAGCTGATCACGCGCGAGCGCGATGCGCTGGTGGTGCCCGAAAGCGCCGTGATTCAGTTGGGTTCTGAGGCATATCTGTTCAAGATCACCGATGACGGTCGGGCGTCGAGACAGCTCGTCAGACCGGGCGCGCGACGTCGCGGTGTGGTCGAGATTCTCGAAGGCGTTGCTGAAGGAGACCAGATAATTACCGAGGGTATTATCAAGGTGCGAGACGGGACGCCAGTAAAAACGGCGGACGCTGCTGTGAACGTGGCAGGCAAAGCGTTGGAGGAAAATCAGCCGTGATGCTTTCCGACATAGCGGTGAGGCGACCGGTTTTTGCCATTGTTTTAAGCCTGTTGCTTGTGGCTTTTGGCGCCCTGTCGTTCCTTGAGTTGCCGGTGCGCGAGTATCCAAATATCACGCCGCCCGTTATTTCGGTTGATACCTCTTACCCCGGGGCGTCTGCCGAGGTTGTCGAAAGCAGAATCACGCAAATGCTGGAAGCCGAGATAAGCGGTATTGCCGGCGTAAAGAGCGTCCGCTCCCGCAGCAGTGACGGGCGCTCGGACATCTCTGTGGAATTCGACGTTGATCGCGACATTGACGATGCAGCGAATGACGTCAGGGATCGAATTTCCAGGGCCGTCGACCGCCTGCCGGCGGATGTTGACCCGCCGGAAATATCGAAGCGTGATTCTGACGCGCGTCCGGTGCTTTTTCTGAGTCTTAGCAGCGACTCCATGAGCCCGATGGACCTCACCGATTACGCAGAGCGCTACATCAGCGATCGTTTTGCAGTGATTAACGGTGTATCGCGTGTCGGCATCAGCGGCGCAGGTCGCCCCTCCATGCGGATATGGCTGGATCGCCAGGCAATGGCGGCGAGGAACCTGACAGTTTCGGACATTGAAGGTGCGCTGCGGCGGGAAAATGTTGAGTTACCGGCTGGCCGGCTCGATTCCTCCGAGCGGGAGTTTCCGCTTCGGGTGGACCGCAACTATCGAAATGAAGACGACTTTCGCAACCTCGTGCTGGGCACTGGCGCAGATGGCCACCTGATAAGACTCGGGGAGGTCGGCAAGGTGGAGGTTGCTTCCAGGAACCTGCGCAGCCTGTACCGGGCGAATGCGCAGAACACGGTTGGCATGGGTATTGTCAAGGAATCCACCGCCAACACCGTCGACGTTCTGACGGCCGTCAAGGCGGAAATCGTGCGTATCAACGAGACCCTGCCGTCCGGTATGCGCCTTATCACCAGCACGGACGATTCGGTATTCATACGCGAGGCCATCGGGGCCGTATATCGCACCATCGCGATAACAACGTTCCTGGTCGGCATGGTCATCCTGCTATTTCTTGGCACCATTCGCGCTACGTTAATTCCTGTGGTCACGATTCCGGTGTGTCTTACCGCATCATTTATTGTTCTTGCGGCTTTTGGGTATAGCGTCAACCTGATCACCCTGCTGGCGCTGGTGCTCTCCATTGGCCTCGTCGTCGATGATGCCATCGTGGTGCTTGAGAACATCCATCGGCGAATAGAGATGGGTGATCCGCCGCTGCTCGCCGCAGTCAACGGCAGTCGGCAGGTCGCTTTTGCCGTCATTGCCACCACTTTGGTGCTGGTTGCCGTATTCGCCCCGGTGCTGTTTCTGAAGGACAACATCGGCCTGATTTTTGCCGAGCTGGCGGTCACCATTAGCGCAGCGGTGATATTTTCGAGCTTCCTTGCACTGACCCTCACGCCGGTCATGTGCTCGAAGATTCTGCAGCCGCACGATAAAGAAACGCGCGCGGAAAAATACCTTGAAAAGTTTTTTCACAGGCTGTCGGGTGGCTACATGCGATTGCTGGAAAAAGTGCTGCGTTTTCGCTGGGTGGTGGTGCTGGTAACGGCAGCCGTTGGGTTTGCCGCATTTAGCGTGTTTGAATCATTGCCCCAGGAATACGTTCCGCAGGAAGACCAGGGCACGTTTATTGCGCGCATCCAGGCACCCGAGGGCACGAGCTACAAGCACATGGCAGAAATGGCATTGCAGCTTGAACCCCCGATGAAGCCGCTTATAGAAGCCGGCGTGATTCAGCGAGCGGTCGTGCGCGTGCCGGGCTGGGGATCGAATTCGGCGAACAGCGGACTTATTTACGTGACGCTGTCGCCCTGGACGGAGAGGGACGTCAGCACGGACGAGGTGCGAGAGGAGCTCGAGGAGGCGTGGCGAGAGATTCCCGGGCTGCGCGTATTCACGTTCATGCGCTCAGGCATTTCTCGTGGCGGCGGCGGTCAGCCTGTGCAGTTCGTGCTGGGCGGCACCAGCTATCAACAACTTGCCGAATGGCGTGACATCGTTGTCGCTGCCGCCGAACAAAATCCGGGACTTGTGCGCGTTGATTCCAATCTGGAGGATACGCAGCCGCAGGTGCTGGTGCGAATAAACAAGGATCGCGCGGCGAGTCTCGGCGTATCAGTACAGAACATCGGGCGAACCATGCAGGCCATGATGAGCGAGCAGCGGGTGACGACCTATGTCGTTGGCGGCGAGGAATATGACGTTATTTTGCAGGCAGCGGATGACCAGCGCGCAACGCCGGAAGACCTGCAAAATATCTATGTCCGGTCCGAGCGCAGCGGCGAACTGGTTCCGCTCGGTAACCTAACGGAGCTTGAGGTACTTGCGGGGCCGGGATCGCTGAATCGCTACAATCGTTTGCGCTCCGTGACTATCAGCGCGAACCTGGCGCCCGGATACAAGCTGGGCGCAGCGCTCGAGTTCCTCGAAGGCGTGGTCAAACAGGAGCTGCCCGCTACCGCCCAGATTGACTACCAGGGGGAGTCGCTGGAGTACAAAGAGTCTTCCGGGAAAATCTACTTTTTGTTTGGAATGGCCCTCATTGTGGTCTTTCTCGTTATGGCCGCACAGTTCGAGAGTTTTGTTCACCCGCTGATCATCATGATGGCGGTGCCGCTGGCGATGGCCGGCGGCTTCATCGGACTCAGCGTCGCGGGCAAATCATTTAATATTTACAGCCAGATTGGCATCGTAATGCTCATTGGCATTGCCACCAAAAACGGAATCCTGATTGTGGAGTTCATCAATCAGGTGCGCGACGATGGCAAAGAGTTTGCGGCCGCGATTCTCGAGGGCGCGCGAATTCGTTTCCGGCCCGTCGTCATGACGGCTATCTCGACTATCATGGGCTCCATCCCGCTGATGCTGGCAACGGGCGCAGGATCCGAGAGCCGCACGACGCTTGGTGTTGTGATTTTCTTCGGCGTCAGCCTGGCGACATTCCTGACCTTGTTTGTTATCCCGGTGTTTTATAGCCTGCTCGCGCGCGGCACGACATCGCCGAATACCATTGCGCAGAAACTCGAGGCGATGGGCGCAAAATAAGCGGTCAAACGTAATTTCTGGCGCGGCATGTGGCAGGGACTCGAGGGCCTAGCTTACTTTGCCACCCTGCAACGTGAGCAACTGCAGAAATTCGCGTCGCGTCTTTGGGCCGTAGGTCAAAAAATGCGGGTCAGCATGCGGTTCATAGGCCAGACGTGTCCGCGCAATCTTGTCGCCCGCCGCTCGCCTGCGCATCTCTTGTGCAGAAATATCATAGGGCCGCATAGCGTTAAGGCCGAAGATTTTTGCCCGAATCGCATCCGTAATCTCCGGATAGCCGTACTCCTCGCGCATTTCGGCAGGAATCTGGAAGGCCCGAAAAGCAAGAATCTGGTCCTGTGGTGAGCCGTACCAGACCGAATCCGTGCCCCAGAGAATATTGTCTTCGCCGAGATGCAGCAGCAGCTTGCCGATGAGGTGCGCCGCTGACTCGGTGTCCCGGGTCGAAAGAAAGCGCCAGGTAGAACCCAGCTCGGCGTAGACGTTGCTTTTCTTGCCGAGACCGTTGGCTTTCAATGAAGTAATGAGCTGATCTGCGCCCTCTGCGCGGTCCGGGTCATAGGGGCCCTCCGCTTGCCCGGGCACCCACCCCGAGTGGTAAATCAGGAAATTAACATCCGGGAAGCGCTTTGCAACTACGCCGATGTCGCGGCAGGTTGAATGCTTGTACGAGCTTTGCCCGAAAGGAATGCCCTTGTGAATGCAAATGTTCCTGACGTCGAGCTCACGCGCTTTCTCGATAAAGGCAAGCCCGATGTCATCGTCCATGTAAAAACCCTTGCCGTCAGGACCCCACTGGGTATAGGTTTTCCATGCTGAAACACCGAAGCCAGCAAGGCGTTCCATGTCTGCGACGTCGCCCTGCTGGTTCGGGTTTACGCGACCGTGGATTAGCAAGCGGTGAGTGCCTTCCATCTCGTCGACGATTTTGCGTGTCGCATCTGCTTCTTCGATAGTAAGCGGTTCGGAGTCGCGCGCAGATGGCACAAACGAAAGCACCATCATATCGGTGTCGGAATCGAGAAAAACGTCCTTGATGAAAGCGTCCGTGCCGATACAGGCCATGTAATCTCGCTGCAGTACCTCGTTCGCACCGGCGCATCCCGCCTTTTTGGCCATATGGCCACCGGGCCGCAGGTAGTGACCCTGGACATCGAATATGAACTCACGTTTACCGAGTGCGTCCTCGGCCGCCTGCGGATCCATGGCCGCGTCCTCACCCAGCGCAAAGAACACGGGCTTTTTAGCTGCGGCTTGTGCGAAATTGAGCGTCGCCAGCGTGGATGCGGCGCCGCACAGGGAAACCATGAACTGGCGGCGCGTGACGTTTGTGCGCCGGGCCCGCTCCGTTGCCTGTTGCAGGGCCAGCTTGCATATGTTTTTTTCGCGAGGGCTCAACGCCCGGGGCGCAAATTCACCGTTGGACGTGGTGTCGAGCTTGATGGGGAGACGAATGCCGTCAGGGTCGCTGTTCTTGCTCATCAGAATTTTCCCTGTTTAGTTACTGATTTACTAAATAAGTAGTGCAATTTTCGCAGCAATGCCAGTGGCAGCAGAGCGACGCACTCGAATGCGGGTTTTTAGCTGCCTCCAAAAACCGGACATCACGGGCCCAGGCGCCAAAATGCGCGATGGTGAAATCGCATTGACCGCTATTTGAAGTCGCCCGGCAGTTTACCCTCGGAGGATGTGGGAAACTTCGGCAGCGCATCGCCGATGTCATAGAAGTCAGACTTCTCGTCAACGAAGATGTGGCCAATGGTCTTAAGTCCGGTCGGCTTGTCGAGAGTGCCTGCAATAATTCCTGTGCCTTCGAACTCGGCGGGTTCCCAGAATAGCCCTGAGCCGCACTCGCGGCAAAAACCGCGGCGCGCGACGTCGGAGCTGCGGTACCAGGCGAGGCCTCTTGATTCGGTAACGGTGATATCTGCCTTGCGTGCTTTTGAATGGGGCCCGAAGCTGCCATGCAATCGCTGACACATGCTGCAGTGACAGTTGACGACGTCGCGCAATGGTCCGCGGACGGCGTAACGCACAGCCCCGCAAAGGCAGCCACCTGTCATCTCATCTTTACGATCGCGCATCTGCAAACCTGTCGAATGCCGAAGATCAGGCGCTTTGCAAAGGTTCTAGAGCAGCATTCCGGCGACGGTGGCGGTGAGCCAGGATGCAAGGGCGCCGCCAAACATGGCCTTGAGGCCCACTTTGGCTAAATCGCCTTTGCGATGTGGCGCAAGCGC
>JABDLF010000106.1 GCA_013003115.1 Gammaproteobacteria bacterium
AAAATCAGCTCATAGGTCAGGCCGCCGCCTACAGGTGGGAATCCCGGGAACCCGAAGTCAAAGGTGTCTGTTCCGCCCAGTGAGGCGTAAGTCTGGTAGAAATTGAACAACGCGTCTGACGCGCTGATAACCGAATTCCCAGGTGCGACAGCCGCAACTACGGCCGCGACCTGCGTGTCGAAGTCCGCAGCGCTGAAATTGAGTGATTGTCCCGCCGCCGCTGTGCGGGTGGCCGAGCTGACGGTAATACCGTTTGTCGGGTCGCCGTCTGCGTCGATGCTCTGCAGGAATACGAGCATGTTCGTCGCAGCTGGGGAAGTCGGATCAACGCTGTTGGTGAGTTCGACAACCGAAATATATGGCGCGCCTTGAGCGGTGCCCAGGACAATGCCGCCAACTGAAAATGTAACGAGGTCGAAAGGCCGATATTGAAATTCACCCATGTCATTGGTGACACCGGACAAATCGCTGCTGCCATCGAACGTTACGCCAGAGACCGGGGAATTAATAAGAACACCCGTTTGAGCTGCCGCAGGCGTGCCCGGGATTCTCTGCGGTCCATCGCCTTCGCCAACACAACCCCATAGGAAGATCGCGGGAATAATAAATGCCAATGGGCGTAAACGGTTCAGCGTGAGGTATGAATGCATAGCTTTAGTCTCTGAAAACTCTGGGAGCTGGATTGCAAATTTTGGACAACAGTCGTTTATTTTTTTGGCGCGACGCGCACGAGCCGCATGCAGGAATTCGCACCCTTGATTTCGCAACATATAAACAATAATTGACAGCGTTGTCAATTATTGGTCCTACCAGGCGCTTTTGTACAAGATTTCTAACTCAAAGCCCATGGCTTGCAGCCTTTGTCGCCGCGGCACTGGCCGACCGGTTTTGCCTGAAAACACAAGGGATTTTGCGGCGACGCACAACGCAAAAGCAGCGCAAATTTATGGACTTGGATTTCAGGCCGTGACTATGCCGCTGCTTTGGCAGGCTGGATCCTAAAGGTCTACGAGTTCGACCTGGTCAGGCTCGAGCGGCTTACCCAAAAAAACGCCGCCTACCCTCGCGAAACGTGCTACGCCATCAGTCGCGAGAAACCGGATCTGGCCCCCGCCGGAGCGGCGAAGCTGGTTTGCACCGAGGATCTTTTCCACTTCGATTGCGGTTGTGTGCGCCGAATCGACCAGCGCAACATCCGGCCCCGCTATTTTTTCGATGGATTTCGCGAGAACCGGAAAATGCGTGCATCCGAGGAGCAGGCAATCCATTTGCCCGGGTGCAAACTTCTCCGTCAGCGCGCCGAGGTAATGCCTGATGACTGCTTCGGGCACTTCACCAGCAAGCCAACCCTCCTCGGCAAGCCCAACCAACAGGGGGCTCGCGCTCGAATGAACTTCGGCGCCGGAGCGCATATTCGCTATGGATTTTTCGTACGCGCCTGCGCGCACAGTGCTTTCCGTCGCAAGCACTCCGATTCGTCCCGACTTGCTGGTCTCGCACGCCGCCTGAGCGCCCGGCGCAATAACACCAACTACTGGTAAATCGGGATGAGTTTCTGACAGCGCGTCAAGCGCATAGGCACTTGCCGTATTGCACGCGATGACCAGCATCTTAATGCCGCGCTTGTCGAGAATCCTGGTCGCCTGCAGCGCATACTGCAGGACTGATCGCGCGCTCTTGGTCCCGTAAGGCAACCTCGCCGTATCACCGAGGTACAGCAGATTTTCCTCCGGCAACTTTTCGCGCAGCGCACGCAATACTGTCAGCCCGCCAACCCCTGAGTCGAACACGCCAATTGCGGCATCTCGATTCATCTGCGCTTGCCTGATTTCCTGTTCTTCAGCCTGGGGGCAGCGCTTTTTGCATTGGGTTTGGGTCGGGCCTTTGGACCTCTTTTCGCTGCAAACCGACGGGGCTTCACCGCTTTCGGAGGTACCGGCGCAGGTAAGCCTGCGGCTTCGTACAGCGCCCTGGTTTCTCCAGCCGTTAATTCACGGGTCGAACCGGCCGCCTGCTCTCTGTGCAGGCGCACTGGCCCAAAATGAGTGCGAATCAGGCGGTTGACCTTGAAGCCCAATGCTTCCCAAAGACGTCGAACTTCGCGCTTGCGCCCTTCTTTAATTACCACGTCGAACCAGCGGTTGGCGCCGTCCCCACCCCCTTCCGACACCCTGTCGAAACGCGCCGGGCCGTCCTCCAGCGTTACACCTTTGCGCAACTGCAAAAGGTCTTTCTCAGCAGGTCTGCCATGAACACGAACGGCATAGTGTCTGCGTACTTCGCTGGACGGATGCATCAGCTTGTTGGCGAGTTCCCCGTCAGTGGTAAACAGCAGCAGGCCACAGGTATTGATATCGAGGCGGCCCACCGATATCCAACGCCCGCTTTCGAGCGGCGGCAAATCCTCGAAACTCGACGGTCGTCCCTCGGGATCCTTGCGTGAACAAATTACGCCGACGGGTTTGTGGTATGCGATTACTTTGTGCGCTTGCGCAGAGTGTTCCGGCACCACCAGCTGTTTGCCATCAAGGGCAAACTTCTCGGTGCCCTTTACTCGTGCGCCGGCCTCCGGCAGGCGGCCATTGACCGTAAGCCTGCCGTCCGCAATCCAGCTCTCGACCTCGCGCCGGGAGCCCAGCCCTGCCCGGGCCAGCACCTTCTGGATGCGTTCTCCTGCCATCGGCTCACGAATGGGAGATCACTTCGTCAGCTTCAGACTGCTCTTGTGCTTCCTGCGCTTCAGACTCAACGTCATCAGGATTGCGAACGAGCTGCATTTTAGGCCGCGCAATTGTCGCTTCTCCGTCGCCGGAGATTTCGACGCCCGGCTCGCCTGCCTCGTCGGGGCCTGTCGGTAATTCGAGCTGCACGCTGAGATCTTCGATATCCTGCAGCTCTCGCAAGCTCGGCAGTTCATCCAGTTTTTTCAATCCAAAGTAATCAAGAAATTCTTTGGTTGTACCAAACATCGCCGGGCGGCCAGGCACATCCCGATGGCCCACCACCCGCACCCAGTTTCTTTCCAGCAGGGTACGCACAATGTTCGTACTGACGCTTACGCCGCGCACCTCTTCTATCTCGCCTCGTGTAATGGGCTGGCGATAGGCGATCAAAGCCAGCGTTTCCATCAGCGCCCTCGAATAGCGCGGCGGTCTTTCGTCCCACAGACGAGATATGTACTCGGTGTGGCGTGTCCGCACCTGCACCCGGAACCCGCTGGCCACCTCTTTTATTTCGATCGCACGATCTGCGTATTCTTCCTGCAAGGCCTTGACCGCATCCCGGATCTGCTGGCGCTCGGGGCGCGAGAAATCGCCAAATACTGCTTGCAGCTCGTCAACGCCAAGCGGGCGTCCCGCAGCCATGAGGGCAGCTTCAACAATGGTCTTTATTTTCTTCGGGTCCATAACAGTCCTGCTTACTCAATTCGGTCGGATAAATTCACAGCGCCAAGTCAGCTGTCATTGCTGGCGATGCTTTCACGATACGAACCGTCTTCCTCGTCGACCGAATCATCAGCCTCACCGATAATCGCTCTGACATGTACCGGCCCAAACGCCTCGGCCTGGACGAGTTCAAGTACCGACTCGCGCATCAGCTCGAGTATTGCAATAAACGTAACTACCACGCCCAGCCGGCCCTCCTCGGGTTTGAACAGATCGACGAATTCGACGAACTCCCGACCCTGCAGTGCGCTCAGCACCTCTGACATTCGCTGCCGAACTGACAACGTCTCGCGCGCGATGTGATGATGGCTGAACATCTCCGCACGTGCCATGACGTCTTTAAAGGCAACCAGCAGCTCCTTGATGGAGACATCCGGCAGCGCTTTGACAAGGCGCAGCTCAACAACCTCCGCCTTGGCCGGCACGACGTCCCGCTCCAGCCGCGGCAGCTCGTCAATGTCTTCCGCCGCGCGTTTGAAGCGCTCGTATTCCTGCAACCTGCGAACGAGTTCGGCGCGGGGATCTTCTTCGTCAGCCTCGTCGCTGTCCACGCGCGGCAGCAGCATTCGCGATTTGATTTCGGCGAGCATAGCCGCCATCAAAAGGTACTCCCCGGCAAGTTCAAGATGCAGTACTTCCATCAGCTCGATGTAGCGTACGTACTGGTGGGTAATGTCCGCGATAGGAATATCCAGGATGTCGATGTTCTGTCGCTTGATCAGATAAAGAAGCAAATCAAGCGGGCCCTCGAAAGCTTCAAGAAAAACCTCCAGCGCCTCGGGCGGGATATACAGATCGCTGGGCAGTTCGGTGTAGGCCTCGCCGTCTACCATGGCGAAGGGCATCTCCCCCTGCGCAGGTCGCACCTTTGCCTCCGCCCCGGCTGGCGAGGCGTGCTCGCTCTCGGCTTCCTCTGGTGTTTTCAACTCTGACATTTTCTATCTCAGTCCCATGGCGGCGCGCACGTCGACCAGCGTGTCCCGGGCCTCATCCCGGGCCTTTTCATTGCCCGTTGCGATGAGGTTCCTGACAAGGTCCGGGCTCTGCTCGTACTGCTCTCCGCGTTCCCGTATCGGGTCGAGCTCCGCCTGGATCTTTTCGATCAGCGGCTTCTTGCAGTCCAGGCACCCGATGCCCGCTGTGGTGCAGCCCTTCTGCACCCAATTCCGCGTTTCATTATCCGAATATACCTTGTGCAGCCCCCAGACCGGGCATTTTTCCGGGTCGCCGGGGTCGGTGCGCCTTACCCTTGCAGGATCTGTTTGCATAGTCTTGAGTTTCTTTGCAACAGAATCCGCATCCTCGCGCAGGTGAATAGCGTTGCCGTAGGATTTTGACATCTTCTGCCCGTCGAGGCCGGGCATCTTCGGAACCGGGGTCAGCAACGACTCCGGCTCTTCGAGGATGCTGCGACCACCACCCTCAAGGTACCCCAGCAGGCGTTCCCTGTCGGCGACGGTCAGATTGGGATGAGGGTCCAGCAGCGCGCGGCCAATTTCCAACGCACCCGCATCGCCCTGCTCCTGATAACGCTTGCGCGCCTGCGCGTAAATCTTGCCGTTCTTGGCGCCGAGCTTGCGCACGGCCTTCTCGGCTTTTTGCTCGAAGCCGTGCTCCCGGCCAAACAGGTGATTGAATCGGCGCGCAACTTCGCGGGTAAGCTCAACATGCGCAACCTGGTCTTCTCCAACCGGGACCTTGGCCGCCCTGTAAATAAGAATATCTGCGCTCTGCAAAAGCGGATAACCAAGGAAGCCGTAGGTGGCAAGGTCCTTTTCGCGCAACATCTCTTGCTGATCTTTGTACGTAGGCACGCGCTCCAGCCACCCCAGCGGCGTCACCATGGACAAGAGCAGGTGCAATTCGGCGTGCTCCGGCACGCGCGACTGGATGAACAGCGTTGCCTGGTCGGGGTTCACGCCCGCCGCAAGCCAATCAATGACCGTTTGCCAGGTGTGCGTCGAGATGTCTGCGGGGTCTTCGTAGTGGGTCGTCAGCGCATGCCAGTCAGCAACGAAAAAATAGCATTCGTACTCAAGCTGCAGGCGTGTCCAGTTGTTGAGCACACCGTGCAGATGCCCAAGATGCAGCGGACCTGTAGGCCGCATGCCAGATACGACCCTGTTTGTATTTCTGCTGGCTGAAGTCACTGAAGTACGCTCCTATAAACCGGCGAGCCTGAGCACCAACTCTCGGGAAAGCTGAATACCAGGCCCGACCAGCGGCCAGAGCAACCCTGATACCAGCAGCCCCAGCACGATGAACAGGCCGTAGGGCTCGACGCGATCCAGCTGATCGGAGGCTTTCGGCGGCAGCAGGTTGCTCAGTACGCGGCCGCCGTCCAGCGGTGGGATAGGCAGCATATTGAAGACTGCGAGCAGGCAGTTGAAATAAATGCCGATCTCCGCCATGTAAATCGCGGCCGTCACCCAATAACCCGGGCTTGCCGCCGAAGACAGGCT
>JABDLF010000107.1 GCA_013003115.1 Gammaproteobacteria bacterium
TTCGGCAGGTTGATCGCGATCGTCTTGGAGCCGGCGTTGCAGTCGCCGGCATAGTAAACGGCGTCGTAAGCGTTGAGATCCGAATCCGTGCCGGGACTTTCGGCCTTGTATTCGTCGGGCACCGGCAACCCTTTCTGTAACTCGGGGAGGAAGTCTGCATAGCGAGACAGACGTTCACTCCAGGCCAGGTCTTTGATCAATACATAGGATTCGAACGCAGCACGATAGCCAAAGAGCTGATCCTCATAGTTTTCGATAGGCCCGATAACCACGTCTATGGCATTGTTTTTCATATCCATCCAGGCGAGATCGCTGGGCTGGTAGTCATCGGTTTCGAACGCCCGGGCGCGCAATCTGAGATAGCTGGCAAAACCGGGGTCCTCTGCGAGCTCTGCGGCCTCCCTCAGCAGAGCTGCGGCACGACCCAGCTCACCGGCGTATGCCTTGCTGTATGGTAAAAGATCCAGCGATCCATTCTCATCGCGCCGGACCAGCGAGTACTGGCCACGCTTCTCGGGTTCCTGCCAGTCCTCAAATTCTTGAACGCTCATGTCAGGCGGATAAAAATTGGCGCCGCGGGGCTTGGCACCCGCGCCCGGAACGAACGGGGCGTTGGCTTTGAGCCTGTCCCACGGTCCGTAGTTGATCTTCGCAAACTCGAGGGTTTCTGCTGAATCGAGGCTGGCCAGCAGCGCATCCGCGTCGCCATATGCCTGCTGCCAGAACAAGCCATCCATGATCTCGGATGCCTCCATCAGGATTCCTAGCATTTCACGCTGCTTCGCACTTAAGTGGCTGATATCGGAAGTCAGTTCCACCGAGGCATAAATCTCGGGGCGCACCGGCGCGATGTCTTCAGACGGCGCACTGGCCGAATTCCCCGCCTGAGCAGCGCCCTCCTGCGGCGCACCTGGCTTGGCGCAACCCATCAATGCAATCACTCCGCACGCAGGAATAAGCAGCCTGAAAACGCCCCAACCTCGCATAGCGATCTCCTCAAAAATTACCCGTTATAAAGCGCCGAACATGCTACCACGCAAAAGCGCCGGCCGGAGCGGCGAGCGTTGGACTACAATGGGGCTCGCTGGCCTCAGCAGGTCAGTTTAAACAGGCAACGAATTAAGGGAGCCGTGCAGCATGTCCGGTTGGCAGACATTTAAAGACAAGATAGCGGTAATGTGGCGCAGCCGGGACGGCCAGAGCCCGGATGAGAAAAAGGCGTGGCGTCCCGGCCCGATCAGCCTGCTTGTTCTGATAGCGGCTCTGCTGCTCTTGATCCTGAGCTGGTACTGGTCGAGGGAGCCCGGGGTTTTCTGGGTTGATTTCGAACAGGACGGCCGTGCTGCGGTAACCGGCTACGCGACAACCCACGCGCTCGCCAGCGTTGCCAACACGCTGCTCGAAAAGCCAGGCGGCTACCTCAGCAACGATATCTTCGTTCCCGGCGTGTACCTCGATAATATTCCGAACTGGGAATTTGGCGTACTCGTGCAGGTTCGCGATCTTTCGCGCGTATTGCGCAACGACTACAGCCGGTCACAGTCACAGTCCCGTGAAGATCCCGATCTCGCCCGCGCTGAGCCGCTTTTCAATTTCGACAGCGAATCATGGATCCTGCCAGCCACGGAAAGGGAGTATCGCAAGGCCATCGAACTGGTCGAGAGTTACCAGCAGAGACTCACGGATTCGACGCAACCTGATACGCAGTTCTATGCGCGCGCCGACAACCTTCGCGAATGGCTTGCAGTGGTCGAGAAGCGTCTCGGAAGCCTGTCGCAGCGCCTGAGCGCGAGCGTAGGCCAGGCGCGGCTGAATACGGATCTCGCCGGCGATCCGGCTGCCGACAGCGCTACCCCGCAACCGGACGTGATCATTGTAAAAACGCCGTGGATGCAGATTGATGACGTTTTCTTCGAGGCCCGGGGCACCGCATGGGCGCTGGTGCATTTCCTTCGTGCCGCCGAATACGATTTTCGCGAAGTGCTCGCGAAAAAGAACGCCACGGTCAGCCTGAGACAGATCATCAGGGAGCTGGAAGCCAGTCTCGAACCGCTGCGCAGTCCATTGGTGTTAAATGGCACCGGCTACGCGTTCTTTGCCAACCACTCGCTGGTAATGGCCTCTTACCTGTCGCGGGCAAATTCCGCCGTGATCAATCTCCGGGAACTGCTGGATCAGGGCTGATCGACCGGCGAGTCGGCTCCGGCATAGTCACGCTCAGGTATGAGTTCGGCAACACCCAGTTCGTCGCTGTAGACGATCAGGACCCGCCCGGCATCCAGCTGCTTGCGCACGAGCCGCACTTTCTCTGCCAGCGAATAGTCCCGCGCCCCGTACTCTGTTCCCTCGCGCAGTACATACTGCTCAATCAGGCCATTGAGAGCCGGCAGGCTGAGTGCCGCGACGGGGACAACCACCCAGTCGTCGCTCACGCGGGTTCCGGCGGTGCTTCGAGAATCACTTCGCCGGTTTTCAGCACTTCCTGCGTAAAAAGCTCGCTCAATCGCGCCGACATCGGGCCAGGCTGACCGCTGGCGATGGCCCGGCCATCAATGCGGGCAATCGGTGCAAGCTCGCCCATCGTGCCCGTGCAGAACACTTCATCAGCGCGGTAGAACTCCATGACCGACAGGTCCGCCTCCCTGGTCTCAATGCCCTCAGCGCGGCACAGTCGCAGCACGGTATCGCGAGTTATGCCCTCCGGGCAGGCCTTGCAAAAAGGCGTGAAAACGATGCCGCTTTTCACGAGGAACAGATTTGTGGCATTGGTCTCCGCGACGAAACCGTGCGTATCGAGCATCAGGGCGTCGTCTGCCCCCGCCGCGTTGGCTTCGATTTTTGCGAGGATAGACGGCAAAAGGTTGTTGTGATGAATCTTCGGGTCCAGGCAATCAGGAGGCGGGCGTCGAATCGAACTCGTGATGAGCGAAAGGCCGGTTTTTTGATACACCGGGCGCTTGTGCTCAGCGAGCACAATCAGCGTCGGACCGGACTGGTTGAGCCGCGGATCCATACCTGACGTCAGCTTGACGCCGCGCGAAAGGGTCAGCCTTACGTGCACGCCGTCCCACATGAAGTTTGCTTCCAGTGTCCTGCGCAGCTCGCTAACGATATGATCCTCATCAGGGATCTCGGCGAAACCGAGCGCATGGGCCGAGTCACGCAGACGTGCCAGGTGCGCAGACAATCGAAACACCTTGCCTTCGTAGAGCCTGAGGCCTTCCCACACCGCATCGCCGCCCTGAACGCTGCTATCGAACGGGCTCACGCTCGCCTGATTGCGGTGCACGAGCCTGCCGTTGATGTTCACCAGCAGGTCACGATTTCTTGGGTCAAATCTTTGCAACATTATGACGTTTGCCTAAAGCAGAATGCGACAAGCATAAAGCTTTTCGTAAATCGTTCGACATGAATTTAACAATCCCTCGAGCCTTGCTGGCACCGTTGGGCGCTTTACAACCGGCGCCTCGAATCCAGTGCTTTCCCAGACCCGACTGTACCAGTGGGGGGCCCATACCCCGTCGCTGGTCCGCGGCCCGGCTGGCCATGCCAGCATTTCCGACCGAAACTCAAGCCCCAGCAACGCGCAAAGCTTGCCGAGGAGGCGCTCGGGCGAACCCAGCACATCAGAAGCACAAACTACCGGCGGCGCAGCACCCAGTCTCTCGCGAGTGCGCTCGAATATTCGGAGCTGCTGGGGCAGGCCCGTATCTTCGATGCGTGGATCGGGCGTCACCTTGTCCAGAGAGACGATCATGCTGGCGGGCTCGCGAATAAGAAAGATGTGGGTAAGTTCATCAAGCCACGGACCATGCATATCATCGAATACGTGATGCGCCATGTGCTTCTGATAGAAGACGGCTGGCGACCCGGGTGGTTCATCAAGCAATGACTGTACAACCGTCCGCCAGTCCCTGGGCTGACTCGCCATTACGAGGTCACGGCCCGGGTGCTCAAGGCCGGTGCGCGCGAGGTAGCTTGCGTAAAAGGGCTCGTCGACAACAACCGTGTCGGGGCGATTCTCCCAGGCGCGCATCATTGCGGTAGAAATATTGCGCGGCCCTGACCAGGCTGCAATGCGAAGTGTTTTGCCGCCGCGGCGCTGCACGCGATTCGTCAGTCCTTGATATCGATCAGCTCAACGTCGAATACCAGCATGCCCTGCGGCGCACCGGGTCGTGAGCTGTTGGCGTAGGCAAGCTCCGCCGGAATCCAGAAGCGGCGCTGCTCCCCGACGACCATCAGCTGCAGGCCCTCGGTCCATCCCGCGATGACCCGGTTAAGTGGAAACACAGCCGTCTTTCCGCGCTTTCTGGAGCTGTCAAACATCTGCCCGTCCGTGGTCCAGCCCGTGTAATGCACCTCGACGCTGCTTTCCGGGCCAGGGTGCTCGCTGCCGCTACCCGCGACAAGCAATCTTGAGGCCAGGCCACTCGCCGTGATGTCGGCATCAGCAGGCACGCCCGCGACATCAGGGGGCGCGGCCAGGGAATCGGCTGCATACGTCTCTGCTTCGCCTGTACCGTTATCGTCTGCCTCGACGGCAGCCACCGGAACCTCGCCGCCGCGACTGCAGGCCCCCGAAACCAGCAACAAAAAAACGGCAGCAGTCCTCAAATAAACGCTTCGTGACATTTCTCAATCCTTATAAATAGCAATGCTCATTCGACCGTCGGACATGCGTAGTCCGCGGTACATCCCTTCGGTATTAAAAGGCATCGTGACGTGGCCCTGCCGGTCAATGGCAATAACGCCGCCGCTGCCGCCCGCCTCAACCAGCTCTTTCCTGACCACGTGATCGGCCGCCGCTTCGAGGCTCTCTCCGGCAAGCCGCGTGCGCGCGCAGATCTCATGCGCGACGGCGTGGCGAATGAAATATTCGCCATGTCCGGTTGCCGAAACTGCACACGACCTGTTGTCGGCATACGTACCGGCGCCGATGATCGGCGAATCCCCAATGCGCCCGAAGCGTTTGTTCGTTGTTCCGCCAGTAGAGGTTCCGGCCGCAAGGTTGCCGTGCCGGTCGAGCGCCACGGCGCCTACTGTGCCGAATTTGCTCTCGAACTGCAGCGGGTCGGCCATGCTGCTTGCATCGCTTCGCGCCTGCGCTGCCTTTAGCTGGTTGAATCGAAACTCGGTGTTGAAGTAATCATTGTCCACGAGCTCGAGGCCCATTTGGCCGGCAAACTCGTCAGCACCCGCACCTGACAGCATGACGTGCACCGATTCATCCATAATTTTTCGCGCCAGCAGAATCGGGTTGCGAACAGTGCTGGCCGCCGCGACGGCACCGGCGCTCAGGGAATTCCCATCCATCAGCGAAGCATCCAGCTCATGGGTTTCCGTGTTCGTGTACACAGCGCCGTGTCCGGCGTTAAAGCGCGGTGAATCCTCCAGGACAGTAATGGCGGCCTGCACGGCGTCGAGGCTGCTGCCCCCGTCGTGCAAAATCCTGTATCCGGCATCGAGCGCCTCGCCCAGGTCTGACCGTATCGCTGCTTCTTTTTCGCCCGAAAGATTGGCTCTTGTAATGGTCCCGGCACCGCCATGGATCGCAAGGCCAAATTTTTTCTCGCCGGCCGTCGCTGTACCCATTGCAATTACTCCCAACAAGAATGCGCTTGCGAGCATCCGGCGTGTGAACAGTTTTCGAAGACAATTAATCATTGTTATTGGTACCACCTCGGGGCCTGACCGGGCATGCGCTATTTGCGGGCCAGATTATCTATCGCTTCGCCAAGTGCCACGCTGACCCGCTCCATATCCTGCTCTTCGATAACCATCGGTGGCTTGATCTTCAATACATTGTAACGCGGACCATCAATGCTGATCTGAATATCCTTTTGGCGCAGCGCATCGAGCACAGCTCGCGCCGCTTTAGGGTTAGCCTCCCGCGATTGCCTGTCTTTGACAAGCTCGATCCCGATAAAGAGCCCCTGCCCCCTGACATCACCGACTATCTCGTTTTTCTTCTCAAGCTCACGCAGGGCCTCCAGCCACCGCGCGCCGAGCTGGCCGGCCCGCGCCGGCAGCGCCTCGTCAAGAAGTACATCCAGAACCGCATGGCCTGCCGCGCAGGCGACGGGATTCCCGCCAAAAGTGTTGAAGTACTCCATACCGTTGGCAAAGGCCTCAGCGATATCGCGACGCGTTACAACGGCGGCAAGGGGATAGCCGTTCCCGATGGGCTTGCCCAGCGTGAGGATATCCGGCACCACCCCCTGAGCTTCGAACGCCCATAGCTCGCCTCCGAGCCTCCCAAAGCCCACCTGCACCTCGTCCGCCACGCACACGGCGCCTGCCGAGCGGGCGTGGTGGTAGGCACGCTGCAAATAGCCAGGTGGAAGAATGATCTGGCCACCGCAGCCCAGGGCCGATTCGCAGAAAAAAGCGGCCGCCTTGCGCCCTTGCCGTGCTACCCGCGCGAAGGCATCACCAACCGACTGGCCGTATTTGTCCGAAGATGCCGGGTCATCGGCATAAACTCCGTTATAGGCGTCCGGCATGGCCGCGACCTGCACGTGAGGCGCTCTGCCGGCACCACCGGCACCGTTGAATTTGTAAGGACTCAGATCAATCAGAGCCGAGCTGTGACCATGGTAAGCGCCGTCCACCACCACCACGTCGCTGCTCCCTGTATATGCCCGCGCAAGCCTCAAGGCCAGCTCATTCGCTTCGCTGCCAGTACAGACTAAAAAGCAGGTATCAAGCTCGTCTGGCAACAGCGCTGTAAGGCGCTCCGCATAGGTCACAAGGCCGTCATGCAGATAGCGCGTGTTGGTATTGAGCTGCGCCTCCTGCTGCGCAATGGCTGCCACGACGCGCGGATGCGCATGCCCGACGTGCGCCACGTTATTGACGAGGTCGAGAATTTTTCTGCCTTGCTCCG
>JABDLF010000004.1 GCA_013003115.1 Gammaproteobacteria bacterium
CCGATGCCGAAGTTGGACTTTCCGGCAGCAAATTCAGCGCGGGTAAGACTTGCGTCGTGGGCGCTGGAGTAGCGACCAAGCACACGAGCGCGTCGCGAAAAATCGTCGCCATCGAAGCGCGGCATGGCACTTAGCACCTGTACGACGCCGCCCATGGCGTCGCTGCCGTACAGCGCCGACGCAGGTCCTCGCAGCACCTCTACGCGCTCGAGCATCTGGCCGTCAACAAGAGCAAGGTACTGGCTCGGCGCGTTTCTGAAGAAAGCGTTGTTGAGTCGCATGCCGTCGACCAGGTGCAGTACTTCCGAACCCTTGAGCCCGCGCAGAAAAACCGATGCCTGACCCGGCGTCGTTTGCTGCACCCAGGCGCCGGTCTGGCCTTTCAAAGCTTCGGGCGTCACCTGCGGCGCGGCGGCCTCCAGCTGATCGGCCCCAACCACCGTCACCCCAGCAGCGACCTCGGCTACTGATTTCGCCTGGCGAGTTGCAGTCACCTGTACCTCTTCTATACGGCGACCTTCGCTACCCGGTGCCTCTGCATCCTGGGCGGCCGCCAGTCCGGCGAGCCATACAAACGAGACCGCAAAAGAACCAACGTATAAACGGTACAGACTCATAAACCCACTTTAGTTCTGAAAAAATTTGCTAGGCGAAAGCCAGACCATCGTGGCGCTGCTCGCGCGACCCATCCTTTGCCCCTAGTCTCAGTATCGCAAAAGCCAGGGGGCCGGTACATGAGCAAAAACCCCCATGCAGCAAAAGAAGACTTACTCAATTACAGATCGAGAAACCCAGTCCGATCGCTGCGTTTAACTAAGTTCTACCTCTAATTGAAAGCGCCTCAGCTCTCAGACCTGCGCCCGGCCAAAAGAGCTCAAGATATTTTGCACGACTGGAAATCGAGCGCAGCAAACAAGGATTTTTTAATCTCGGCTGACGCCGAGACATGGTGGCAGATCCGGTATGGCCTCAGGTCTGGATGTTAGCCTCCGGCCTGTTTCCCTCAAGCAGCAAAACAAACCCCTGGATATCAGCGAGGATCAGGTCCATGAGTTTACTTGTCGCCCTTTTCTTAAATTGGTGCCGGCACCACGATTCGAACGCCGCGCTCCTGATTCCGCAGAAAGAATTGCTGACGCCTGCCAGCGCGGAATAGCGCTGTCGCTGGTGCCTCGCCCAGGGCAAAAGGCGACAAACGAACTTGCTGTAAATTGGTGCCGGCACCACGATTCGAACGCGGAACCTAATGATTACAAATATGTTGCTCAACAAACTGAGCTAAGCCAAGACGGCGGCCCAATTCAATTTTTTTAATCTAAAAACTTGAAGCTGATTTCTGTCTGGAAACTAATTTTTCAAGTGTCTATTCGTGCATCAGGTAGAGATGAACTAATCCTTCCGGAAGTTCATTACCTATGCTAATCAGCACCATCAGCACTGAAACCACAACAGTAGTTACTCCAAATATATTCAGCACCAGGCTCCTGGGAACCTGCTTTTTAATCAACAGACGAAATACTACCAACAGAGTTGTGGCCGCACATGCAACAATCAATGCGAAAAACAGTCGGGCCAGCGCAATTACCAAAAATAAGGATGGCGCCGTGGTTAAAAATTGAGCGCTGTGTGCAATTATACTAACCAGCGTGACCAGTATTGCCACAACAAATATTCTTTCCCGCTTGTAATTCAATTTAGATAACTCATGAAGAACTCATCAGGTGATCGGTCAAACGCAAGGCTAACGCCAAAATTGTGAGTGTGGGATTAACGTATCCGCCCGTCGGGAAAACTGAGCTTCCTGCAATAAACAGATTGCTAATTTCGAAAACTCTGCAGTCTTCGTTCACGACACCCCAATTCGGGCTGCTAGCCATTCGAGTTGTTCCCATGTGGTGATGCCCGCCTCTCACGTCGGGGGACCAGTTCGTGCCATTTTCATTTCTCAGCCATTTGTCGATTTCCAATCGGCCCATTCCCAACCGATTCATTTCCGCAGCTATTAAGACCATAGTTTGGCGAACAGTCCGACGATCCAAGTCACTGAGGCGCCAATCAAGATTGGCAAGAGGATTACCAAACTTATCCTTCTCGCGAGACAGAACTACTCGACTATCTGGATTTGGCACCTGTTCGCACATCGAAATTACTCGAATACTCCCCTTCTGAATGATCTGAGTCGAGTAGCTTATTTTCCGCAACCATAGCCCAAACATGCCCGCAAAAGTGTCGAAATCAATCATGAAATCTCTGAGCTTCGCGTAAAAGTTTTCTGGGATTCGGCCTTGCGACAAGTTCTTCCTAATGGACATGAACGCCGCCCAGCCATTGCCTTCGAAGGAGACCCTCGGAGCTGCGATAAATCCAGCCCCGTTCCCAATCTTCATCTTTTGTTGCTGTTTCGGACTTGAACAGAATGCCATACCGATCTCTGTTCCGCCTCTTGTTTCCAATCGTTTTAACGCTTTCATTTGCGAAGCGTCAAAACTATAAATCCTTCCACAGTCGACTTCTGGATGTTCCATAAAGAACTTGCCCACAAGACCATTATCGTTTCCGACTCCTGCTGGATTTCCTTTGTTTGATGCTAGTAGCAATCGAGCATTCTCGATCCCGCCGCAAGCAACTATATAGTTGCTCGCCACTACTGAACCGGAGCGGCCACTTAAACTGCCAATCTCAATTGACCTAGCATAGTCACCGTTCTCATTGATTTCGATCTGCAATACGTTACAGTGAAGAACTAAAGTAATTAACTCGCTTTTCTCTAATGCTGCCCTGTATTTTTGAGCAAATCGAACTGGGGGAGCGCTAAATTGCCAGAATCGCGCGAGTAGATTATCTGGTTCAAAATCCGGAAAGTCTGAGTATTCCTTGGACCAGAACCCGGCGTCGTACCGATAGGGACCAAGCTCTAAATATTCTTGCGCTCTCGCGTAGTAAGGGTCTAAGGTTGACTTTGATATTGGCCAGCCACTGTAGGGAATCCAGGGGCGCTCTAAGAAATCATTTTCGTTCAGAGTGCCACACCAGCCAGACCAGTGGCCGCTGGATCCCCCCAGCGCCCGCAGTCTTGTTCCATCAAGCGGAAAGTACGACCGCCCGATATTTTCACCTTGGTAAAGCGACTGCGTCGCAACTTCCGGTGTATATCCCCCACTCTCGAGCAGCAATGACGGCCGACCCGCCTTTGCAAGTTCAAGCGCCATCGTTATCCCGGCCGGTCCCGCCCCTATTATGCAAAGCTCCGACTTGAATGTCTTCGGTGCGGTCGGCTCACCGTAATCGACGATCATGCTCTTTCCATAAGGTTTGAAGTTTGGGCGAGAAGAACCTCCGCTTCGGCCATAATGAACCCATGATGTTCAACAATTCTCAAAGCCCTGAGGTCATCGTCCTTCTTTTTAGCAAATCTTCGTCGAATTTCGGAAGCACGTGCATTTAGCACTTCACCGCGATCCAACCCAATCATTTTCATTACACACGACTCAATTGAGGCATCTTCCGAAAAAACATTTTTCGCTAGATCAACGTAAATGCATTCGATCTCCCTGGCCAAAGCTACACGAATCTTGCGCATCAATTTCCGCGAGCAATTCTTACCAAAATCTTGAGTTGGGTGGCGAATCAGAATGTCGCGGTGTGGTAATTTAAAAAAAACTCCTACCGCCAGAAGCCCAAACCCGCCCAGAAAATCACGTCTATTCATATTGGCTCCATTGGAAACTCAACGAATTTGAACGGCTCACGTGCACCGTTCGAAATACCATAATTCCATGCTTAATTTAGCGCAATCAAGAAAAGGGCCAAAAAGCATTTTTTGGGGATATTTCATTTATGCTCATCTGAGCATATTTTCTAAACTCGCTCTGCAAAGCTGAGCACGTATTCTGTTATAAAAAGTGATAATGGTGCCGGCACCACGATTCGAACGCGGGACCTACTGATTACAAATCAGTTGCTCTACCAACTGAGCTATGCCGGCAATTCTTTAACCTTCATCTTCGCCATCCCTGGCTCCGCCGCCATGCCTCGACCGGGCCCCTGCCCGAACTCCTGTTCGGGCGTTCGTGCTGCTGCGTTTGTCCCCCGGACAAACGGTCAGCACTTACCCAACTGAGCTATGCCGGCTGTGTTTGAATTTACGAGGCGCCTTATTCTATCTGAACCCGGCTTCATTGGCAGACCCGGGAGGCCAGCCGCAAGATGCGCCCGCTCGATGCCTGGAAGTCCGCAGGGTCTATCTGGGCTAAATCATCAGGGACAAAATCGAGCCAGAAAACCGTGCCCTGGCGTGTGCGCCTGGCTATCTGTGGCTCGAAGCCCAGGTCACGAATCTCGCGGTAGCGCCGTTGCGCTCGACTCCGTTCTTTGAAAACTCCGAGTGATATCGCATTCTCCCTCTCGCCCGCCGGCTCGATGTACAGGTCTCCGACTCCGCGCGCGCGCAGTGACTCGACTTTTTTTACAGCTTCAGCGCGAGAATCCGCCGGAGAAAGAAAAATCCAGTAACCCACCCAGATCTGCCCTTCAGCAAGGCGCTTTTTTCCCGTCATCCCGAGCGTCGCCAGCTTCGTGTTCGCCGCTTCGAAATCCTCTTCGTAGGGAAACGGCCCGAGGCTCAGACAATTCGCAGGACCGGTGTCGGCCCCCGGCTCGGCGCCAGCCTCCAGGTCGACGATGCCTGAACGTGATTCGTCGCTGTCCACGATGCTAAGCAAGGGCACGTCGAACGCCTCTGTCGCACCGGAACGCCGCTCGCGATCATCGGCCGACACCAGCTGCCAACCCAAAAAAACCAGGTTGGCCGCCAGCAACGCAAGAAAAACTGCCCTTGCCAACTTCTTTATCCTCGCTGCTCTTCGGCCAGCAGGGCCACGCCCCGCAAAACCAGATCATCATGGACCTCTGCGTGGCGTGCAAGCAGAGGCAATATTCGCGAAGATTCGCCCCCGGTGAGAACAAGCGTCGGCGCGCCTTCGCCGCTGGCTTCAATAACGCAGCAGGCGCGGTCTACCAAAGCCGAGCACGCGTTACACACGCCTGCGGCTATTCCCTCGCTTGTGTTGTCTGCGAACATGCGGGACGGGGCGGCCGAACTTTCGTGCAAATGACGCGTGTTACTAAAGAGGCTGTCGGCCTGGAGATTCGGCCCGGGCATAATCATTCCGCCCCTGTGTAGCCCGTCTTTGTCGACCCAGTCGACGGTCACGGCAGTGCCCGCATCCACGATGCAAAGCGGGCGCTGATGCAGCTTGCGAGCGGCAATCATCGCGCACCACCTGTCTATGCCCAGTGACTCCGGTCTCGAATAAGCGTTGCGCACACCGCACGCCTCAGCGCTCGATTTGAGAAAAACCGGCCGATCGTGGCCGCGTTTCAGCAACCAGGCTTCGAAGACCTGCTCGGCACCGGGCCCTGCAACGCTCGCGACAAAAACACCCTCTCTGGATAGCTCCTGCGCCGCATCCAAAGCTGCCTGCCAGTCGCTATCAAGCAAATCACGGTGGCGCACGCGCAGCGTATCGCGCACGCTCCTGCCATCCCAGCGGGCGATTTTCAGATAGCTGTTCCCTATATCCGCGACTGTGATCATGCCGGCCTCATGCTGACCTCGGCAGAGACGATGCGCGTAATTTTACCGCCCACGTCCAGCTGTAATGCGCCCGACGCATCAATGCCACGGGCAACGCCATCGAGCTTGCGCGATTGCATAGTAACGACCACGGGCGCGTCTTTGCACGCGTCTACCGCCCGCCATGCGCTGGCGAACGGCTCGAAACCGGCTTCGGTAAAGATCTTGAAGGACTGAAGTAGCTCGCCTGCGATTTGTGCTGCCAGAACATTCCGATCAGGCAATTTGCCCCCGCAAACTTCCTCGATATCCGCTGGCGCCAGCCCGCCGAGGCGGCTGATTTCCGTGCGGGCGGCGGCGTCCAGACGGTAATTAATCCCGACGCCGACGACCAATCGATGAAATTTCTGCGCTTTATTTCCGGCGTCATTTCTGGCGTCGCTGCGCAGCTCAGACAGCAGCCCGCCGACTTTCCGTTTTTGCCACATCAGGTCGTTGGGCCACTTGAGTTGGAGGTCGGCCGCACCGCACTTCTTTAGCGCGTTTCTAACGGCCACACCCGCAACGAGGCCGATGGCCGCCAGGTCCCGGGACTGTTCAGGCAGTGCGTACGAGACTGACATACAAAGGCCGCCACCGAGGGGCGCACGCCACGGGCGGGCCTGACGCCCGCGGCCGGCGGTTTGGAATTCCGCAAAGCATGCGAATGCACCGCCCGGCGCAGCCCTGGCCATCAAGCGGGAATTGGTGGAGTCGGTACACCAGAGCACTTCGAGGCCCCAGAGACTTGCATCCACTTCCTCCGCAAGCGCCTCGCGGATGCGATCTTCATCAAGTAACTGAATTGGCCAAGGTAATCGTATCGTCTCGCGTCCCTGGCGTTCGATTTGAAGACCTTTCCTGGCAAGGCTCCCGATGAGCGCGTCGATATTGGCCCACGATGAGGCCAGCCTCTCACAAGTCTGCTGCAAACCATGAGGGCGTCCATCGGCCAGCAGCGTCACCAGCGCACGTTCCGAATCGCGGTCAGTCACTTTGCGAATGTCCCGGCGAGCGCCTGAAAATCATCAGCCTGCGCATACGGTGTTCCTCTCCCGCCCGCATCCGCTCAATGTTGCCGCGATGGGTAAACATGACAAAAATGCTCATAGCCAACAGGAATACAAATACTGGTGAAGTAACCTGGTAAACGAACCCGGCATATACCGTTGCGCTGACAACGGCCAGGATAGTAGCTAACCCGACCAGACCGGTACTGCCGACGACCAACAGCCAGCTTACCAGCACCACCACAAGGATCTGCCAGCTCATACAGACAAGTGCCCCAACCAAAGTCGCCGCGCCCTTCCCACCTTTGAAGCGATGATAAATGGGAAAAACATGTCCCGCGACGGCTGCAGCAGCGCAGGTCACCTGCAGCCACTCGCGCCCGATCAGAACCTCGACGCTTAAACCCGGAATATTGACGAAAGGCAACCAGCCGGCGGCCAGCATGCCCTTGCCCACGTCAATGATTACTACCAGCAAAGCAAAGAACCACCCCTGCGTTCGCAGCGCGTTGGTTCCGCCGGCGTTGCCGCTGCCCAACTCGCGGATATCAACGTGGCCTAATATCCGCCCTACCCACAGTGCACCGATGATCGATCCCAACAGGTAGGCGATTAAGAGTTTGAGCAGTAATTCCATTACCAGAGAAAGATTGCGACTTCGACACCGAAACGAGCGCGTATCTTACCACCGCCTCAGGCGTGATCCGGGTTAAAGTAGGACCCATGCAAACCGGTACAGACAATGCCTGGTACAGCGCCGATCGGTGAAACCTGCCTAATCATCAACCCTGCTGCCGGAAGAGGCCGCGCGGGCAGGCTCGGCTCGCGTATTGCTGATGCATTGTCTCTTGAGAGCAAACATATTGCAGAAAGCAAAAGACCCGGCGACGTCAAACGGCTGGTCGGGTCCTTCCTAAACCAGGGCTGTATCAAGGTCGCCGTCGCCGGCGGAGACGGCACGATCTTCGAAGCCGTAAACGGCTTAATTGAGGCGGGCCATGTCGCAGCACTTGGCATCATTCCCGTGGGCACCGGCAACGACTTCATCAAGGCTGCCGGAATCCCCTTGACCTGGCGCGACGCGTGCGCGCTTGTTTTGAGCGGGCGGGTGCGCTCCGTGGATGTCGGGCGCTGCAACGATATGTATTTTGCCAACGGAGTGGGTATCGGGCTCGATGCCGAGATAAACCACACGGCACAGGGCCTCTCGTGGTTTCGCGGTCCGATGATATATCTCGCCGCCGCCTTGCGAACGCTGGCCGGTGGCATAAGCGCGCCCGAGGTGTCCATCGCCTTTGATGATGGTGAACTTGTGCAGCGCGTGACGCTTGTTGCCGTGTCCAATGGCTCATGTTTCGGTGGCCTGTTCCACATTGCACCCGACGCCAGCATCTGTGACGGCAGCCTGGACCTGGTGATTGCGGATCACGTAACCCGGAGCAAGGCACTGCGCCTGATCCCAAAGGTAATTCGCGGCAAGCATCTCAACGATCCCGCCGTACGCTACCTGCAAACCCGTAAAGTCAGGATTCGTTCAGATCACGCGTTACCCGTGCAGATCGACGGCGAACTCATTAAGGGCGGACTGACGGATCTCGATATCGAGGTGCAGCCTGCGCGTATCAGGCTGCTTTGCTGATTACACGCCCCTTGTTCGCGAACCGAGATAGATACCCGCCAGGGCAAGGGCCGCGCCCACGGCCTCAGGAGTCGCAATCGCGCGCGCGAAAAAAACAACATCCCAAAGGTAGGCAAAAGTCGGCTGAATCAACAGCACCAGGCCGACCCGCGAGGCTGGCAGTTTCGCCAGGCTTGCGGAAATCAGCACCCAGCCCACGACCTGCGTAACGAGGCCATAGCAAAGTAAAAGGCCCGCCTCGCGAAGATTGGGTATTGCGAGACTTTCACTGGTGCCGGCAGCTATCAGCAACAGAAAAAAAGCGCTCGCCAGCGAGGCGATGGCGACGTCACCCATGGGAGAGGTTTGCGCTCGACCCGCCGTGACCCGGGCGCGCCTCAGCGCCAGCACGTAGGCGCCATAGCAAAGCGCCGTCAGCAGGCCGAGCACAACGCCACGACGATAGTTGACGGGCAAGCTCGTCCAGTCAGTCCCCACTATCAGCAGCAGGCCTGCAAACGCCAGCGCTATGCCAACGGCCAGGGACGGGCGTAGCGTTTCCTTAAATACAAAAACCCCGGCAAGCGCGAGAACAAAAACCTGGAAATTCGCCAGCAGCGTCGACAGACCCGGGCCCAGGTAGAGGATGCTTCGGTGCCAGAACGCGAGATCCAGCGCGAACAGCAAACCCGCGACGAACAGGACAGCAACGAGGCTGCGATCCGGTCGCCACGGCAGCCGCCACGCCAGCATGACCGAGCTCAGAACGATTCCGCCGACGAGGGTTCTGTAAAAAGCGGATGTCGTTGGCGGCACGTCCAGAATACGCACGAATACGGCGGCAAAACTGATCATGACGGCGCCTGCGATCAGTTGCAGCAGCGCCAGTTGCCGTGCCCGGGCTTCAGCCTCAGTCAAACTGCTCACCTCGGCCCATGGGAGCATTTGCCTGAGGAAACCGCGCGCATTTCGGAGCTCGCCTCACCTGGCACGGCGGCGTTTTTGATACACCCGACATAGCAACCGTACGCAGGCAAAAACAGCGCGCCGTAACGCATAAAGAAACCCCGAGGACCCACCTGAGCGGGCCGAGGATAGCACGCGGCACCAGGGGCAAATGCTTGACAGCAAGAGGAAAATCCTATATTTAGATAATTGGCTAATTATTGAATAGAAATGAAACAGCAAGCATTGTTCAAGGCTCTGGCGGATCCAACGCGGCGACAAATCCTGAAGCGTCTGCGGCGGGGTTCGGCGACCGCTGGCGACATTGCCGCCGACTTCGAAATGAGCAAGCCTTCCCTGTCGCATCACTTCAACGTGTTGAAGGAAGCCGATCTCCTTCGCAACGAACGTCGGGGGCAACACATCGTCTACTCGCTCAACACCACCGTGTTCGAAGACGCCGCCGGATTGCTGCTGGACCTGTTTGGAAACCGCGCACGGGAGGACTCGAATGAGAATTGATCGTACCGACGCCATTTGCCTCGGCGCTGTGGCGCTGCACGTCGCCCTGGTCGGGTTTTTCTATGCCGAATTGCCCGATCCGCTGCCCACCCACTGGAATGCCGCGGGCGAAGTAGATGGCTACACGCCAAAGCCCTGGGGCGCATGGTTGTTACCGCTGATGACGCTGGGAGTCTATTTACTGTTCAAGGTAATTCCCTGGATTTCACCACAGGGATTTCGAATGGAATCATTCAGCAAGATCGTCGATATCCTCAAACTTGTGATCGTGCTGTTCATGTTCGTGATCGGTATCACCGTGCTTTTTGCAGCACGCGGTGCACCTTTCGATCCGGGAAAAATCATCCTGCCGGGCGTCGGTGTGCTTTTTATAATTATCGGCAACTACATGGGCAAGCTGCGGAAGAACTTTTTTATTGGCATCCGCACCCCGTGGACGCTGGCCAGCGATGAAGTCTGGGCCAAAACTCATCGACTGGGCGGCTGGTGCTTCGTGTTCGCGGGCCTGGTGTTGTTGATTGCAGGTTTGATCGGCTGGCCACCGATGGAAATAGTCCTGGTTGTGGCTGTTGGGATCGGCGCGCTTCTCCCGATTGTCTACAGCTTCGTAATCTACAAGCAGCTGGAAGGGTTTGAACCTGACAAGGACTAAAACGTTAGTCGGGCAGCCACGCGTACCCGATCTTGGTGAAGAAGGTGCGGTCAGTTCGCTCCAGTCCCGTCAGGCTGTCATCATCGATAAAGTTGTCGGCATATCCAAGGAAAAACACCGTCTGCGGATTAACTTTGTAGGAGTAAAGCAGCTGGGCGCCCAGTGACCGGAACTCCGCGTCGACATCATCGATGTAAAGACCGGGATCGCGCTCCAGATCGAGGTGCTGAAGCGTAAGCCGCATGAAGCTTCGAATGCTGAACTGCCAGGTAAATCGCGCATCACTGAGCCCCGCTGTAAATATGTTGCGACCGTCCGGCATGTCCAGTGTTTCGCGCGTGTATCGCAGGTTCATTTTCAGGTGATCGCCGACGTCCCAGTTAAAGCGCGGTGAGATGCTTCTGAAATCGCCGAGCCTCGTGTTGGCAAAGTCGACCTGATCTCCCACTCGCGTAAAAAACCCGATAAACATGCCATCTGCCGGCTGGAACTCGCCATAAAAGTACTTGAAATTTTCGTCGAATAACGTGTTGTTCCACAAGCGCTGCCGGTAACCCGCACCTACCTCGACGTAGGACTGCAGGGGACCGGAAATCTCGAATTCCGCCTCTACTTCACGCTCGAGTACGCGCCCTGACGAATCATGGGTGATATCCCAGTCGCCATCTAATTCTATCGAGCGCCACCAGTTGTCGCTGTCACCGTGCCAAGTCCGGCCCAGGCCTGCAACGGACCGATCGTAGCCAGTACGCGGCAAGAATCCGAGGTCGGCGCGAAACCCGTCGTCAAAGTCTTCATGATAGAGGTTCCACTCCCAGTCTCGTCCGCTATGCCGGTAGCTGAGTTTGTAGGCGCGGCCGGAAAACGCGCCTTGCGGCTGGTCGTAATCATCAGCCAGCTCGGTCGGGTATTCAGTGTTGCTGGCCAGGACATGGAAGCTGATCCGATCTGCGTCATTGATGCGCCACAGGCCATCAATCGCACCGACATAGTTGTGATAGTTGTCTCCGTGGCGTCCTGTAAAGACGACGCCCGCGGCGGAGTTCTTGCCGAAATCCCGCCGGTAGCGGCCGACCAGGTTCTCACTCTTGGCCTGCAGCAATTCAACGTCCGAAGACTGGCTGCCCGGCAGAAGTATTGTCGTCACCTGATCAGTCGCCACAAAAAGACCGTAGGTGTGCGGGCCCTGCTTGCCCGTTAGCTTAAGCCCCACATCGGGATCAGAGACATTGCGCGTGTACACCAGGTTCGTGGGACTGCTGAAAATGTTTGCATCCTGGAGAAAAAACGGTCGCTTCTCATCGAAAAACAGCGTGAACTGATTGTTGATATCGAGCTGCGCCACGTCGGCTTCTACCTGCGAAAAATCGGGATTGATCGTGGCACTCAACGTGAGGTCAGAGGTCAGGCCCCAGCGAACATTGACGCCCAGATCATTGTCAACGCTGCCAGATCCAAGGGGTACCGTACCTGGGTCATCCGTCGTGTCAGTTCTGCTTGCCGTCAACGTTGGCGTTATGACAAGGTCACGCCCGGGAGAGACGCCCTCGAACCCCCGCACCCGGCCCAGCTGGCAAAGGTAACAGCTGACACCGCGATCGAGACGATTCACCGACAGGCGATAGCGATGACTGCGCGGATAAAATCGTAATATATCGATGCCCCAGGTCTGGCCGCCCGCCGTGTTCTGAAAGCGAATTGCATTGAAAGGAATCGCAATCTCGACCTGGTAACCAAAATCGGTCAGCTTGCCCGCCGACTCCCAGATCGCATCCCATGAAGACGTCTCGTTGCCATTGACGTCGTCGTTTGTGAGATCCATTTGCGCGCCCAGAGGATTAACAAAAAACTCGTAGGCGCGGCGGCGATCATTAAATGTATCAATCGTGATGCCGACAAAGTCATCATCAAAGGCGTCATCGCGATCATGGATATGCGCTCGAATTTCCGAAGGGTTCGGGTCGTAGGCCTTGAACGCTATGAGAAATCGACGGCCGTCCTCGACCAAAAACGCCTCGGTGCGCACGGGCGCCTCGATGTTCTCTCCGGGGCGCGTTTCCACATTCAATTCCATCACCAGCGCACCCGCCCAGCCGGCGTCATCGAGCTCGCCGTCGATCTCGATCGCCTGGTTTGTGTGTGGAATATCCGCCGTTTTATCGTTGTGTGCCATTTGAACGGACATCGCGCCAGGCACATCACTTTCCGCAGCAGCCACCAAAGGCTGGCACGCGAGCAACGCAAAAAGCGCCCAAGCCCCGATCCTGGCCATCTTTAGAATCATTCTTATTATTCCGGCTTGGTTACCATGTCTTTCTATCTTAGACGTCTGTATTTACGACAAAGGTTTAAATGGATGGCGTCCCAACCTGAAGCCAGGCCGATCTGCGCGCTTCGATCTCGGCCGCGACAGTTTGATCAAATGAAAGCTTGCACTGCGACATTGGTGCGGCGCCGACCTGCAATTCAAACTGCAGCAGCTCATCACGCCGGAACACAGTTACGGTCACTGAATCGCCTGGCTGAAACTGGGCAAGAACGGTTGCGTACAACGCTGGCGTTACTTTAAGGCCATCGATAGCGAGCAGTTCATCGCCGCCAGCCAGTCCCGCCTGCTGCGCCGCAGCGCCGGCCAAGACGCTTGCAAGAACCACCCTGCCTCCGTCATCGCGGATTCTGACGCCGAGAGCAGCGCTTGCTCCACCATCGGGTGCTGACGCCCCACTCGTCCCCTCGGGCAGACGGCTAAATGCAAGGGCAACCCCGAATTCAGCGAGCAGGTCCGCAAACGGCAGATCCTGCGTGCTACGAATTGCCTGGTCAAAAAACGCATGGAGATCCACGCCGCTGACCTCGTGGGCGAGTTTCTCAAACCCGTCTTCCTCAAGGCCGGTGCCCGTCTTGCCGTAGCGACGCCAGAGTGCGCGCATGACGTCGTCCAGCGACCGACGACCACCTGTCTCCCTTCGAATGGTCAGATCAAGCGCAAGGGCTGTGACTGCGCCCTTACTGTAGTAGCTGATCACGGCGTTCGCACTGTTTTCGTCGGGCTTGTAAAGCTTGATCCACGCGTCGAAGCTGGACTCCTCAAGCGTCTGACGCCTGCGGCCTGGCGTTTGCCAGACCTTGTTGAAATTATCAGCGAGCAGCTCGAGGTAGGCATCCGGCTTGATCAGTCCGCTGCGCAGCAGTGCAAGGTCGTCATAATAAGAAGTAACACCTTCAAACACCCACAGGAGCCTGGTGTAAGCCTCATGGCTCAAATCAAAAGGCGTAAAAACCGCCGGCTTGATGCGCTTGATATTCCACAGGTGAAAATACTCGTGACTGACCAGCCCCAGAAAGCGCCGATAAGGCTTTTCGATGCCGCTGGTGTTAGTAATCGGCAGGTCGCTGCGCCGCGTGATCAGGGCGCTCGACGCACGATGCTCGAGCCCCCCGTAGCCTTCACTCACCACGTTGGTGAGAAAAACATAGCGATGCATGGGCGGGGCATCGTCGAACAGCCGCATGTGCTGTTTACAGATCTTAGGCACATCACTGCAAAGCCGATCCATATCTGCCCGGTGACGGCCTGCAAGCACGATTTCGTGCGGGACACCGCCAGCCTCAAAGTGGCCGATCGTGAAATCTGATACTTCGAAAGGGTGATCGATCAGCTCATCATAGCTGCCTGCTCTGTAGCTGCCGAAACCGCGCTCATCAACATTCACAGCGGTCATTGCCGTCGCGACCCGCCAATTGCCAACATCGGTGCCCGGCATCTCCGGCGGCCGCTCTATATCAAGCTCGCAGGTCTGATTGTTTGCGCCGGCAACTTCCACGAACAGGCACACGCCATTAAAAAAGCAGCGCTGGGTATCGAGGTAGGCGCCACGCACCGACAAGTCGTAGGCATACACCTCGCAGCGAATTTCCAGCTCACCCTCGCAGGGTGCGCAGCGCCAGCTTGCCTTGCTCACCTTGTCGATCTTAATTTCGCGGTCGCCTGAGCGCGCCGAGATTGCCAGCACGTGGCGCGCATAGTCACGCACCAGGTAGCTGCCGGGAATCCAGGCTGGCATGGAGACAGTCTGGCCCGCCGGATCAGGTCGCGGCACAACGCATGTCACCTCCAATACATGTGCGGCGGGATTGGCAATCCTGACGTGGTATCTGATCATCGTGCTGTCAGTCATGGGAGCTTGAAGTCCTTTTCGGGCGCGGTGCCATCATTCCTTTTGCCATCACTCGTCTGTGAAATCCACGAGAGGCTCCGTGAGCTTGAGTGTCAGGCACTTCGCTGAGCCCCCGGCCTTTAGAAACTCCGACAAGTTGATGCGATGCACGTGAAAACCGACCCGCATGAGCCGGGCCCTCAGCGCCAGTGAGGCGTCATTTACAAATACGTGCTGACCAACATTCACGGCGTTGCAGGCAAAATTGCCGGCATCCATCGTGTCCACAACAATGCGCTTGTGTGACGGCACGCGTTTTTCAATCGCAATCCGGGAATCAAAGTCAAACGCCGGCGGATGGTACATGAGATAGCCACCGGCAAGCGGGCACATCGCCGTGTCGATGTGATAGAAACGCTCGTCGACGAGCTTGATGGAAACCACTTCGCGATCGAAGCTATCCTGCAAAATTTTGTGCGCCTCGATTTCCGTACGAAATCCATAGCCGGTCCACATCCATGGGCCACCTCGGTCGAGCAGGCAATCGCCGGCCCCTTCGAAGCCGATGTTGTCAGGCAGGTCGCAAAGCTCAAAGCCGTTGTCTATAAACCAGGCTTTGAAAAATTTCTCCTCTCCCCTTCTTTCCTGGGGCATGAAGTGGCTGGCCATGGCTTTATTGCCGTACACCACGCCTGCGTTCGCCGTAAACACCATGTCGGGCAGCTTTTCCTGTGGGCGCATCTCTACGACCTCGGCGTACTCCGACAGTGCGCCCTTGAGGGCCCGCCACTGCTTAAAGGCAAGGTCACGGTTGAGTTCCCCTTCGTTACCCGCCATCCAGGGGTTGATCGAATACTCAACCTTAAAATAATCCGGCGGACACATCAGTATTTTGTGTCTTGGTGCCATCAGGCACTCTCCTTTTACAGAATTATGACTCTGTTTTTTGGTATTTGAATCGCGTCTGGGAGCCGGACACGATAACCGGATGCGCCGGCAACTTCAGTTGGCGACTGAGGCGCGTATTGTAAATCAAAACCACCTTACTCGCCCAACGCAACAGGACTGGTTCCGCAAACGCTCTTTCATAAAAGCCTTGATCCTGCACCCACATCACGGCATCACGCGGAAGGCCTCACTTGAACAAAAAAGGGGCCACGCGGGCCCCTTTCTCAATTTCGTCTTTGAGCGGTGTTATCCGTTGCACCCCGGCTTTTTGGGGTTACACGGCTTGTCTTTGCCACCCCCGCCGCCGTCGCCACCACCGCCGTCGCCACCACCGCCGTCGCCGGCAAACGAACAGTCCTCCGGCTGGATGCCGTCATTGGTAGTCTTGGCTTGCACCAGGCCAAACCCGGTGTTGATATCCCGTCCGGCCTCTCCCAGGTCCTTCGCGCCCCCAGCCAGCGCATTGCGAATCTGCTGACCGCTGCAGCTTGCATGGTTGCTCCAGACTAAAGCGGCGACCCCCGAAACATGGGGCGTGGCCATGGATGTGCCACTCATGGTGGCAAACAGGCCGTCCGGATAGGTTGACAAAACATCGACGCCAGCTGCGGAGATTTCGACCTGGTCATTACGCTGCGAAAAGCGCGCGCGTCTCTCGCGGTCATCCACCGCCGCGACTGAAATCACCGAATCATAGGAGGCGGGATAACTGTAACGCCGGTTGCCGTCGTTACCCGCCGCCGCGACGATGACAGATTTGCCGCCTGCGAAATCATCCGCAAATGCGGCTTCCTCGTTGGCCGAGGCAAAGCTGCCACCGAGACTCATGCTCACCACCAGGTTGCCATCGCCGGCAGCCGTCCGGCAGTCGCCCATTGCCTTCGCAAGATCCGAGGAATACGCCCAGCCACCGTTGTCATCGAATACTTTGATGATGTGCAGCTTAGCTCCAGACTCGATGACACCGACCACGCCGCGCCAACCCTGATCGGTCGCCGCGATCGTCCCGGCAACATGGGTGCCGTGACCGTGTCCGTCCTCGTACCAATTGCCTGTGCCTGAATCATTGGTACCATTTAATACATTGCCAGACAGGTTGAAATGCGAGGAATCCAAGCCAGTATCGATTATGCAAATCGTGACATTGCCCACATGTGACTCGCTGACACCGGCGCTTGAGTCGGCCTGCGCCTGAATAACGCCGTAGGGTATTTCTTGTGGTCCCTCATGATTCAAAAGATACCGTTTCGGGTCCACCTCGATGGAGCGCACATGCGGATTTCGGCTTAGGCCCTGGATGGCTCGGGCAGGAATCGTAGCCGCCACTGCATTAACCCCGTCGAACTCATGGTGAATTTCGGCACCTTGTTTTTGCAGAAATCGCCTGATGGGCCCTTTCTGGCCGGAGTTATAGGATACCCACACTCGGTCGCCCTCTACAGATGGGGCTTCTGCGATAGCTATCCCGTTAAGCATCGCGCCTAATACTAAGGAAGCGGCTAACGATGGAATACTTGTCGATATTGATTTCACTAACAAACTCCCCGGCTCAATCGAGTCCAATCTGTAATCTTGGTGGTCTTCGGAAATTCCACCCCGAAGCGGAGGCAGGTAAGACTATTACCGACCGGCTACCGAATTCAAGGCAAAACCTGACATAAGTCATTCTACGGCCATGAATTTTCACACGACAAGCCGTAAGCCATTGATTTGTTTTCATTGACCGGAGCCACAAGCCGCAACAGGCAGCGAGCTCCCGGAAAGTAAAATGGGGTCCTATGGCCCCGCTTACTGAAATGATCTCGTGTCGGCTCGACTAGTCTTTCTCCCCCAGGTGCATCAGCGGCAGGGGCATCGGACTGTCCCCATTGATAAAATAGACCTTCGACGCCGGATCCTTGGAAATAGACTTCAGTGACTCCAGTGCCTGCAACTGGATGTATGCCGGGTTGTTGGCAATTGCACGATTGATCTTTTCGATTTCGTAGGCTTTGGCGTCCGCCAGAATACGAACCTGCGTCGCCTTCTCTTCCGAAGCGCGACGCTC
>JABDLF010000009.1 GCA_013003115.1 Gammaproteobacteria bacterium
GTCTCGAAACGCGATTTCAACTGCAGAAGCCTTTTGCTCTGGGACTTCTTTGCCAGCTGCGCTTTGCTGGGCTTTTTGCTCGCTATTTACGGCTAGACTTCAACGCTTGGGCCAGGCGCCGCCCTGCCGCAAGCCCGTAGCGGCGTAAAAGCCGGGCGACATGGTCTTTTTACATAAGCCCTCTCAGAGCGAGAGGCCCAACGATTTGTGACCGCAATCACGGGGTTCCGCGCGTCTTTGGCCTAACATTCACGGGCGTTAACCGGAGTAGAAAATGGCCAGACAGCAGCATATCAAGACCGTGGTCTTACCAGATTCCTTAAGAATTGCATCGCGAGAGTCGCGCAGCAGCCACAAGTCCAGGCAGCCAACCGCAAAACCCGGCGCTCGGCCTCACTCGGCAATGAGCACTAAATCAGGCCGCCCATCGCGGACAAAATAAAAGCCCCGCAAAGCGGGGCTTCAGGTTTTATTGCTCTTATTTCAAGTTTTTTATTCTAATAAAAAGCTTCCTCATTGGTCTTATGGCCGGGTTCTTAAATGCCCGATTGCCTCACTTCACCTCAGACCCGAAGTCGCTAACCCTCCAAGTCATCGGGACGCAGCGCCTGAAGGGCATCCCCATGCCGATCTATCGCGTCACCAGGACTGTTGGGTAACAAGTTCTATGCAAGGGCAATGCCAGTTTGACAAAAATTTACTTTTTCAATGAGTTACCGATAACTCTCAATGACTTCAACACGAATGTTGTAAAGATTGCCGACGTTTGTCGGATCACCGCCCGAGATTATGTAAAAAAACCTGACAACCAGAGCGGCCATTCGGCGCCATAACGTGATGGACGTCACAGTTTCAATTCGGCATGCCGGCTAAACTTCCGGGCATGCTCGGGATCGAGCTCCATAAAATAAGTAATGAGGCTGTAAATGGAAGTCACGATGGAAAGTGAATTCGAGTCGGAGGATTCAAAAAAGCAGGCGGAACACCCTCTTACTCTGACGGTGATCGCGAACGAGCACCAGAATGCCCAGCCCGGAACTGCTGACGAAAAGGACTGGGATCCCTATATTGTCTGGAAAAAACTGATCCGTCGCGGCCCTGACGCCAGCTGAAATATCGCTGTCGACTGATATCTGACCGCTGAGGGTCACAGAGTCGCCTGCTCAAGCTCTGCCGCAACACCCCAAACGAGCTGGCGCCGCTTGGTGTCTTCTCCTGCCCAAACTTCTTTTCTCAAATAATCGCGGCCGACGGCCAGCCGGGCGGGCTAAGTAGCCCAGTTCTTCTGAGTAGCCTGGCGCCTCGACTCAGCGACGCGTGATGGCCCGGCGCGTCAAACGGCCCGCCGATCGTGTAAAGTTATTAGTCATCACCGGTCTACGCTTCCGCCATAGTCAAAGCACAGGAATCGACTGATATTTCCAAAATAAAACTATATATATCATATATATGCAATACTTTTTTCATTTGAAATATAGGAAAATGCTGCTGGGTATTTTTGTGTTCTCGGCACTGAGCCCGCTTTCTGTT
Source organism: Gammaproteobacteria bacterium (assembly GCA_013003115.1). Taxonomy (GTDB): domain Bacteria; phylum Pseudomonadota; class Gammaproteobacteria; order Steroidobacterales; family JABDLF01; genus JABDLF01. The sequence goes on from JABDLF010000009.1 coordinate 1,531, forward strand.
GCCAGCGCTTCGACAAACGAGATCGAAATTTCCCAATCCGAGCTTTTCCAGGTCACCGATAGCAGAAGCACGCAGTCCGTAATTGAGCGAATTGAAGGTGCCGTCGCCGCTGACGATGGCGAAATGCTTTTGGCGATCCTCACTGGCATCGGCCAAAGCACAGACACTGCCCCGGTTACCCCTGCATTTCTCCGCTATAAGGCCTTGATGGCGTTTGGCGCAATCGGCGAGTCTGAGGTTGCGAAGCGGGTTCTCCAGAAACTGATGGAGCCCGGCGCCGCAACCGGTCCAAAAATAAAGCTGTTGCGCGACGTGGATGGCCACCGCGGGTTTATTTACGTATTCGACCCCGTCGCCGCAGCGAGATTTGCGCTGGGCGCGTGGCATGCAGAAGCCTGGGCGCAGCGCACCCGATCAGATCTCGCGGCTGGCAGGCACGATTTTGTTGCAGAATGGCTCGACGCGCAGCGCGCCGCTGGCGGTCGGCTGGCGGCCAGCGGCCTTGTCCGGGGTTTGCGTCAGAGCAGCCTGAGCGATTTGGCGGGACTATCGGCACCATTGGCCAGGCACCTTGAATCTGGCGAGCCGGTAGCGGAACTCGCCCACGTTGTCGCCGTGCGGCTGCAGGATGAGTCGCTCGCGCGCACGATCATTCGCGGCGCCGATGCGGGTAACGCGCTCGCCCTGCTCTCGGAAGTGAATGCATTTCCGGTCGCCGCCCGACTCGGGCTTCTGGAATCGGCCGTTGGTCGATTCGAGCTTCGATCTGCCGCCCTCTACGGCATTGGGCAGCTAAACACCCCGGCCGGCCGCCAAGCGCTCATAGCTCGTCTCGGCTCTGATGAAATGGGAACAAGCGCCGCTGCAGCCCTCGCCAGGTACCCCGGGACCCAACTGTTAGGCGAGCTTGCAGCTTTGGTACGAAGCGATGCCGCGCCGCTTGCGCGCCGACGAGCCGTGCTGGCTTTGCACCTGTACCGGGACCCCGCCGGAAAAAGCATGCTTCGGGAGCTTGCGCGAGATTCGCTGGTTGAGAGCGATCTACGCGAGCTGATCGCGGACAAGCTGCAATGACCGCTTACCGAATTGCCCTCGCTCTTATGCTCGCAATGGCTACAGGAGCAGCGCTGGGCGACTGCAACTTTGACAGCTCGGGAACAATCTCCAATCCAGACGATCCGTCGTGCCGGGACGTGTTCCTTACCTACACCGCTAACGTCGATTCGGGCAACAACATCGCACTCGGATACGCGGTGCCTTTGCCCGTTGATTCGCAAACGCCGGTCGATGGTTTTCGCACCTACCAGTCGCTGTTCGAGCGACACCAGTCTTTGATTGTGGACCACCCCGACGCCATCGACGGTCAGATAATTGGTCAGACACTCTCCGGTCGGGACATCTGGGCTTACAAGCTTGGCGACCCGGACGCCGTAACCCACGACGGTCTCGATGAGCCGGCGATGCTCGTCAACGGTGGCATCCATGCAAGAGAGTGGCAATCGCCGGAGGCAGTGACTGATTTGCTCGAATACCTGGCGCAGAATTCCCGGGATGGCGGTCTGGTCCAGTTTCTGTCTGAGAACGTAAACACCGTGCTGATCCCGGTTCTCAACGTCGATGGTTTTCTGCAAACCCAACGGCATCCGGATCGGGCAATGGCTTCGAGGCTGCAGCCTCGTGACGGGCGCATGCGGCGCAAGAATTTGCGGCACCCCACGCGCTCCGAGCCGGTCGACGAGACCCTGCAAACAACTGATGACAATTTCTTCGGTGTCGACCTGAACCGAAATCACCCCGAAGGCTTCATGAATCCTGCGCGTTCGTCGGCGAATCCGGTGAGCCTTGTTCAGCATGGGCCCAACCCGCAGTCAGAGCCCGAATCTCAGGCGCTCGTCACTGCTGCCACCCTGGGCCCAGAGGATCGTTTGCGCTTCTACATCGACACGCACTCGTTTACACAGATTTTGTTTACGCCCATGACGGGGAATGTCCGGCGCGATGCGGTAACCACAGAACTTGCGTCCCGGGTCAGGGCGGTAAGCGCAAACAAGTATGCGTTCGGGCCCAGCAATCCCGGTACGGAAATCGGGTCTACCGATGGCTACTTTGCCGTGACCTATCAGATCCCGGCATGGACGCTCGAGACAGAGCCCGGTCCCGGTGGCGGCGCACAGTATGGCGGAACAAGTCATGGCCACGCTGGCTTTGTGCTGCCCGCCACAGAGCTGCGCTGCATGAAGGCTGAGCTGACACCGAGCTATATTCTGGGCTTCTACAGGATGGCTGGCCCCGCCTATGTTTCAGAAGTTGTGATCAGCGCCGCGGACAACCCGGCAGATATCTATTTCCACGGCCGCTGGCTGCCAGTAGATCGAGATTCGCGGTCACTGCTCACAATCGCAAATCGCGCGCTGATTCCGGGAGACGAGTATCGTTTATGGCTCGCTTTCAGCAAGCCGATGCGGTGGAGAAATCTTGCAGGCGAGGTTGTGAGCTTCCCGGGGCAGCGCGTGGCAGCAATACCGCGCATAGCGTTGGAAGCCACTGAACTGGGTACCGAACAATTACTGGACGCGGACCGGAGCGCCTGGCTGGCAAATGCAAATACCCAACCCACAGGAATTGCGCCGGATGGCTTCGCCCGCTATCGGGACGATGCACTGGCGCTGCAATTTACGCTGGATCCGAATCTTGGTGTAAGCGACGCGACGCCGTTACTGATCAGCGTGGACGTCGAAGATCTGTCGCGGCAGGCCATTGACGCCAACCCCGCTACGGTTGTGGACTGGCAAAACGGTAGTTGGTCAGGCCTCGAGAACGCTGTGGGGACTGGGGGCGACGCCGGGGGCACTGACTGTTCGATGGTGTCCTATGCTTCGAACAACCCGGCCGATACGCCACCGGGCGCCGCCGGAGCCTGCGCGGCCGCCGGGCCCGCACCGCCGCCGCCCCTGGCAAGAATGGCTTCTACGCTGCTGCCTGCGCGGACCTGTGTGACCCCCAACGACCTGACACCGCCGCCTGTAACGCCACCGCCACCAGCGCCTGGCCGCAGCGGGGGCGGCGCTGCGCTGTGGCTACTGCTGCTTCTGGTCAGCCCCTTGCTGCGACGGCGTGTTTGCGACGTCGACCCAATTCGTTAAAGCGAATGCAGACAAGTCTCCGCACAGACGGCGACACGCCGTCAAACCGGGCTGGGCTAATGCGCCGCCTCGCAGCGGCGGCCTACGACCTTCTGCTTTTGATCGCGCTGTGGATGCTTGTCTCAGCACTGTTTCTGCCGCTCAACGAAGGCAACGCTCCGCAACCTGGCACGCCGTTGTTCAGCGCGCACCGCTTGGCCCTTCTTGCAACCACCGCCGCTTTCTATATCGGCTTCTGGAAGTTCGGCGGCCAGACACTCGGGATGCGGGCCTGGAAACTGGAACTCATCAGGGATGATGGTTTGCCAATGACCTGGCTAGACTGCGTGCGTCGACTGCTGGCGTCGCTGGTTTCGATCCTGCCTGCTGGTGCTGGATTCTGGTGGCTTTTAGTTGACGGAGAAAATCGCACCTGGCACGACCGCTTGTCGCATACGTACGTGAGAAAACGTACTTAGCTTGGTAATTATTACTTCACGCGGGCGAGCGCCAGCGCTGTCGCAAACATCAAAATCAGCGTTGGCAACCATGCGGTCAGGAACGGATTGAGATTGAAAACCTCGCCGCTGTTGAGCATCATCTTTGAGCCAAGAAAATACCCAATCCCCAGAACAACGCCTATGAGCAGTCGCTGCCCGGTCCCTGCCGCGCGCAGGGAGCCAAAAACAAAAGGCAGGGAAAGCAAAGTCATAACCAGCACCGAGAATACAGTTGCCGCCCGCGACCAGACAGCAACCTCGTAGCTGCGGGTCTCCAGAGCACCGTCCTTGAGATAGCGGATATAGCTCAGAAGATTGCGGCTGGCGAGACGCTCCGGATCGATCACCGACAGGCTCAGAACCTCGGGGTTGAGTCGACTGGTTCTCAGCGCAAGAGATTCTGCGTCGGTCTCGACACCAGCGTCCGTAAATTTCGTTTCGCGGTACTCCTGAAGCAGCCAGCGTTGACGAGCATCGATGCGTGCTGATGCAGCGCGCCCGATACTCCTGAGCTCGTAACTGTCATCGAAGGTGAAAAGAAAAACACCCGCCGCTCGTTGCTCCTCGTTGAGCTCACGCACGTTGACAATGCGATTTTCGTCCTTAACCCAGGTACTCGCGTTGCCCGCGATACTCACCTGGCGATTCAGGAGCCGCGTGCGTTCGCTGCGCGCAAACTGCTCGGACGGCGGCGCAATCAGTTCGCCCAGGGCAGCCGCCAGCAGGGCGAGCAAGACGCCTGCAATAGAGATAGACCGCGCAATGCGGGCAATAGACATCCCCGAGCCACGCATCACAATCAGCTCACTGCCTGAGGCCAGGTTACCCAGTGCGAAAAGCGCCCCGATCAGAGCCGCGACAGGCAACATGTCAAACGCCTGGGTCGGCAATCGGAGCAAAACATACATCATCGCGTCGGGCATTTGAAAATCACCCGTTCCGATCTTGTCGAACTCGCCGACGAAGTTGATGAAAGCAGACAGCGCAAGCAAGACCAGCAGCACCAATGCCGTTCCTGTTACTACGGCGCGCACCAGATAGCGATCAAGAATGGTTATCACCTGGGCACCTTCGAGCGCGCGCGTCTGGTCGCGACAAAACCCAGTTGCCAGCGATTGTGTTGCAGCAGCAGAGCGGCCGTAAGCAGCAACACCATGGCGTGAACCCACCAGAGCCCGACAACCGGCGGCAATAAACCGCGCTCCAGCCAGACCCTCGCCGCGCCCAGAAGGTTTGAATAGACAACATAAACCAACACCGCCACTGCGAGCTTGCCGTATCGGCCCTGCCGCGGACTGGTCTTCGAAAGTGGCAAAGCAAGCAACGCCAGAACCAGAGCAGAAAGCGGCACTGATAGCCGCCACTGCAGCTCGGCCTGGTCTGCGAGTCTCACGGATGTCAGTAATTTTGATGTCGGCTGAAGTTCCGGGTCTTCGGACTCGAGATTTGGCCGGGCCAGCTCGATGGGAATGCCGTGCTCACGAAACTCGATAATCCGGAATGCGCTTGAGCCCGGAACCCCCTCATAGCGCTTGCCGCTGAAAAGCACGAAGAATGGATCGCTGCCGTCGCGGATAAGCTGCCCACGCTCTGCGACCGCAACCTGAACTTCATCTCCAAACTGCCGCTGAATAAAGACGTTGGCCATCATGCCATTGTCCGTCACGCTCTCAGCGTAGAAGACGGTGTCGCCACCTGCCGTGCTGCGAAAACGACCTGCTTCGAGGCTGCTGAGTTCCGCATCACGCTGCGCCGTCTTGCGCAAAACGTGCGCCGTCTCAGCCGACCATGGAGCAAGATCGAGTGACAGCCACGACAACAATACGGCCGCCAGTATCGCTACCACCATCAGCGGCCGATACAGACGCGCGGGCCCGATTCCGCATGCCATAACCGCGGACATTTCAGAGTCCTTGTACAGGCGACCAAACGCGAGCATGACAGCCAGGAACAGGCTCACGGGCACGAGAATCGTCAGGTACTGGAGGCTGGTCAGGCCCATCAGCTGAAAGACCGCCTCTCTGGGCAGCCGGCCGGCAGCCGCCTCGCCAAGCACCCGCGCGAACTGGTTGCTGAGCAATATGAACAACAGGACCCCCGTCACGGCAAGGAGCGTGTAGAGGATTTCTCTCAGCAAATAGCGGTCGAGCGTGGCAAACATAATTCCAGTATCGCCTGTTTCACCCGCCTGTGCGGAATCGAGTAAACTAACGCGCTTGTCGCTGTGGGCGCCCCTGGGCGCCCAGCGCTACCCTAAACCAGTCCAGCATTGGTCTCAATCACCAGAATTTACAGATGCCGCATTGTCCGGCAAACCAGGAGTAAAAGTGCAGTACTTTGTCAAGAGCAGCGAGCCGCAGAAACAGAAAACCGATTGCGCCATCATCCCGTGGCTTGAAACCTCAAAAGTGCCGGCCGGGCTTAAAGCGCTCGACAAGGCATGCGGAAACGCAATCAAGGATGCGGCTCGACGCGGCGATCTCAGCAGCAAGGTAGGAGCCAGCACGCTCCTGATTGGCGGCGCAAACAGTCCATGCAAGCGAATTCTGGTGGTGGGTTGCGGAAAACCTGAATCCTTTGATCGCAAAACCTTCACTAAAGTTACCGGCATTGCCGCGGGCGCGCTCGCACGAACTGGTGCAAAAGACGCCGTCAGCTACCTTTCGCAAGCATTGAAATCTGGTCGAAAAGAGCAGGCCGCCCGCCGCCTCGCGATGGATACGGTAGCCGCCGTCGAGCAGGCCACTTATCGTTTCGACGCGCTGAAGTCAAAGCAGCACAGACAAAAGCCCATTGCATTGAAGCGCTTTGGCATCGCTGTCTCACAAAGCAGCGAGCGCAACGCCGTATCGGCGACGCTGCCTCAGGCCAGAGCCATTGCGGAGGGTGCCCGGCTGGCCCGCGACCTTGGCAATATGCCATCAAACCGATGTACGCCCCGTTACCTCGCAAGCGTTGCGAGAAAAATCGCAGCGAAAAGCAAAAAAGCCTCAGCGAGGATTCTTAACCCTGATGAGATCAAACGCCTGGGTATGGGCGCCCTTTTGTCCGTCGCGGCCGGCGCAGTCGAGCCGGCCCGGCTAATCGTCATTCAGTATCGTGGCACCAGCGCCAAAACGAAACCCACAGTACTGGTCGGCAAAGGCATCACTTTTGACACTGGTGGTATTTCGATAAAGCCCGGGCAGGGCATGGACGAAATGAAGTTTGATATGTGCGGCGCAGCCGGGGTCCTGGGTGCAATGCAGGCAACCATAGAACTCGGTCTGAAAAAAAACGTCGTGGCGATTGTCCCTGCATGCGTAAACATGCCGGATGGAAATGCGACAAACCCGGGCGACATCGTTACGACCATGTCCGGGCAGACCGTTGAGATTCTCAACACAGATGCGGAAGGTCGCCTGATCCTGTGTGACGCTCTTACTTATGCGCGGCGCTTCAAGCCTGACACGATCATCGACGTGGCGACGTTGACGGGTGCCTGTGTTGTCGCGCTGGGCCCCTTTGTCTCCGGGCTCATGACCGAAGACGATAAACTTGCCGCCGGGCTGCTGGAGGCCGGAGAACTGGCAGGCGACCAGGCGTGGCGCCTGCCCCTGATGAAAGAGTATGGAGAAGGCCTGGCAAGCAACTTTGCTGACTTTGCCAACGTGGCGGGCCGCGAAGGCGGAGCCAGCATCGCAGCGAGTTTTCTCAGCAGGTTTACAAAGGACCTTCGCTGGGCCCATCTCGATGTAGCGGGCACTGCCTGGAAGAGCGGCAAGGAAAAAGGTGCTACGGGCCGGCCGGTCGGGTTGCTGGTGCAGTACCTGCTTAACGCTTAAGGCCTGCCGTGACCCTCGTACGTTTTTATATACTCGAAGACAGCCATCCTGCGGCGCGTGAAAAATTCGCCTGCCGGCTCGCAGTGAAAGGATTCAATGCAGGCGTGAAGACCTTTTTTAACATGCCCGATGCCCGCGCCTGCCAGCGGCTGGACGAACTCCTGTGGACGTTCAGCGACCAGAGTTTTGTGCCTCACGAAATAAGTACCGACAGCGAATCCGCTGGCTGCATCATTGCTATCGGCCACGATATTGAGCCAGCCAGTGATTTTGAAGTGCTGATAAACATGGCGCCAGATGTGCCGCACTTTTTTAGTCGCTTTCAAAAGACTTTCGAAATAATTGACGGCCATGAAGACAACAAGGCGCAAGGACGCAGCCGCTGGAGTTTCTACAAGGACCGAGGTTATCCCCTTGAGAATATCCCGGTTCAATGATGCCATTTATCGAAAGACTTATGCCGCGCCTGAGCTGTTGCACACAGGCAATTTCGAACCCCGAAACTTAAGAGCCAGTTGACCCAGATGGAAAAAACCTACCAGCCGGCCGAAATAGAAAAACAGTGGTATGAACACTGGGAGGCACGCGGTTTCTTCGCGCCGCGTCGAAGCGAATCAGACCCTTATTGCATCATGATTCCGCCACCGAACGTGACCGGCACACTGCATATGGGGCACGCATTCCAGGACACCATCATGGACGCCCTCATTCGCTATCGCAGAATGCTCGGCGATGAAACGCTCTGGCAACCGGGTACTGATCACGCGGGCATTGCAACGCAGATGGTCGTGGAGCGGCAACTCAACAGTGAGGGAAAGACCCGCCATGACCTTGGCCGCGAAAAATTCGTGGAGCGGGTCTGGCAGTGGAAAGAGTCCTCTGGCGGTGAGATCAGTCAGCAGTTGCGCCGCATGGGTGCTTCAGTGGATTGGGCAAGGGAACGCTTCACCATGGATGAAGGCCTGTCCGCTGCCGTAATAAAAGTGTTTGTCTCACTCTACGAAGACGGCCTCATCTACCGAGGCAAGCGGCTGGTTAACTGGGATCCTGTGCTGCACACTGCCCTGTCGGACCTGGAAGTCCTGCCTACCGAAGAAAGCGGAAAGCTGTGGCATTTCCGCTATCCGCTTGAGGGCGGCGATGCACATCTCACAGTCGCCACCACCCGGCCCGAGACCATGCTGGGCGACTCGGCTGTGGCCGTTCACCCTGAAGACGAGCGATACGCTGATCTGGTCGGTCGCTATGTGCTGCTGCCTCTTGTCGGTCGGCGCATACCTGTCATTGCCGACGAGTATGTCGACCAGGAGTTTGGAACCGGTTGCGTAAAGATTACGCCGGCGCATGATTTCAACGATTATGAAATCGGCAAACGTCATAACCTGGAAATCCTGAACGTCCTCGACCGCGACGCGCGGATGAACGACAACGTCCCGGAGCCATACCGCGGGCTCGATCGCTTCGAGGCACGCAGTCGGGTCGTCGCCGACCTCGAGGCGCTGGGGCTGCTGGAAAAAGTGGCGGATCACGCGCTCACGGTGCCCCGCGGCGATCGCAGCGGGGAGGTGCTGGAGCCGTACCTGACCGACCAGTGGTATGTCCGTACGGAGCCGCTCGCGAAGCCGGCAATCGAAGCCGTGGAAAGCGGTCGAATAAAATTTGTGCCTGCAAACTGGTCGAATACGTACTTCGAGTGGATGCACAATATCCAGGACTGGTGCATCAGCCGCCAGCTGTGGTGGGGGCATCGCATCCCGGCATGGTACGACGACAGCGGCAACATTTATGTCGCAGAAGACGAGGCCGGCGCGCGAAAAAAATACGCACTGCCCGATGATCTAAAACTCAGGCAAGATGATGACGTGCTTGACACCTGGTTTTCGTCGGCGCTGTGGCCCTTTTCGACACTCGGCTGGCCTGAGCAGACCAGAGAGCTCAAGCGCTTCTATCCCACCTCCGTCCTGGTAACAGGCTTCGATATCATCTTCTTCTGGGTCGCCCGAATGATCATGATGGGGCTGCGGTTCATGGACGATGTGCCGTTTCGAGAAGTCTACATACACGGGCTTGTGCGTGATGCCGACGGTCAGAAGATGTCCAAGTCGAAAGGAAATATTCTTGACCCTATTGACCTCATAGACGGCATCGAGCTTGAGTCCCTGGTAAAGAAACGCACTGCAGGCTTAATGCAATCGCATATGCGGGGCCCTATCGAAAAGGCCACCCGGCGACAGTACCCGGACGGCATCCCGGCGCATGGCACAGACGCGTTGCGATTTACATTTGCAGCGCTGGCCACGACGGGACGAGACATCAGGTTCGATCTCGGGCGTATTCAGGGTTATCGCGATTTTTGCAACAAGCTGTGGAACGCAGCGCGTTTCGTGTTCATGAATACCGAAGACAAAGACTGCCGCGTTATCGACGGCGCCGATATGGCGGATGCAGATCGCTGGATTTTGTCGCGACTGGCCAGCGTCACGGCATCGGTTCACGAACACTTCAGCAACTACCGCCTCGACCTCGTTGCGCAAACGCTATATGACTTTACCTGGCACGAATTCTGCGACTGGTACCTCGAGCTTGCGAAAGCCGTGTTGCAGGGCGACGACGCAAGCGCGCAGCAGCAGTCGGCCACCCGTCATACTCTGCTCAACGTGCTTGAGCACATCCTGCGACTGCTGCATCCCCTTATGCCGTTCATCACGGAAGAAATCTGGCAAAAAGCAGCGCCCCTGATCGACGTGGGCGGCGAGAGCGTCATGCTCGCGCCATACCCCCGCACCGATCGCGAAGCCGAAGATTCGGACGCTGAGGCAGAGATGCGATGGCTTATGGATTTCATCCTCGGCATCAGGCGAATTCGCGGCGAAATGGATATAGCACCCGGCCGCTCCCTGCCAGTGCTCCTCCAGCACGCCTCGGAAGAGGACCGGGCAAGGGCGGAGCGGCACAGGGCTGCCATCGACCAGCTTGGTCGAATTGCGTCCCTTGAAATTCTCGCCAACGATGCCCAGGCGCCACAGTCAGCAACCGCACTCCTTGGCGGCATGAAAATCCTGGTGCCCATGGCGGGCCTGATCGATAAGGAAGCAGAAGAAGCACGGCTCGGCAGGCAGCTCAACAAGATTATTACCGAGATCGAGCGCGCTCAGGCCAAGCTCAACAACGAGGCGTTCGTCAGGAATGCGCCGCAGGAAGTCGTGAACCAGGAGCGCCGACGCTTGTCAGAATTCGAGCGCACCCAGGAAGGCCTGAATGAGCAATTAGCTAGAATCCGCGCAATGAACTAGCTCGGGCGATAATGGCCCGGTAAACGAAAGGAACTCTATGTCCACGGCACAATCACCACGCTCATCCGATCTGGACCTGCGCCAGGCGGCCGATATTGTTCGAGGCTCGCTTCTGCAGCTTGACCAAGTGATCCTGGGCAAGCCCATGCAAACCAGGCTCAGCCTTGCCTGTCTGCTGGCGGGCGGGCATCTGCTCATCGAAGACCTGCCGGGCGTAGGCAAAACCACGCTGGCGCACGCTCTGGCAAAAGCGCTCGGCCTCAACTATCAGCGCATACAGTTTACGAGCGACCTGCTCCCCGCCGACATCACGGGCGTATCCATCTTCGACGCCGAAGCCGGCAAGTTCCACTTCCACCCGGGACCCGTTTTTTCACAGCTGGTACTGGCGGATGAAGTCAATCGCGCAACGCCTAAAACACAAAGCGCGTTGTTGGAGGCGATGGAAGAAAACCAGGTGACCGCAGAGGGTGAGACCCTGCCGTTACCCACGCCGTTCTTTGTAGTGGCGACGCAGAACCCCGCCTACCAGGTCGGCACGTTCCCCCTGCCCGAATCACAGCTCGATCGCTTCCTGATGCGCATTGAACTCGGCTATCCGGATGCCGCCGCTGAACGCGACCTTTTGCGTATGGGTGATCGACGCGAGGAGATCAAAAAAATCCAGCCGCTGGTGACGCCGACGACCATCCTCGAGCTGCAGCAGCTGGCGCAGCGGGTTCACGTTTCAGACGCGCTGCTTGACTATGTCCAGGCCATCGTGAGGTTTACCCGAAGTTCCCCGGACTTCGAGTCGGGCCTCTCGCCGCGCGCCGCCCTTGCGTTGCTGCGCGCCGCGCGCGCCTGGGCGCTGATGGCCGGACATAGCGGCGTAACCCCTGACGACCTTCAGGCAATCGCGCCGGGAGTCATAAGCCACCGACTCAGGCGGCGAGATGGCCAGGCCGGCAGTCCTCTTGATCTGGCATCCGCAGTGTTGGACGCCGTACCGATACCTTGAACCCGGCGCTGTGATTTTCCCCCAGCGTCTTCGTGGCCTGATTACGGACACCGCCCGCGAATGGGCAAGGCGCAGGCAGGGACCCGATACTGCGCCGCTGGCACTCAGGCGCCAGAGGATTTACATCCTTCCGACAGCCCATGGGCTGGTCTTTGCGCTCATGCTGCTCGGCATGCTGCTGGGTGCGATGAATTACAACAACAACCTCGGCTTCGCGATCACTTTCCTGCTGGCAGGGATGGGCCTGATCAGCATGTACCACTGCCACGGAAATCTGGAGGGTCTCGAACTCTCTGAAGGCAGCTGCGAACCGGTCTTCGCTGGCGAAACAGCCCGGCCGGGGCTGGTTCTCGAAAATACGCGGGACCGGGCGCGTTACGGCATTACGCTGTGGCTGGAGAATCAGCAGCAGGCCATCGTGGATATTGAACCTGGCGAACAGGCAGAGGCCATATTCAACATTCCGGCGCCACGGCGAGGCCGCGTCACGGTAGAGAGATTTTCTGTCGCGAGCCTGTTCCCCTTTGGCCTGTTTCGCGCCTGGACATGGGTCCACCTGCGCATGGAGTGTATTGTGTTTCCGCGCCCGGCAGACAGCGCCCCGCCACCGCCGACAAGTTTTACGGATACAGGGGGCGCGCAGCAGTCCGGCTCCGGCGACGAAGACTATTCCGGCCTGCGGGACTACCGGCCCGGTGACTCTCCGCGGCATATTGCATGGAAGGCCTTCGCGCGCGGACAGGAACTCCTCGTACGTCAGTTCGCTGGCACCCGCGTTGTCAAACACGTCTTCGATTTCAATGACGTTCCCGGCAACGGCCTGGAAGAACGACTGTCCATCCTGTGTCGCTGGATAATCGACGCGCATGCTGCCGGCGAGGCGTTTGGTGTGAAGCTTCCTGGCGTGATCGAAGAGCCAGGCATTGGCAAAGCACATCTCCAGCATTGCCTCACTCACCTCGCTTTGTTCAACGCGCCAAAATGACAGAGCTCACGCACAACAAAGACAGCCTGATTCGCCTGCGATGGGCAATCGCAGCGGCGACCGCTGCCGTAATCCCGCATCTTTTGCACGTACCAATCTGGGTCTCTCTTGTCGCATTCTCACTTTTGGGCTGGCGTCTGGCCGCTACGTTTTTTCACTGGCCCCTCCCCCCTTCATGGCTTCGAATTGGTCTTGCAGCGGCCGTCGTTGGCGGGGTGTTCCTGAGCTTCCGCACGATTAACGGGCTGGATGCCGGCAGCGCACTGGTGATTGGCATGCTGGGTATGAAGCTGCTCGAAACGAAGAACGCCCGCGACCTGCTCGTCATTGTGCTCATCGCGTATTTCCTGCTGATTATCAACTTTCTTTATACCCAGGATATTCCGGCACTCCTTTACAGTCTGCCCGCCGTTTGGCTCATGACAATGGCTTTGCTGCAGGTCGCGGGAAGCCGGCGCGCCCTTTCAGCCCGAAAGGCAGCGCGATTTTCCGGCATCGCGCTGCTGCAGGCGGCGCCCCTTATGTGTCTGCTGTTCCTGCTTTTTCCGCGCGTGCCGGGACCGCTGTGGGGTCTGCCGGCGCAAACCGATTCGGTCACCGGACTGGATGACGAGATGAGCCCGGGCACCATCACACGCCTGAGCCTCTCTGATGAAGTTGCTTTTACCGTGCGCTTTGAGGACACCCCGCCGCCGGCAGAAATGCTCTACTGGCGCGGCCCTGTCCTGCATCGCTTTGACGGCCGCACATGGCGGCGCAGCTGGCGCAACTATGCCGGAGAGGGAGGCTACGACTACGAGGGGGAGCCCTGGCGCTACGAGGTCACGCTCGAACCTCACAATCGACACTGGTTATTCAGCCTCGATGTCCCGGATGCGCCGGATAGAGGACAGCGCATCACCTATGACTTCCAGCTTATGAGCAGAAGTCCGGTTACAAGTTTGCGGCGCTATACCGTGACCTCGTATCCCGACCACCGACTTGATCCGTCACCCGGTGAGCGGCTATTGCGTTATGAAAGCCACCTGCCGGATGGACGCAATCCCCAGGCGGTCGAATTTGCGAAGACGCTGCGGGCGCAGGCGGGCAGCGACGCGGGCGTCATTCGCCTCGCGCTTCAATATTTTAACCAGCAGAATTTTGTCTATACGCTGGAACCACTGGCGCTTCAGGGCGCCCACCCTGTTGACCGGTTTTTGTTCGATACGCGCGAAGGCTTCTGTGAACACTACGCGTCCGCCTTCGCCACCATCATGCGCGCAGCAGGCATTCCTGCCCGGGTCGTAACGGGGTATCTGGGCGGCGAACGCAATCCTATTACCGGTCACGTTACGGTTCGACAATCTGACGCGCACGCCTGGACAGAGGTCTGGCAAAGCGAAATAGGCTGGCAGCGCATCGACCCAACGGCGGCTGTGGCGCCCTGGCGTGTCCGCTCAGGCCTTGCGAGCTCCATGCCCGCGGGTGAGCCCGTTGCCGGTCGTTTTATGCGACAGAATGCGTGGCTTAACCAGCTCCGCTTTGGCTTCGATGCGCTTAATGGCATCTGGAACGAATTCATCCTTGGCTACGGTCCTGAGGCGCAGCAGACGCTGATGGACAAGCTTGGCCTCAAGGACGCGGACTGGCGCATGCTGACCGTTGTGCTGGCGGTCTGCCTGGCCCTGGCGGGAACGATTCTGGCTTTGCTCATATTGCGCCAGCGCCCCCATCGCGCGCGCGACCCGGCGCAAAGGCTTTACGCCCGATTCTGCCAGCGCGTTGCGCGTGCGACCGGGATCAGCCGGTCACCGGCCGAGGGTCCCGTCAGGTTTGCGCGTCGCTGCGCCGACGCTCGACCGGATCTTGCTGCCGGCATTGCCGGCATAACCGAGCTTTACCTCGGGGCACGCTATGCGCCAACGGGAAACCAGCGCGCACTGATACTGTTGAAATCCCGACTAAGGCAATTCAGACCGTAATCAGGACAGCTGGCGGCCTTGCAGCGCGAGCGCACGTTTTTCGCCCAGCGCAACGTTGACTGTCGTCAGCAGTACGGCGCCACTTACCAGAAGTATCAGCACCGACATCATTGCCAGTCTGGAATCATCGAATATCAGCGCGACGCCTCCGACCAGCACGGGACCAATGATGGCGGAAAAACGGCCGACCATATTGTAGAAGCCGAAGTACTCCATTGACTTGTCGGCCGGGATTAGCCGGGCAAACAACGAACGACTCAGGCTCTGAACACCGCCCTGCACCAGGCCGATAGCGATTGCGAGGCGAAAAAACTCTGCACTGGTATCCATAAAGTAAGCGTTCACGGTTGCGGCGCAATAGACGCCCAGCGCGACGAGGATGCCGGTCTTGGCACCAATTCGCCCGCCGATCCAGCCGAAGAACAATGCAGATGGAAAGCCAACAAACTGGGTTATTAAAAGCGCGAGGATCAGGTCGCCGCGTGCAAGCCCAAGCGTCGCGCCGTAGTCGACTGCCATCTTGATAATGGTGTAAACACCGTCGATGTACAGCCAGTACGCAGCAAGAAACAGCGCCACGGTCTTGAGTTCACGCAGTTCACGAAACGTATGGGCGAGCTGCGCGACGCCCTCACGCACCGCGGCGGCCACCGACTGTCTTCCCGCCGGACGCGGCTCGTCAACGTTGAGCGCGAGGGGCAGCGTAAAAATGGCCCACCAGATTGCCACGCTGAGGAATGCGAAACGCACTGCCTGCGCCGCATCCTCAAGCCCGAACCAGTCCGGCCGCTGCACCATGGCAACGTTTATCGCGAAAAGTGCACCGCCGCCCAGGTAGCCCAGCGAAAAACCGTAGCCGGAAACAAGATCAAGATCGTGCTTGCCACTGACCGGAATCAGCAGCCCGTCGTAAAACACGTTGGCCGCCGCGAAGCCGGTTCCCGCCAATACGTAGAGCAGCAGCGCCAATTCCCATCGGCCCTGGTTCACCCAGAACATGGCCGCCGTTGCTGCAATGCCCAAACTTGCTGCGATCAGCAGGAAGCGCTTCGACAGTCCGCCGCGATCCGCCACCGCACCCAGCAGGGGCGCCGCGATGGCAACCAGCAGAGCCGTTGCGCTGTTGCCAAAGCCGAGCCAGAAAGTTGATTGGGTTGCCGGCAGCCCGGTCGACCAGAAGTCTTTAAAAAAAATCGGAAAAAATCCCGCCATTATGGTCGTGGCGAAGGCGGAATTGGCCCAGTCATACATCGCCCAGGAAACGACCGACTTTTCCAGCAGCGGCGAACGGCCCCTTTTGGCAAATTTGCGGGCCGCTTCAGGCTGCACGATGCTCACGGGTTTCGTGGAAGTTGAGATCTGGCCAGCGTTCTTCGGTCAGCTCCAGGTTGACGCGCGACGGCGCAACATACACGAGTGCATCACTGTGATCGACGGCGAGGTTGTCGTGCGCCTTGCGACGAAAATCCTCCAGTAAAGCCGCGTCTTCCGAATAAACCCAGCGCGCCGTGGCAACGTTCACTGCCTCGAATACGCACTCTACGCCATACTCCTCGCGAAGCCGGTGCGCGACAACATCGAACTGCAAAATTCCGATGGCACCGAGAATCAGGTCATTGTTCCTGAGCGGCCGGAATATCTGTGTCGCGCCCTCCTCACACAGCTGGTCAAGGCCTTTTTGCAGTGCCTTCATCCGCATGGGGTCTTTCAGTACCGCTCGTCGGAACAGTTCGGGTGCGAAGTTGGGAATGCCGGTGAATGCGAGATTCTCGCCCTCGGTGAATGTATCGCCGATATTTATTGTGCCATGGTTGTGCAGTCCAATGATGTCGCCCGCGTAGGCTTCGTCCGCATGCTCACGGTCGGCCGCCATGAATGTCAGCGCATCGGCAACCCGGGTCTGCTTTCCCAGCCGCACATGATGCATGCGCATGCCCTTGCGGTACACGCCCGAGCAAATTCTCAGAAACGCAATTCGGTCGCGGTGTGCCGGGTCCATGTTCGCCTGAATCTTGAATACAAAGCCACTCAGCGATTCCTCGTCGGGCTTAACGAGCCTTACGTCAGTATGGCGAGGCTGCGGAGTCGGTGCTTCGATCACGAAACTCCGAAGCAACTCACGCACACCAAAGTTATTGATGGCGGACCCGAAAAACACCGGCGTCTGGGTGCCGGCAAGGTAGGCGGATCGGTCGAAATCCGCGGTGGCGCCACGAATAAGATCTACTTCATCGCGAAAAGCACTGGCTTCGTCTCCCAGCACGTCTGACGCGGCAGGCGAACCAAGACCATCAATGGTCTGCGTCTCTCCGAGGCGGCCCTGCTTCGCAGGTTTGTAAACGTAAATTTTGTCTTCGGAAAAATGATAGATGCCTTTAAGGCGACTGCCCATACCGATAGGCCATGTTATCGGCGCGCACTCAATACTCAGCACCTGCTCAACCTCGTCAATCAGTTCCAGAGGCTCTCGACCTTCGCGATCCAGTTTGTTGATAAAGGTCATGATGGGCGTGTCGCGCATCCTGCAGACCTCCATTAACTTGATGGTCCGCGTTTCGACACCCTTGGCACAGTCAATGACCATCAGCGCCGAATCTACGGCCGTCAGAGTCCGATAAGTGTCCTCCGAAAAATCCTCGTGCCCGGGCGTATCCAGGAGATTTACAACCTGCCCTTGATACGGAAACTGCATGACCGACGACGTGATCGAGATGCCGCGCTGCTGCTCAAGCTTCATCCAGTCAGACGTTGCATGGCGCGCCGCCTTGCGACCCTTCACCGTGCCGGCCATGGTAATGGCTCCCCCGAAAAGGAGGAGTTTTTCGGTCAGGGTTGTCTTGCCGGCGTCAGGATGCGAAATAATCGCGAAAGTTCGCCGGCGGCTGATCTCATCGTTCAGTTTGCTCATGGCCTCATGCTTGTCGCCGAAAGGCGGCGATTCTAGCGCATCGATACGGGTCAGGACCTGCTAGCGCAAAGTTTTCGCCAGGACGACGGCGTCTTCCCGGCCGTCGCCGGCACGATAATAGTCACGCCTCAGTCCGAGCTGTTCGAAACCGCGCCCGGCATACAGGGCAAGAGCAGCGGCATTGCTCGGGCGCACCTCGAGAAACACCCGGCGGCATCCGGCAGCGCCCGCGCAACCAAGTAAATGATCAAGCAGCTCGCCACCAAGACCTTCCCCACGCCGGTCTTTTGCGACGCAGAGATTCAGGATATGCGCCTCGTCCATTGCGCTGGCAAGCACGCAATAGCCCAGCACCTCTCCGTTTTCGCCCTGAAGGAGATCACATCGATAACCAACCCGCAGGCAGTCGTGAAAAATACCGCGCGTCCACGGATACTCGTAGGCTTCGGCCTCCATTGCCGCGACCGCATCGAGATCGTCGCCGCTGATCGCACGAAACCGGCGAGCGCCAACCACCATACCGCCGCTCAGGAGGCCAGCGGCGAGGCCACGCTCATGGCCAATTTCAGATCTTGCCAGGCCTTCGCCTTATCCGAGGGTTTGCGGAGCAGATATGCCGGGTGGTAAGTGACAACCAGCGGTATCCTGGTCGCAGAGAATTCATAGACCTGACCGCGCAAGGATGCAAGGGTCTTTTCATTTCCTAGCAGGTTATTCGCAGCCACTCTTCCCACCGCAAGTATCAGCTCGGGTTTCAAAAGCGCTATCTGGCGATGAAGAAATGGCGCGCAGCTGGCGGCCTCATCGACACGCGGGTTTCGGTTGGAGGGCGGCCTGCACTTAACGATGTTGGCAATATAAACCTGCTCGCGCTCGGCACCCACCGCGCAGATCATGGCATTGAGTAACTTGCCAGCCTTGCCCACAAATGGTTCACCGGCCGCGTCCTCATCTGCGCCCGGCGCTTCGCCGACAATGAGCCACTTTGCCGTCTTGCTGCCGGTACCAAAAACAGTTTGAGTTCGGCCCTTGTGCAGCGCGCATTGCTGACAGGTCGCGACCGTTTTCGCCAGGGCATCCCAGTCAAGCGTCTCAACCGGCACCGCAGCAACGTCGCCTTCTGAGTTCCGTGCCGCCTCCACCTCGGGGCCTTGCGAAGCCGCATCCTCAGCATAAGGCGGCGGAACAACCGCGCCGCGGTCCGCAATTGTTTCGGATTCTGCCGGTTCTCGCAGGACCCAGGCCTGCACACCTATCGCGCGCAGAAATCGAAGCCGACGATCGTCAGATTGCATTCAGCCCTGGTCCCTGCCCTGGTCCCTGCCATGGCCCTTGCGCTCGGCGCCCGTGAGCCCGGAGTCGTCTTCAGCCGGCTCCGCGCCCCTTCGGCTGCGGCTCTTCCGAAACAGCCCCCAGACCGTCAATGCCGGCCCGGAAAAAGCGTAGGTGAGAGCGATCAGAAAAAGAACGCGCGGCGGATCCAGCGCGATGAGCATAAAAATCAGAGGGATCAAAAGAACATAGGCAAAGGGGACATTTTCTCCAAGCGATACGTTTTTTAGGCTCAAATAGCGGAAATTGCTGACCATCAGGCCGCCCGCCATCGCCGTGATAAGGAATGCCGCCGCCAGCGCCACCAGTCCTGTCAGTTGCGCATCCGAGCCGTACCAGATAAGACCGGCAACCAGGCCAGCGGCCGAAGGGCTGGGCAGGCCCTGAAAGTGATGCTTGCCCGCCTTGGCAGGCTGCGTATTGAAACGCGCGAGGCGCAGCGCCGCTGCGACGGTGTAAAAAAACGCGGCCAGCCACCCGAACTTGCCCCATGCCCAGCCATACTCCGCGAGACTGGCTGCACCCCATTGATAAACAACCAGCGAAGGTGCAAGCCCGAAAGAGACCATGTCCGATAGGCTGTCATACTCCTTGCCGAAATCGCTCTCGGTGTTGGTCAGGCGTGCAACTCTTCCGTCCATGCCGTCCAAAAGCATGGCAACAAAAATCGCGATAGCTGCAACCCGGAAGTTTCCGTCAATCGCAGCTACGACGGCATAAAAGCCCGCGAACAGCGCCGCCGTTGTAAACAGATTCGGCAAAAGATAAATCCCGCGCCGCCGCGCACGATCAAGGCTTGTGACTTTCTTGCTGCTTTTCATTTTGCCCTTGCTGCCATTATCAAACGACCTCTAATAATGCCATGCCAGCACGCCCCAGTCGTGGAAATTGCCTGATCTGACCCTCAAAATTGCCCCGCCCCAAGCGCCTTGCCTGTACCTGCGCGGCCTGCGATGGCTAGAATAGCCGCCTTGCCCGATCCCAAACCCCCACGACTGGAACACCCATGCGCCTATCGTCACTAAAAGTCGCCACCCTCAAAGAAGTGCCTGCCGATGCAGATACAGCCAGCCACAAGCTAATGCTGCGTGCGGGCCTGATCCGGCAGCTCGCTGCCGGGCTTTACTCCTGGCTGCCACTCGGGCTGAAAGTCATGCGCAAGGTCGAACAGGTTGTGCGCGAAGAAATGGACAATGCCGGCGCACTTGAGCTGTTGATGCCCTGCGTGCAGCCAGCCGAGCTGTGGGAAGAATCCGGTCGCTGGGAGCAATACGGACCGGAGCTGTTGCGCATCACCGACCGCCACGCAAGGGACTTTTGTTTTGGCCCCACGCACGAGGAAGTGATTACCGACCTGGCGCGACGTGAGCTGCGCAGCTACAAACAACTGCCCGTAACGTATTACCAGATCCAGACAAAGTTCCGGGATGAAATCCGGCCGCGGTTTGGGGTGATGCGCGCCCGTGAATTTCTTATGAAGGACGCGTACTCGTTTCACATCGACAGCGAGTCTCTTGACGAAACCTATCAGGTGATGTTCGACGCTTACAGCAAGATCTTCACCAGGCTCGGGCTCAGGTTCCGGGCTGTCACAGCAGACAGCGGAGCAATTGGCGGAAAGGTCTCACACGAGTTTCACGTGCTTGCTGAATCCGGTGAAGACGCCATCGCATTTTCCGATTCCGGTGACTATGCGGCCAACGTGGAACTCGCCGAGGCGCAAGCACCAGCATCAACCCGCCAGCCGCCTGCAGAAGCTATGCAGAAAGTAGCCACGCCTGGCGTCAGAACCATTGATGATATTGCCAGCTTCTTGAAGGTCAGGCCCGCAGACTGCCTCAAGACCCTTCTTGTAGAGGGAGCCGACGGAGGCGTCGTCGCGCTGGTGCTTCGCGGCGATCACGAACTTAACGCGCTGAAGGCAGCGCAGCACCCCCTTGTTGCAAGCCCGCTACGCATGGCTGCGGCCGACGCAGTCGAAAAAGCAGCTGGCTGCCCACCGGGCTTCGTGGGGCCGGTGGGCCTGTCGGTTCCGCTGATTTCTGACCGCAGCGCTGTCGCCATGGCGAATTTTGTTTGCGGGGCAAACTCCACCGATCAGCATCTGACCGGAGTGAACTGGGGCCGCGATCTCCCTGAGCCTGACGTCTCTGACTTGCGCAACGTGGTCGACGGCGACCCCAGCCCGGATGGGCAGGGAACTCTTACCATTGCCAGGGGCATAGAGGTCGGGCATATCTTTCAGCTTGGTGATAAATACAGCGCGAGCATGGGCTCAGGCGTGCTGGCCGAGGATGGCAAGCACCGCACGCTGGTTATGGGATGCTACGGCATAGGTATCACCCGTATCGTTGCCGCCGCCATAGAGCAAAACCATGATGCGCGAGGCATAGTCTGGCCGGCCTCGCTGGCGCCATTCGACGTAGCGCTGGTGCCCATCAATATGCACAAGTCCATGCGCCTGCGTCAGGCAGCCGAGGCGCTTTACCAGACACTGACTACTGCGGGATACGAGGTACTGTTTGACGACCGGGATGCCCGGCCAGGCGTCAAGTTTGCCGATATTGACCTGTACGGCATCCCTCATCGGGTCGTGCTCTCGGATCGCGGCCTCGACTCGGGAACCTTGGAATACAAAGCGCGCGACCAGGAACAAGCCGAACACATAAAACAGACGGAGTTCCTTGATTTTCTTGCCAGAACCATTACAAATGCGGTTTAAATCTGCGGCAATTCACCAATGATTTTGCCGCTGCGCCAGGTGAGCAGGAATGACTGGATTCAGACAAATTGCGACCGCAGCGGTTCTCACGGCTTTACTCGCGTCGTCGGCGGCCGCGAGGGGTAACGTCGATCCGGAGCTCCGCAGTAAGCTAATGGCTGCCGTTTCCGATGCCTCCAGCTTTGAAGACAGATTCGCCGCCGAGGTCTGGCTCACGGACATGTCCAACCGACTCGATGGCCTGGTCCCGGATCATGACGAGCGCTTCGCGATTTTGAAGGCGGTACATCTTGAAGCAAGCCGGGCAGATCTTCCTCCGGAGCTCGTCCTCGCGGTTATTGAAGTTGAAAGCCGATTCGACCGCTTTGCGGTATCACGCGCCGGTGCCCGCGGATTGATGCAGATCATGCCATTCTGGCTGAAGGAAATCGGCCGTCCCGACGACAATCTCTTTCACGTCGCAACGAACCTGCGATTTGGCTGCACGATTTTACGCCACTATCTCGACATTGAAAAAGGCAATCTGCTCAAAGCGCTTGCCCGCTACAACGGCAGCACCGGGCACCGCTGGTATGCAGACCGCGTGTTCAGCAAACTGAGTCGAAAATGGTATCGCCAGTGAGAGGCTGCGAGGCCCTCACTGACAGCGGCTACCCCGTCTGAAAACCCTTGCGGGTCGGCATTTCGGCCTCGAAGCAATCCACCTTGGTCACTTTAGCGGCCGGAGGGCCTTTCTCCAGCCACGTCGTCAACTCGCTTACTTTGCCGGAGGGACCGGCCAGCAGCACTTCGACGCGCCCGTCAGGCAGATTGATTGCGTGACCGTCGAGGCCGAGATTGCGCGCCCTGGTTGCCGTAGAGGCACGAAAAAAAACGCCCTGAACCCGGCCGGTCACAAGGCATTTTCTGCTGACTCTCTGTTCGCTGCTTTTCGTATCAGGCAAGGCCGGGCCGTCGCTGCGCTTTTTTCAGTCGCTGCGCTCCTTTGCTTCCAGTTCCTGCAGCGCTTCAATCGCTTTTCGGCGCGCTTCTACCGCGTCGGCCTTGGCGCCGTTAAATGCTGCACGCCGAAGCTTCGCCTCTGCGCTCTGCAGAAGGGCCCTCGCCTGGGTCAGGAGCTGCGCTGCCCGATCACTTGAATCAGCGCCCTCTACCGCTGCGATCGCCTGGCGCGCATCACTCATTTCCTGCACCGGGGGGCCACTGGCGCACGCCAGCAACAAGTGCAGGGCCAGGACGGCTAACGCGCATTTTATGAATCTGGGGAATCCGCTCATGTTATTTTTGTAGCTTCAACCTTGCCTCTTGCTAAAGCAAGCTAGCAAGGGGGCATTGACCCGTCAAGGATAATTGCCAGGCACGCATAGGAATTAGCACTGTTTTGACGACATTTTCCGGCAGGCCCGGTGTCTGAGCGAATGGCAAACTGAAAAAACGATGACTATCAAGATCTATCACAACCCGAAGTGTTCGAAATCGCGGCAGGCGCTGGGCCTGCTCACTGATCGCGGCCTCGACGTGCGCATTGTCGCGTACCTCGAAGAACCGCCGAGCGAGGACGAACTCGCCGCTATCGTTAAGAAGCTGGGCATTGCGCCCCGGGATTTACTTCGCACCTCTGAGCCTGAATACCGCAGGCTCGCACTGGACAGCAAAGCACTCAGTGATACGGAGATTCTGCGGGCGATAGCGGAGCACCCGATTCTGATGCAGAGACCCATCGTGGTCAGCAAACGCGGTGCACGTATCGGCAGGCCGCCGGAATTGATACTGGAGATAGTCGAATGAGTGGACGCGTTCTTGTTCTTTACTACTCCAGGCATGGGTCCACCGCGGCGCTTGCGAAAGAGATTGCGAGGGGTATCGAATCGAACGGCAAAATGCAGGCGGTCATCCGCACAGTGCCGGCAGTGAGCGCCGAAACACAGTCCGTGGCCCCGGATATTCCCGATGAAGGACCCCCGTATGCCACTCACGAAGACCTGGTCAGCTGTGACGCCCTGGTAATGGGAAGCCCGACCCGATTCGGCAATATGGCAGCGCCGCTCAAGTATTTTCTCGACTCCACAAGCGCTTTGTGGCTGCCCGGAAAGCTGGCCGGTAAACCTGCAGCCGTTTTCACCTCCACGTCAACGATGCACGGGGGCCAGGAGACAACGCTGGTCTCCATGATGCTCCCCCTGCTACACCACGGCATGCTGCTCGTCGGAATACCGTATACAGAGGAAGCGCTCAGCAGCACCAGGACCGGCGGCACGCCGTATGGAGCAAGCCATCTGGCGAGTGATGGTACCGGCAAGGTGTCAGATGAGGAGCGCACGCTGGCGCGTGCCCTTGGCGCGCGTGTTGCGGGAATTGCACAGAGGCTGAAATGAACAGGCGCTACGCGCGTGGTGTCCTGCTGTTTTGCTGGCTGGTTCTGCTCGCCGTGCTGCTGGCCTGGTGGTTTGCCGTCAGCGCCCGGCCGCCTGCCTATGCTTCGCTGGCCAGCCTGTTATTGATCTCTCCTCTCGCCGGCATACTGCCTGCGGTTGCGAGGGGCTCTGAGCGGGCCTGCAGCCTGGCCAGCCTCCTCCTCGTTCCTTACATCGGCTGGGGCCTGACGGAGGCAGTGGCCAATCCGGATGCGCGGTTGTTTGCCACGACCACGGTCTTTGCTGGCACAGCGACCTTTGCAGCGCTCATTGTCTGGCTGAGAGTGCTGCGGACCTCATGACGACTGCTGCTTGTCAAAAATGCCGCGAACGAAAGGCACGGTAAGGCGCCTTCCTGCCGCAAGACTCTCCGTATCCAGGGCATCCAGCAGGCGATACAGCGAGTTCATGTCTCTTGGCACGCGCTTGATGAGCCAGTCACCCACCTCGTCTGGAAGTTCCAGGCCACGATGACGTGCGCGCAGACGCAGGGCCTTAATGCGCTCGCCGTCTGACAATGCCAGCAGGCGAAACGTCGGGCCCCACGACAGGCGCGAAGCCAGGTCCTCGAGACCAATGGGCGTCTCCTGTGGGCTCGCATTCGCTGCCACCAGCAACGCGCCACCGTTTTCATTCAGCCCGTTAAATAATTCAAATAGCGCCAACTCCCAGGCATCGCTGCCGGCGGCGACCTGCAGGTCATCAATACAAACGAGGTCGCGGTCAACGCAGTTCTCGAGTATTGCCGGTTGCGACGCCTGGGCATTTCCCAGCGGCACGTAGCTTGTCATGAGCCCCTGCTCGGCCGCCTCTGCGCTGACCGCCTGGAGCAGATGACTTTTTCCTGAGCCCTGTGGCCCCCAGATCCACGTAACCGGGACCCGCTCGCGCACCAGGGACATCAGGTGCCTGACGGCGATTTCATTGGGCCCGGCGAAAAAAGTGCTGAAGCGTGCGTTGTCTTCAAGCCCGACGGCCAGGGGAAGCTGCTCCGCCACGGGGGTCAGTCCGGGTCTTGCGCCGGGGGAACCGGGTGGCCCAGCTCTTCACGGTAGTGGCGATACGCAAAGCGCGCCGCGACAGACACGACGGCAGCGAGGGGTAGCGCAAGCAAGATGCCGAAAAAGCCGAAAAGCTGACCGCCCGCCATGACGGCGAAAATCACCAGAACGGGATGCAGTCCTATACGATTGCCAACGAGTTTAGGGGTCAAAAACATCCCTTCAACCATTTGTCCCGCAACAAAAACCACCACCACCAGCGCGACGGTAAGAATGCTGCCGGTCTGCACTATCGCCGCCAGGCCCGCAAGAACAATGCCCACGAAGAGTCCGAGGTATGGCACAAAGCTGACAACGCCCGCTACCACGCCGATGGCGAGCGCATTGTCGAGGCCGACCAGGGCAAGCCCTGCCGTATAGATGATCGCAAGTCCGAACATCACCAGAAGCTGTCCGCGCAGAAAAGCGCCCAGCACCTTGTCTGACTCCCTGAACAGGGCGAATATTTCGGCCTGCCGCGAATCAGGAACCAGCGCCGCTGCGCGCTTTACGATCTCGTCCCAATCGCGCAACAAATAAAAAGTAACCACAGGAATCAGGAAGAGATTGATGATGCCGGTCACAATAAAGCCGCCACCTCGCGAAACTGTGGCCAGCGCATTTCCGGCATAGCCGCTCGCCTTTTGCCAGTTGTCCGCCAGCAGCGCCGCAAGCCCGATCTCGGTATCGCCTTTTTCGATTCCAAGCAGGTCAATGATGCGCGGTAGAAAATGACTCTCCAGCCAGCTCACATACACAGGCAGTTGCTTTGCCAGCACGGCTACCTGCGCCTTGATCAGCGGCCCGACCAGCGCCACCAGCGAAATCAGCAATACGAAGATCAATACGAACACCAGGACCACCGCGGGCGTCCGCCCCAGTTTCATCTTCTGCAGTCGATCGACCAGGGGATCACCGAGGTAGGCAAGCAAGCCGGCTGCAACAAAAGGCGTCAGGATCGGGGCCAGTAAATACACAAGCCAGCCCGCACCGAGAAAAACGAGCAGCCTCAGGATTCCGGTTTCAGCTTTCATCAGGACGCCTCGCTTCCCAGGCCTTGTATCCCCAGTGCCAAACATATTGCAGGCCGCTGCTTACAACCGTGACAACCACAACCGCGCGCAGTGCTTCCACGTATTCATCGCGAACCCATGCGAAACCAGCGAGGTTCAAAAGCAAAGCTGCCGTAAAAAAGAACAACATAAGAGTATTCATCTTGCTGATGAAGCTGGGGGCAGCAACGACAGGCCCGATCAGCTTTTTATATGCAAAGGCCCCGATAGCAATGATGAGGTCCCTGCCGATAACCAGGGCCATCAGCCAGATTTCAATATGACCAAGATACCCCAGGGTCAGGAACACGCTCGCGAATAGAAGCTTGTCGGCGACCGGATCCAGTATGGCGCCGGCCCGGCTGCGCCAGCCGAACTGCCGCGCCAGGAATCCATCCAGCACGTCGGTTGAAACCGCGAGCGAAATTATTGCAGTCGCAGCAGGATAGCGACCGGAAAGCAGCATCCAGATTGCCGGAGGGATCAGGAGCATCCTGAACCCGCTCAAAATGTTTGGAATGGCTGATATGTTCATGGACGCGTACGAAAGCGCAGCACCTGGCCAGGCACGTCCGCCGGCGGCGGTGCTGATTCCAGCAGTACGTCGCCGAGCGAGATAGCCCCCCGCAGCTTGTCGACGGAACCCAGCAAATGCAGATCAAAAACAAAGCTGTTGCCATTGACCGTCGAAATCTGCACGTCGTCTACAACCGAGAGGTTTTCAAGATGCGTAAGCACGCGCGCAAAATCTGCAACCGATGCTATGCCAACAATTTCGATTTGCACCTGATCGGTCTGCGAGGTTTCTCCGCCGACAACAAACTTTCGAGCAAAAAAATCCGCCGCGTTTTCGATGCCCTCGGTAATGCCGCCCTCGCTCGCCATCACCGCTGATGCATAGTAAAGCTTCCAGTCGACGCCGAGCCTGCGTCCAGCTCGCCGCCTCGCCCGCCCTACCAGAATTGCGTCTGCCTGATAACGCTCGGATGCTGACTCGACCGTCTGGTTGAAACCACCCCAGACATCAGCAAAGCTGATATTTTGACGATCCTGCGCATCCATCAGCGGAAACTTGATCGGCAAACCTCTGGCCTCAGCCGCCTTCACGATGGCATTCGCAACGCTGCCGTCGCTGTCAGAAGACAAAAGCACTCGCTGCCCGCCGCCATAGTCAATCGCCAGCCAGATGATTACCTCGGGCCGCTCCCTGCCCCATACTGCGACGCCTGCTCCCGCAACCGCCTGACCCAGTGCGGCGCCATCAAAGGTCACTGACAAATAAAGCCCGTCGGACCCGGCCTCGTACCTGAAGACCTGTACGTAGGACGCAGCGTTGTCGAGAAGCGGCTCGAGTTCCGGACTGCGCGCGGCGCCCCGCGACCCGGCCACCCGAACAAGCACGGCCGCCAGAGCAGCGCCAATGGCTTCTTCGCGCACCTCGGCGGAACGATCCTCAACCGGAACCAGCGCGGTATAAAGATTGTCAACGCGTGCAGCCTGCGCAGCCCCGGCAAGAAATAGCGCCATGAAGCTCGCGATAAAAGCCACGCCCGCAGTTAAAGGTGTTCGCACACTCAGCCTCATGCTCGGTCAGTTGCGTCAAGCCAGATCCGGCCGGATTGCCGTATAGGGCTTGCGCTTGTGTAGAATATTGCCGCCCCCGAGCCAATGCCCGGCGACTGGCGGCATTATACCGATTGCAGGTCAGCGCGTTCCCGGGGGAGCATATTGAAAGACACGGATTCATTGACATACCGCGATGCGGGCGTCGATATCGATGCCGGCGACGACCTCGTACAAGCCATTAAGCCCCTGGTCAAGGCAACCCACAGGCCCGGCGTCATGGGTCAACTGGGTGGCTTTGCGGGCCTTTTTGAACTTCCGCCAGGTAGCTATCGGCACCCCGTGCTCGTATCCGGCACGGACGGCGTTGGCACGAAGCTCAAACTCGCCGTTACAAACGACAAGCACGACAGCATTGGCATAGACCTGATCGGCATGTGCGCGAACGACGTCGCCGTGACTGGTGCCGAACCGCTGTTTTTCCTCGACTACTACGCCACCGGTAAGCTTACGGTTGCGGTCGCGCGAGACGTCATTTCAGGAATCGCGGAAGGCTGTCGCCAGGCAGGCATGGCCCTGATTGGCGGAGAAACCGCAGAAATGCCCGGCATGTACGCGGCGGGCGACTATGACCTGGCTGGCTTTTGCGTAGGTGTCGTAGAAAAAGACCAATTAATTGACGGATCGAGGATTGCAGACGGCGACGTAATCCTCGGGCTCGCCTCCAGCGGCCCTCATTCGAACGGCTATTCGCTGATCCGAAAAGTACTTGAGAGGTGCCCCGATCCCTCAAGCGAGCAGCTTGAAGGCGAAGGCGTCCTGACCTTGCTCATGGCCGCAACGCGAATCTATGTCCGCTCCATGCTAGCACTCTCAGGCGAGGTCAAGGTGAGTGCTTTTGCGCACATTACCGGCGGTGGGCTCCCAGAGAACCTGCCGCGGGTTCTGCCAGCGGGTTTCGGCGCCATAATCAGCGCGAAGAGCTGGGAGCGGCCACCCATATTCGAATGGCTGCAGACAACGGGAAATATCGCCGATGCCGAAATGCTACGCACGTTTAACTGCGGCATCGGCATGGTCGCAATCGTAAGGGCCCGTGATGCGTCGAGGGCCACGGCGATACTCGAGGCCAATGGCGAGCGCGTTTTCGCTATCGGCAAGGTTCACGCCGGCGGCGAAGGGCTCAGGATCGAGTCGTGAAATCACGACAAGCGCCAGCCGTGAGGATGGCCGTACTCGCCTCCGGAAACGGCAGTAACCTGCAGGCCATCATCGACAGGGTGAAATCGGGCACGCTAGCGGTCAACGTTGCCTTGGTGATCAGTGACCAGCCGCGTGCCCGCGCTCTGGAGCGCGCACGCGCAGCCCGCATCGAGACGCGCCTGATTTCACCTGTGGACTTTTCCGGTCCAGAGGACTGGAATGAGGCGATAAGCTCGGCCCTCACCGACGCCCGCATCGATTTCGTTGTTCTTGCGGGCTTCATGCGCATTATCGGCACGGCCGTGCTCGACGCATTTCCCGGGCGCATTCTGAATATCCATCCGTCGATACTGCCGAAATATCCGGGGCTTGATACCTATGCGAGAGTGCTGGCGGCGGGCGACAAGGAGCATGGCACAAGCGTACATTTTGTAACGGAGCAGCTTGATGGCGGACCCCTGATCGCACAGGCGGTTATCCCCGTCAGTAAGGCGGACGATGAACAGTCCCTTCGCACTCGCATCCAGGCCACCGAGCACTGGCTTTATCCCCTGGTGCTTGGCTGGATTGCATCAGGCCGGGTAGTGATGCGGGAATCCGCAACATGGCTGGACGGCAAGAGACTGGCTGAGCCTCTGCGATTTACCGAAGACGGCCCCGATACCCCTGCAACCGCGGTCAGGCCCGCGGCAACGTGACCCCCCGCTGCCCCTGGTATTTGCCCTGACGATCCCGATAAGAGGTCTCGCAAACCTCATCAGACTCGAAGAAAAGCATTTGCGCGATGCCTTCGTTGGCGTAGATTTTGGCTGGCAGTGGCGTTGTGTTAGAGAACTCAAGGGTGACATGTCCTTCCCACTCGGGTTCCAGCGGCGTTACGTTCACGATTATCCCGCATCGCGCATACGTGGATTTGCCGAGGCAAATGGTAAGTACCTGCCGGGGAATACGAAAATACTCAACTGTTCTTGCCAGTGCGAATGAATTCGGTGGAATGATACAAACGTCGGACTTCAGATCGACGAAGCTGCTCGCATCGAAATTTTTCGGATCCACGATGGCGGAATTGATGTTCGTGAATATCTTGAACTCGTCAGCACAGCGCACATCGTAACCGTAACTCGAGGTGCCAAATGAAACGCGCTCCGTACCGTCTGAGGATCTTACCTGGCCGGCCTCAAACGGCTCGATCATTGCGCACTCCTCGGCCATGCGCCGTATCCAGCGATCTGATTTGATACTCACTTAGGTGTTCTCCACGACAATATTGGGGAAGCGGCCCGCATAGCTTCTTGCCGCAAGCGACAGCACAGCGCTTGCCCGCAATGCGACGTTTCGATAGCCGGTGGCAATTTCGCTTTCCGGCGCCGCAATGACGCTGGGCTTGCCCGCATCCGTTTCTTCTCGTATCGAAATATCGAGGGGAAGGCGGCCCAGCAGCGGAACATCGAACTGCTCTGCCATGCGCGACCCGCCGCCACTGCCGAAGATTGCCTCAACGTGACCACACTGCGAGCAAATATGTGTACTCATATTTTCGACAATTCCGAGAACATTTACATTGACCTTTCTGAACATGTTGAGTCCCTTGCGCGCGTCCAGCAGCGCTATATCCTGAGGTGTGGTCACGATGATGGCACCGCTGACGGGCACCCGCTGACTCAGGGTCAGCTGGATATCACCCGTTCCCGGCGGCATATCGACGATCAGGTAGTCCAGTTCGCCCCAGCGTGTGTCCGAGATCAGCTGGCTGAGCGCCTGTGTCACCATCGGGCCGCGCCACACCATAGGCTGCTCTTCATCGATCAGAAAACCGATGGACATGCACTCGATTCCGTGGCCCCGCAGCGGTTTCATGCTGCTATTGTCGACGGTTTCGGGCCGCTGGCCCGAAAGACCGAGCATCCGGGGCTGGCTGGGACCATAAATATCGGCGTCGAGTATCCCCACGCTGGCACCCTCGGCGGCCAAGGCTAGCGCCACATTCACCGCCGTGGTTGATTTCCCGACGCCACCCTTGCCCGAAGCTACGGCAATGATATTTTTGATTTTACCCACAGGTTTAAGGTTGCCTTGCACCGCGTGCGACACAATTTTCGAGGTAACCGAAACTTCCACGCTTTCAACCCCGGGCATACGACCAAGCAACCGCGTCAGCGACGCCTTGAGCTCGGCGGCGTATTTCTTCGCCGGGAACCCCAGCTCAATTTCCAGCACCGCCCGGCCGTCTGTAAAATGCAGCGCCTTGATCGTTTTTGCTTCATCAAGCGACACGCCCAGCATGGGATCTTTGAACTGGCCGAGGGCCTCGATCAGGTCTTCTTTTTTGCTCTCGGACATTAGAAAAAGTCTTTTTTCGCGAACTGTTTTTTCGATAAACGCCGGCGGTCAGGTTATGGACATGTCAGCATTCTGACGATGACCTCCCGCGCCGGAGTCCATTATGTAAAAATACGCACTGCTGCCGGCTACCTGCCCTGCGGGATAAAGGGCTAGCCACTCGCCGCGACAGGCATGTAATGGTAACCTTTTTGAGGGCCGTCGTTTGGAAAAGGAGGGCGGCCCGAAGGCAATGCGAATTCTGGCCCGTAAGACTGAGTCCATTGATGCCACCGCATCTTGCGGACGATGGGCTGAGGCATTGTAGTAAAGCACGCCGATTGCTTAAGGAAATCAGTGAAGTTTATCCGCAACATCCAGGCGCAACGGCTGCTTGACCAGATCATGGCCGCCAGCGACCCCACCGACGAGGCTACGGCCAAGATCGTGGACAAGGCCGCCAGGCTCGGCGGGGCTGCGGTACCCAAAGTATACGAACAGCTGGAAATAGCCGATAAGAAGCAGATGGTCGTCCTGGTGGATCTGCTCGCGCGCCTGCTCAACGATAAAAACCTCGACTATTTTGTGCAGGGCCTCGCCCACGCGCACCAAAAAGTCGTACAGGGCGTTTCCTGGGCAATGATCAGTAAAGACAATTTTGACCCGAACCGGCTTCTGGCACATCTCGGCGACCCGAAAATATCCAAAGCAGGCCTCATTGAGGTGCTCAGGCAACACAAAGAGCGTCTGCGGCTCAGCGGCCTGATGCAGCAGGCCTACGGGCTGGACGAGACCGAGAAGCGTGACGTTATGCGCATCGTCGGAGAAATAGCCGACGAATCGCTGGTGCCGGACCTGATCAGCCGCACAAGCGGCAAAGATACGACCATTCGTGAGCAAATCGTGCGGATTCTGGGTCGATTCAACCGACCCGATGTGCAGCAGGCACTGCAGCGTCAGCTGATGGACTCCGAACCGTCCATTCGCGAGGCAGCTCTCGACTCGCTGAAAAAGATGGACGGTGATCTGGACGTTAAGGTGCTTTGCGGACTGCTTCTCGACGGCGATGTAAAAATACAGGGCAAGGCGGTGGACCTGCTGATCAAAGTCAACCACCCGGACACGACGCTCTACCTGCTCGATGCGCTGAAGGATGATTCAGAGTACGCACGGCGCGCAGCCGTTGAGGTGCTGAATGAAGTTGGCAACGCCGGTTCAATCAAGCAGCTTTTGTCTGCGGTTCAGGACGAAGACTGGTGGGTGCGCGGTCGGGCTGCGGATGCGCTCGCGAAGATTGGCGGTCCCAAGGTTGTTGACGCCGTGCTCGAACTTATACGCGATGACGACGAATCGATTCGCCGGGCAGCCATCGAGATTCTTAATGCAACCAAGGACGAGCGCGCGTTCGACCATCTCGTCGAGGCACTGGAAGATTCGGACTGGTGGGTGCGCGAGCGCGCAGTTGATGCGCTTGCAGAGATAGGCAACCCGCAGGCCGTCCCGGCGCTGATGAAAATGCTCAAAAAACGCGATCAGGCCGCGCCGGTTGTGGTGCGGGCGCTGGCTAAGCTGGGCAGCCACAAGATTGTGAGTGAACTGCTCGCCCTTGCCGCAAGTTCCGACAAGACCCTGAAAGTCGAAGCCCTGAAAGCGGTGGGTCAATTGACCAACCGGGAACAGTCTACAAAGGTCAAGCAACACATCACGCGACTGGTGAGCGACGAACTCGACGATGTTAAAACCATTGCGGTGGAGGCTATCGCCCGCATTGACGCCAGGATGGCCAAACCGCGCGACGCCAAACGGGCGCTGGCTGAGGAAACCGCTGGCGCGCTCAAGGACGACACCGGCGCTCATGCAGATGCCAGCAAGACGCTGCTGGTCGAGGGAGAGGGGCTGGCCAAAGCACTGGAGGCCGCGGCGAAGAGCAGGCGGCTGGATATCAGCAAGCTTTCGCCAGGCGAGGTCCTCGAGAATCGCTACAAATACGTTCAGCGTATCGGCAAGGGCGCCTTCGGTACGGTGCTGCTCATGGAAGACACGGCCGTGGATGAAGAAATTATTCTCAAGTTCCTGAATGCACAAATAGCGTCAGATGAGGAAATGATGCAGCGCTTCGTGCACGAATTGCGCTATTCGCGGAAGATTACTCACCCGAACGTAATCAGGATCTATGACTTCCTGAGCATAGGCGGCCTTTACGCGATTTCAATGGAGTACTTTCCTTCGCACACCCTCGGCGCCGAACTGGTTGATGACGAACCGCTGGAGCTGAACCGGGTTCTCAAGTTTTCGCGCGACATCGCGGCGGGTATGACTGCAGCCCACGGCGTTGGCATTGTCCATCGCGACCTGAAGCCGGCGAACATCCTCATCAACGATGAAGGAATCCTGAAGGTGGTGGACTTCGGCGTCGCAGCCGCACAGTCGGCCAACGAAAGCGCCGACTTAACCAAAACCGGCTACGTGATTGGCTCGCCAAAATACATGGCGCCCGAGCAGATTCTCGGCAAAAAAGTAGCCGAGACTTCGGATATCTACAGCACGGGCGTAATCATGTACGAAATGCTGACAGGCAAACCGCCCTATACCAAGGGCGATCATATGGCTGTCATGTATCAGCACGTGCAGGGCGGCGCACCAGAACCCAAGGCTGTCAATCCCGATATTCCTGACGAACTCAACGATGTCGTTGTAAAATGCATGGCCCTTGCTCCTGAGGACCGGCATCAGACAATGGAAGAACTAGTAAGCATATTCGATGACCTGATGGCCAGGGCAACCGCCGGCTAATGGCCAGAATCGACGCGTTTCTTAAGCTGGGTCAGGCCCAGGGCTGCTCCGACGTGCATCTTGCAGTAGGGCTGCCGCCTCTGCTGCGCATGCACGGCGAGCTGATGCCCATCAAGTTTCGCGATTTGCCCGAGTCCGAACTCGAGTCCTACATCGCCGAGATCCTCACGGACAACCAGGCTCAGAAACTCAGGTCAGGCAAAGATGTCGACTTCTCTTACATGGCGCCGGAGGTCGGGCGATTCCGTGTAAATGTCTATCGCAAAGCCACCGGGCTGGGTGCGACCTTACGGTTCGTTCCCAAGGATATTCCGAGCCTGCAGAAGCTGGGCCTCCCGCCTGTAGTGGAGAAGCTGACGCAGCATCACCAGGGCATGGTTCTGGTGACGGGGTCGACCGGCACCGGAAAATCGACCACTCTCGCCGCAATGATCGACAGCATTAATACGAACAGCAAAGCAAATATAATCAGCCTCGAAGATCCAATAGAATTCATCCACCCCAGCAAGCGCTCCCAGGTTATCCAGCGCGAAGTGGGGACTCATGTGCCGAGCTTCGCGGCCGGCCTGCGCGCTGCGCTGCGCGAAGATCCGGATGTCATTCTTGTCGGCGAGATGCGCGATCCCGAAACCATTAGTATGGCGATGATGGCTGCGGAAACCGGCCACCTGGTTCTCGGCACGCTGCATACGACCGGCGCCATAAAGACTATCGACCGGATTATTGACGCATTGCCCTCGGATCAGCGCGAACAGGTTAAGAGCTTTCTGAGTCAGAGCCTGATCGGCGTCATAAGCCAGATTCTTTTGCGCACGCCTGACGGCAAGAACCGGCGAGCCCTTGTCGAAGTCATGGTGATGAACCGGGCCATTGCCAAACTGATAACGAGCGAGCAGACCCACCAGCTGACGACGGCACTTCAGACTGGCAAGGACCAGGGCATGCAGCTGATGGACCAGGCCCTGCTTGATGCCGTCGTAAGAAAGCAGGTCGATCCCAACGAGGCGTTCTTCCACGCTGTCGACAAGCGGCCGTTTGTGCGCCACATTACCGATCGAAGCATTCTGCCCAAAGAACACCTGAGCTAGCCTGAAGTGAACCAGATCGACTCATTCCTGAAGATGGCCCTTGAGAAAAAGGGGTCAGATCTGCACATCCTCGCTGGCGATGCCGCGCGCGTGCGCATCAACGGCGACCTGCAGGTTCTGCACCAGGATCCTCTCGATCAAGAGAATGTGAAAGAAATGCTCATGGAAATCATGCATGAGAACGCGCGGGAGGTTTTTG
Organism: Gammaproteobacteria bacterium; assembly: GCA_013003115.1. Lineage (GTDB taxonomy): Bacteria > Pseudomonadota > Gammaproteobacteria > Steroidobacterales > JABDLF01 > JABDLF01. The sequence goes on from JABDLF010000009.1 coordinate 36,849, forward strand.
CGGCGAATGATGGCTGCGACTTTGCGTACAGCATTCATGATGTTGCCCGATTCAGGGTAAACGTGTTTCGTCACCTCGGCGGCCTTGGGGCTGTTTTCCGCGCCATACCCAATGCGGCGCTCAGCTTTGAGGAACTGAATCTTCCCGAGGTCATGGCTAATATGTGCCTGCACAAGCAGGGCATGATCCTGGTGACGGGCAAAACCGGATCGGGAAAATCCACCACCCTCGCCGCGATGATTGACTACATCAATTCCAGGAAGGGCGTCCACATCATCACCATCGAAGACCCCATCGAATTCGTCCATCATCGGAAGAAGGCGCTGATCAGCCAGCGCGAGGTAGGCGTTCACACCGACAGCTTTGCCGAGGCCCTGCACTCGGCCCTGCGAGAAGACCCTGATGTTGTGCTGGTGGGTGAATTGCGCGACCTCGAAACGGTCAGCATTGCAGTGACTGCAGCGGAGACGGGCATCCTGGTTATGGGAACCCTGCACACTAACGGCGCAGCACCGACCATTGACCGGCTCATCAACATGTTTCCGGTAGATCGGCAGGCCGGCATCAGGACGATGCTGTCAACGTCTCTGCGTGGCGTTGTCTCTCAGCAGCTGGTCAAGCGAAAAGACGACAAAGGCAGAATGGCGGCGCTGGAAATCCTGGTCAACAGCTCGGCGATCGGCAACCTGATCAGACAGGGTAAAATCGATCAGCTGGAGAACGCGATTCAGTCGGGGGCAGCGCTTGGCATGCGCTCCATGGATAGCTCACTCAAGGAGTTGCTGGATCAGCGATTCATCGCCGGCGAAGAAGCCTATCTCAAGGCGTTTAACAAGCAGACATTCGAGGTTTACGCTCCCCGCGAAAAGAAGAAAGCGGGCTAAACCAATTCGCCGTACTTTGCCAGGTGTTCCTGGCGAGCCCCTTCAACCCAGTTTTCTTCCTCTATCTGTGCGGCCTCGATGCCAATCGCCTGCGCGGTACGCCTGATGTCGCCCTCCGTAAAATCTGCGATTTGCCGGTAGCGAGTGATACCTAATTTCAACAGCTTTTTTTCGAGCGCCGGGCTGATTCCGTAGATAAAGGCGAGCTCATCCGGCTCGCTGTCAACGGACACCGAGGCCTGCTGCAATGATGCTTTTTCCGGATGGGTACGGTCACTGGGATCGTCCTTGACCGCAGGCGCGGCTGGAACGGCAACCGGCGCCTCGGGCGTCGGCGTCGCCTGAGACTTCGGTTTTGGCAACAGATCGCTGAGCCTGTGCATACCGCTGTCGAGAAAATCGCCGGTGTTCACCTGCCCGATCAGCTTGTCCACTGCCGGCTGTCCTCCTATCCGGCGGATCTCCGCGAAAAGCTGGCTGATTTGCGCGTCGCGCTTGGAAATCTTCCCCTGCAGCTGGGCCAGCTGCGTATTGCGATCACGCGCAATTCGCCTGAGCTCATCGAGTTCTTTCGTCACCTGTGCGTCCGATGCGACCGGTCGGGGTGCAGCGCTTGAAGGGTCTCTGCGATCTGCCAGCTCATTGGCCATTTTCGACAACATGCTGTCGCGCTGGCGCAGGCGCATCCGCCAGGTCGCCTCGAGTTCCTTTTCTTTCTGATGCGTGCCAATGCCGCGCACCAGCCAGCCCACAAGCAGCCCCACCATGCCCACCAGGGCAAGGCAAAAGAAAATCTGCCCGATGAGATAGATCAATTTTCACCGCCCTCGTTTTGCACCGCTTGCGTCGACGCTACCTTTCTGACGCCCGGCAGCGCCTCAATCAAGCCGACCGCACGCTGGTACTCGGTATCCGGCAAGCCCCCGGTCAGGTTGACGTCGCGACCATTCACGCTCACATCCAACCCAACGATATTTGCCAGCGTCATCGCTTCGGTCACCCGATCATAGATATCCGACTCGATGATATCGAGGTGGCGCCAGGCGCAAAGCGGAAAGATTGTCAGGAAGCTCGCGGCACCCACCGTAAGGATGCGCCACTTGTCCCTGCGCGACCTCAGTGAAAACAAGAGTAACCCCCCAATCTGCCCTGCCCATGAAAGTCAGCATCCATCTTAGCAAAACCGCTACAGCCCGGCGTGCCTGCCGGCCGCCGCAATCCGTATTCCCGGCAATCCGACCGTGGGCGCTGTGGCATAATTCCGCTGCGCGAAGGGATGGCACCGCGCGGCAACAAGCACAAGAGAATAGAGGTCCATGAGCGCGAACAAGCGAGCAATTCTGGTCACCAGCGCCCTGCCCTACGCAAACGGACCGCTGCATATCGGCCACCTGGTGGAATACCTTCAGACTGATATCTGGGTGCGTTTTCAGAAACTGCGCGGGCACGAGTGCCACTACGTGTGTGCCGCCGATGCCCACGGCACGCCCATCATGCTGCGGGCGACAGAAATGGGCATTGAACCCGAACAGCTGGTTGAGCAGGTCAGCGCAGATCACCAGCAGGACTTTGCCGATTTCCAGGTGCAGTTTGATAACTACCATTCCACGCACTCGAAGGAGAACCGCGAGTTCGTGCGCCTGATCTTCAGCCGCCTGCAGGACGCCGGGCACATCAGGAAAAAAACCATCACCCAGGCCTACGATGCCGAGCGCAAGATGTTTTTGCCGGATCGCTATGTGCGCGGCGAATGCCCGCGCTGCGGCACGCCGGATCAATATGGTGACAGCTGCGAGTCCTGCGGCTCGACCTATGCCCCCGGCGATCTTAAAAACCCCGTGTCGGCCATCTCGGGCACGCCGCCGGTGCAAAAAGAAACCGAGCATTTCTTTTTCAAACTCGATGACTTTTCGAAGATGCTTGAGCAGTGGATCAACGCCGGCCACCTGCACTCTTCCGTGTCGAGCAAGCTGGCAGAATGGTTCGAGCAGGGCCTGCAGGACTGGGACATCAGTCGTGATGCACCCTACTTCGGTTTTCGTATACCTGGCGAGACGGATAAATATTTTTACGTCTGGCTCGACGCGCCCATGGGCTACATGGCGAGTTTCAAAAACCTGTGTGACAAAACAGAGGGGCTCGATTTTGACC
>JABDLF010000015.1 GCA_013003115.1 Gammaproteobacteria bacterium
GCACGGAGCTCAAGCGAGTAACTTTGGCTGGCACCGCGATAACTACATAGGATCAACCCCGCAGCCGAATGCCAGGACCGACAGCTGGGCAGAGTTTCTGCGCGAACATCGACTTGGTTTCCAGTTCACCCTGGCGAAAAAAAATGGTCACCAGCTGGGTTCGGCAGACGCCGGTTTTCTGTTGCAGAATCTGGACGCCTTTTACAGCGACTATCAGCCGCGCCCGTCCCTTCTGCATGGGGATCTCTGGGGCGGCAACTGGTTCTCAGACGACAGTGGCGCGCCCGTTGTGTTTGATCCTGCAGTCTATTGCGGAGACCGCGAAGCCGATCTCGCCATGACCGAGCTGTTCGGTGGCTTTGGCGAGGACTTCTACTGTGCGTATTCCGCCGCGTGGGCGCTTGATCCGGGGTACCCGGTGCGCCGGGACCTGCACAAGCTTTATCACGTACTCAATCACCTGAACCTGTTCGGAGGCGGATATCTCGGACAGGCCCGGCAGCTCATCAATCGTTTGTGCGCAGAGCTTCGCTAGCGGGGCTTATCGGCCAGGTGGCATTACCTGGAGTCAGGAATCACCGAGCAAGCGGATCGCAAGGCCCTCCGGGGTTTTGAGGCATGCGCCCCTTTTACCCGGAATTTCCTGCTCAAACGCAAAGTCCCGCTGTTTCAGAAGCGCTATTCGCGCCTCAAGATCGGGCCCGGAAAACAACAGCGCCGGTTCCCTGTTTTGCGCGCGATCACGAAGATGGACGTTCAGAGCGTCGCTCGTCAGCAGCACGCTTCCGGCAGAAGACTCCGGGTCATCCAAAGCAACGAACCCCAGGCTTTCCCACCTGGCTGCAGCCGTGTCGAGGTCACTGCTCGGCAGCACAATGCCCTCGAAATAACCGAGCAGGCTGGTTTCGTCGCTGCCAAAAGCAGGCGGCGAAAAAGTCCGGGCTTCGAGGAAAGTGAGAACATGACCATCGCCGTCAACGAATCCAGCTTCGTGGAAGTCATCCTCGCCCAGCCGCGTATAAATGGGCTCGAGACCTTCCGGCAGGCCTCGTGCAACGACCGCGGCGAGTTCGGGAACAACGAAACTGATCACTGGCGCATCGGCAGCACGCTGATGCAGACCGATACAGGCTCGCCCATCGCTGGTTACCGCGTATGGGTGGGGATGAGCGTCGCTGGTCAGGAGTTCCTTAAATCCGAGCCCGCGATAGAAGTCCAGGGAGGTCAGGATGTCCGGGCTATGGAGGCTGATTTCAAGAAAACGACTCAGCATTGCGGGCGTCAGATCTTCGAACCCATTTTGCGGGCGCGCTCGTTGCTCGCAACGGCCTCGCTGGCCGCCAGCGTCGTATCGTAGCCGGTTGCTGCTTCGGGCCAGCCTGCCAGGTTGCGCATAATGAGCTGGGTGAGAAAGTCGATGTGGTCGGCCCGCTCATTGAGTGCGTCGATGTAGCGCAGTGACTTGCCGCCAGCCTCCTCGAACATCTCGGCGTTTTGCATCGCGATCTCCTCGAGTGTTTCGAGGCAGTCCGCAGAAAAGCCCGGGCAAACGACGTCGACAACCCCCATACCCGCCTGTCCCCATTCCTGCAGCACCTCGTCGGTATAAGGTTTGAGCCACGGTTCGGCGCCGACACGCGACTGGAAAGCAAGGTGCCAGCGCGCCTCGGGCAGATCCAGGGATTCTGCGACCAGCCGCGCAGTTTTGTGGCACTGGCAGTGGTACGGATCTCCCTTGTCGAGGTATTTCTGCGGCAAACCATGAAAGGAGAACAGCAGGCGCTCGCCTCGCCCGTGTTTGTCCCAGTGTTCCTGGATACTGGCGGCCAGTGCAGCGATATACCCAGGCTCGTCGTGGTAACGCGCGATAAATCGCAGATCAGGAACCCAGCGCCATTTCTTCAATTCGGTGCTGACGGCGTCAAACGTCGAGCCCGTGGTCGAGGCCGAATACTGAGGATAAAGGGGCAGCACCAGCAGCCGCTGAATGCCCGCTTTCTTGAGCTCGCGGAGCGCCATGCCGATGGCCGGCCGGCCATAGCGCATGCCGAGGCTGACTTCGACTCGCCCGGGCAAATCGCGCTTAAGTCTCTGCTCGACGGCATCGCATTGCGCCTGTGCATGCACGAGCAATGGTGAGCCTTCATCGCTCCAGATTTTTCCGTAGGCCTCGGCCGAACGCCGCGGCCGGATCACCAGGATGACGCAGTTGAGAATGAGCCACCAAAGTACCCTGGGCACCTCAACAACACGCGGATCGCTCAGGAATTCACGCAGGTAGCGTCGCACTGGCCCCGCTTTCGGCGCCTCGGGCGTGCCCAGGTTTGTGAGCAATACGCCCAGCTTCGGCGTATCGGTGTGTCTGTAGTCGGAAGAGCTGACGAACCTTGGCAAGACCGGGCCTCCTTAAAAAGTCCACCACATTAAACAATGTTTGGCACAACGGCCAGCGCCGGGGGCTGTCAACTTACGGGCCGCGCTAGAATGCAGGGAGGTTTCGACTACCCGGGAACAACAACATGACACCTGAACCTGAACTGCCACGAGCATTACCAGACAAAGCGACCATTGTTCGTGACGCGCTTGTGCTGCAGGCAAAGCTCGTAGTGGACGGTCTGCGCGATGCAATACTGATCCCGGTTTCTCTTGTTGCCGCCGTGCTCAATCTTCTGCAGCTCCCTGGCAGGAAAAGCATGATCTTCTATGAGGTGGTGCAGGCAGGGCGCAGGAGCGAGCGCTGGATAGACCTGTTCGAGGCGGCGGATCGAGTTTATCCCCGGTCAGATGAGCAAAAGAACATGGCAGGGCTCGACGAGCTGCTCGCGCAGGTCGAAAGCCAGCTGCGCGGCCAGCCGCACGCCGGCAGCGCAGCAAATCCCGATGGAGAGAGTGCGGAGTCCGTGCTCGATCGCATACGCGCGGTTCGCCGGCGCTTCCGTCGTGACGGCGTGTCCGGCGGCGAGGACTGAAAACGCTGGCCGCAGACGGGGTTCGGATGGTCATGGCTGCGAATGGTGAATCTTGCGATCGGCTTCTTGAATTCTTGACGCAGGCCCGATTTGCGACTGGTTCAGGGTGCTAGACTCGCAGCGTTAGGCTCAATTTACCGGGATGGCAGGACGCCAGCGAACGAGGGCGGGGAGAAATATTGGCCCAGGCGAACATCAGCGCACTCAATCAGTCTCCCTATGAGCAGCAGCTCACGGCCGGCTTTGGGACCCTTGTATTTGAGCGCCGCCTCGAAGAAGTCTTTCGCCAGCGTCACCGCGCCAGCGTGGTTTTCCTTCTGCGTATCTCGCTGCTTATCGGCCTGTTGTTCGTCGGTTTCCAGGCGGCGCTCGATTACAGGTTCTTGCCAGCGGAATTTCATCGCTGGTCTCTGGGCCTTGCTGGCGGTGTTGTGCTGCCTGCGATTATCGTCGGCATGGTACTCAGCGCCAGGCCTCAGCAACCGGGCCTGATGGCCATCGGATCTATCCTCGTGACACTTGCTCTCGGCGGCAGTTTTCTCGTTCTCGAACATGTGGGCGCGAAATACGGTGTGCCCTCTCGATTTGCCGGCTTTCTGGTAATCACTTTTTATATGTATTACCTGCTCGGCCTGCTTTTCTGGCAGGCGTTGTTTACGGCTGTGCTGCTTGCGGGTGCCTTCATAGCGACGGGTTTTCTTGGTGACTCGTCTGCAGCCGGCTTCGTCTATAAAGGTTTATATTTTGGCTTCAGCAACCTGGTCGGGGTGCTCGGTCTGTATACGCTGGAACGCGCGCGGCGGATGGATTTTCTGCGCGAGAACGCGCTCGATTTTCGCGTTGGTCACGACGGCCTTACCGGCCTTCGGAATCGCGAGTCCTTCGACGAAAAGTTCGATCTGGCCTGGCGGAACGCAAAGAGAGAGAAGAAGCCGATTGCCCTTTTGATGATCGATATCGATTATTTCAAGCACTATAACGACGTGTACGGGCATCAGGCTGGTGACAACTGTCTTAAATTGGTTGCAAAGGTGCTTGCGCCCGTTGGCAGGCGTCCGCTCGATTTTGTGGGACGCTACGGCGGCGAAGAATTTGTGGTTATGCTGAGCGACTCGATGGAGCAATACGCGGTCGAGGCTGCCGAGCACATACGGTCGCAGATCGAATCGCTGGGTATCCCGCACAGTGGCTCGAAGGTGTCGGGCGTGATAACCACCAGTATCGGGCTCGCGCACCTGAACCCGGGTGAGAGTGAGCGTAGCAAAGAGGGATTTTTGCAGCTTGCTGATGAGGCCCTTTATCGTGCCAAGGATCGCGGCCGCAACCAGGTCGTGCGAACCATGGACGAGGATAAGTACATTCAGACGGGCATGTTCCGACGGGAAGTCGGCCAGCAGATCTGACGCCCCGATGCGGCCCGCACAAGCCTGTGGATCAGCCGCTTTTGATCAGAAGAAGCGCGCGAAACTCAGCTCAAGATAGTCATCGTCGCGCAGGTCGGCGAACAGGTCGCTCTCGGCGACGTTACTGAAAAGCCGTATCTCCAGCGTTCCCTTGTATTGTTGACCAAAACGGCGGCTGCCCTCAACGCTCGTGAAGCGGCTCTGGTTATCCATATCTATGCCGGTGACAAGAAGGAGCTCCGAGCTCTGGGTGTCGTTGAGGGCGAGGCGGCCGCCGAAGGCGATGTCATTGTTAAAAGGCGTTGCTGCCGCACCACGGTCATCAAACTGGTACTCGGCTATCAGGCCCAGGTCCGCAGCGCTTTCAAAAACCCCGTAGAGCGTGTATTCGAACCCACTCACAGCGGCGGTGAACCGCTGGTCGCGCTGCTCACCGCTGGCAAGCTCAAGCTTCCATAGCCAGCCGCCCTTGGTGGCCTGCAGGTCAACGCTCGTTTGTTCCAGCTGGTCATAGTAAGGAACCAGTGCCGGCTCGGCGCCGCCAAAGCGGGGCACGAAGCGTGGATCCCGGGCGGTGCCGGAAAAATGCGCCACGCCGACGTCGAAATCACCGATGTAATGATTCCAGCGCACTGCCCAGTCGAGATGCTTTTCTCCTGCGCCCGACTCAAAGACCGGACTGTCGGTGTCAACGGTGAAGCGCGTTCTGGGTCTGCCCTCGACGCCAGCGAACGTGCGCTCGCGGAAATACGGCATGAGGAAAAACTCCAGGTTACCCCAGTCTCTTATCAGCCGGAGACTGATCATGGGCTGGCCCAGTTTGTCCTCGCCATCGAGATTCTCGACGAAATCAGTCTGATTGATGATGTCAACGAGATGGCGCGATTCGGTGACACCCCAGAACACTCTCCGCAGCCCGATGGCCAGCTCGGCGCTGGCAAAACTCCTGCGCCAGTAAAACTCACGCAGGTCGATGTGGCTGCGTTCGCTGTCATGCTGGTCAAGCCTTGCGAAGGGCGCGAAAACCAGCCGCTGGTCGCCGTCGTCCCAGTCGGTGTAGAACTCCGGTGCGACGTATATCGACAGGCCTGCATCATGCTGACGTGAGTCCAGCGGATCATGAAAGAATGCGCGCGCCTCAACGCCGACGTCGCCCGAGACCTCCGCCAGAGCAGGCGTCGCGTGGCCGGCCAGTAAAAGCAGCAGAAACAACCAAGGTTGCCGCCGGTACAAAGCGCGCATGACTAACGAGCCTTCTGCAGGCTGTTGCGATTAAAGTCGCTGTCACTGAAACCGTTTCTGAATTTGTACTCGGCCCAGGTCAGCACCGTGCTCTTGCCGGTCTGGTGGTTGACCATGTGCATGCGCAGGGGGCGCCAGTACTTATCCAGATAGCGCTGGTATTGTTCAAGCTCCAGGGTTTTCAGGTGCGATGCCTTGCGGTCATAGAAGTCAATCTTGCGCACCCGGTATTCGTCCTGATCAATCCAGACTACCTGTCTCGTATAGCCGGATTTCTTGTCGACGGGAAAACGCTCGATGACGAAATAGTCGGTGCCGTCAACGGTCTCGTCACGCAGGTATTTGTAGGTGTATTTTTCCACTTCCTGTGACGACAGATCCTCGTAGGCAAACTCGCTGCCCATAAAAGGCCCGGACTTATTGCTTGAGGAAATACGCTTAACGCGCTTGAGCGCTGGCAGGTAGAGCCACTGGTCGTCGTCATCGACCTTGTGCGAAAAGGTCAGCAGAGCGGTGCCTTTGACGTCGGCCGGATCTTCGAAAATGATCATGCTCTTGTCACCGTCATCGGCCACTTCCAGTGCCCGGCTTTTCATCTGCCTGGTGACCTCCTGGCCATGCCGGTTGCGCAGGATCATGGTCAATACCGAGCTGCTGTCACCAAAGCCCTCGTCCCGGGCTTCGACTTCTTTGGCAATCTCAAGGCCGCGCTCTTCCGGCGTCTGGCCAAAAGCCGCATTGGCTGCCGCGACGGCCAACAGCGCGATCAGGGTGTTACGTGCTAACGGGTACAGGTTCATCCTTTACCTCCGTGATGGGTGAAACTTTGGATTCCGGATCGCCGTCCACCGCCATCAACAGCGGCGGCAGGAAAAAGAAATCGACGATCAGGGCGAGCGCGATGCCGATCGCGGTCAGGATCGACATGACGCCATTGATTTCGAAGCTCGACTGGGCCAGCACCATGAAGCCAGCCACCAGGATCAGGGTGGTGACCAGCAGCGCAACGCCGACGGTGGAGAATGCATAGCGCACCGCGCCTTCGGCACTAAGGCCCTGTTCGCGCCGGGCGCGCAG
>JABDLF010000036.1 GCA_013003115.1 Gammaproteobacteria bacterium
CCCGGCAGGGCCTGCTTAGCGGGCAGGTCGTGCTGCGCCGGCAGATTATAGTGGCGGGCGATTCCAGCGCGTCAGCGAGCCAGTGAATATTCAAAACCTTCGATACCGTCATGATGCCGTGGGCCAGTTCACCCGACATTTCGCTTTGACCGTTGCCCTGGGTGGCATTATCTGCGAGTGCAGCGATCAAGGCCTCGGGATCCGGCATCTGGTCGCGCAGAGCGGGCAGCAGGTCGATGCCCACGGAAAGCACGTGCGGGTTACCGGCCGCGTCCTTCGTGCGCAGCGAATGGCAGCAGTAGATTCGGTTTTCCGACTCCCCCGGCATGATAGAGATCTGCGAGCGCGGCTGGGTTGCACCTGATTTGCCCAGTAAATCAAAAACTGCCCAGCGCGGGCATGGATCAGTCATAAGGCTGATGTTGCCCCACGGCAGCGGGATGCCGTTGCCGCGATACACGGCACGCAGGAAGCCGGGTTCGTAGGCGTCAAAGTAGTGCCACGGCCGATACGGCGAGACGGCCGTCATGCGCCGCATGATCACCGCTGGCGTAACGCCGAGCTTGGGATGCGCCATGACGTTGTAGCCCTCGCGCAGCAGAAAGCTCCTGAACGGCAGCTTGGGACACAGCAGCGCGCCCGCAAAAAAACTGCATTCGAAGTCGCGCCATGCGTGCAGTACGTCCCGGGTGTCCATCCCCGTACTCAGCGTTTCGGACGATCCGACGGGCCCGGTCGTGGCATGGGGTGACTTCTGGCCGTCGCCGTCGTGCAAAACCTTATGCCCAAGATATGTTGCGAGCTCGTACTTGAGCCTCTCGGGTTCTTTCTGCATGCGCTTGTTAATAAAAACCGTGTTCGGCGGCTCGTAGAACGAACGCAACATCGTGGCCGGAGCGGGCACGCCCTGCGAGGCGGCGGGCTTTCTGTCGAACCAGCAAATCTCGAGACCGAGACGCTTGTATTCAGCCAGCAGTTCATCCGCAGACAGCGGCATGCGGCGCTGCCCGATCTCCTCAGCGCTGCGCTCGAGGTCGGGGAACTCGTTGCGGTGCAGCTCCTGGTGAGTGCGTATCAACAGGTGTGCGAACTGTTTGCCGGTGGTGCCCGACTGGCTAAGCAGTTCGGGCAGTGCGCTCTGCAGCAGTTCCTTCGAAAACAGGAAACCGGGCTCCAGGGGTACGCCTGCAAGACCACCGCCGCCACCGTTTTTCTCGACCGGCGCCACGTCGGGATTTTCATCGAGAAACCAGGACGGAGACTTTTGGAAGATCCCTGCAAGCAGCGCCAGCACCTCGCGAGAGGGCAGCCGCTTGCCGGTTTCTATCATGCTCAGATAGGACGTGGAGGGCGCAGTTTTGGCGTCGAGCTGCGTGCAGCGCATGGACAGCTCTTCTAGGGTCAGGCCGCTGCGCTTACGGAGCCCCCGGAGCTTTGGCCCGAGAAAATGCCCCTGTCTGGTCAGTCCCGTCATTGTGAAATTTACGTTGTAAAATTTTTACTGTGTAATTTTGCAGGATCGCTAGTGTAATGTTTCTATTGAACATTCTCAAGCATGAGGGCCGGTCCATTGTTAAATAAAGAATCTGATGATTCACACATACAAATCGATGCCGAGGACAGCGATCTCGGAACCGAAATTCTGACCCCGGAGGCGCTCGATTTCCTGGCCGGGCTGCATCGGCGTTTTAATGCCGAACGTCTGCGGCTTCTGGCGCTCAGGAAGGCCCGCATGGCCGGGTTCAGGAGCGGGCAACTCCCCGATTTTCTTGAAGAAACCAAGAAAGTGCGTGAAGGGCAGTGGCGCGTCAGGCCGACGCCCCTGGACCTGCTCGAAAGAACGGTCGAGATAACCGGCCCCGTAGACCGGAAAATGGTGATCAACGCGCTCAACAGCGGCGCGAATGCCTTCATGGCCGACTTCGAGGATTCGACCTCACCGACCTGGGTGAATCAGCTCGAAGGTCAGCGCAATTTGCGCGACGCCGTTGACGGCACAATTGAATATGTCAAACCGGAGACCGGCAAGCGCTACTCGCTGAACGAAGAGACCGCCGTCCTGCTGGTGCGACCGCGCGGCTGGCATCTGCCTGAGAAACACCTGGTCATCGACGGGACGCAGCTGTCGGGATCGCTGTTCGACTTCGGCCTCTACCTGTTTCACAACCATGCCGCTTTAGCTGCCAAAGGCACGGGTCCCTACTTCTATCTGCCCAAGCTTGAGAGTCACCTCGAGGCGCGACTCTGGAACGACGTGATCGACTATTCGGAAGACGCGCTGGGTCTTGCGCGCGGCACCGTGCGCGTCACCGTGCTGATCGAGACGCTGCCTGCCGCATTCGAAATGGACGAGATTCTTTACGAGCTGAGAGATCACTGCGTTGGCCTTAACTGCGGTCGCTGGGACTACATCTTCAGCTTCATTAAATGTTTGGGCGGGAATCGTGGCTACCTCTTGCCCGACCGCGTCGACGTCACTATGGACCGGCATTTCTTAAAGTCATACGTGAACCTGCTGATCAAGACCTGTCATCGACGCGGCGCACACGCCATGGGCGGGATGGCGGCGCAGATTCCCATACGCGGTGACGAAGCAGCCAACGAGGTGGCCATGGCAAAAGTGCGCGCGGATAAAGAGCGCGAGGCCCGCGCCGGGCACGACGGCACCTGGGTCGCCCATCCCGGTTTAATAGGAATTGCGCGCGAGGCCTTTGGCGAGCATATGAGCGGGCCGAACCAGCTGGATGTCGCGAGGGATGACGTCAAGGTTACTGCCAAAGATCTCGTGCGCGTGCCCCACGGCGACATCACCCAGGCGGGCCTGCGCCACAACATTCGCGTCGGCATTCAGTACATCGAGGCCTGGCTGCGCGGCAACGGCTGCGTGCCTCTTTATAACCTGATGGAAGACGCGGCGACCGCCGAGATCAGCCGCTCGCAGATCTGGCAGTGCCTGCGTCTCGGGGCATCCACAAGTGACGGCTGCGAGTTTGACCTGCAGCAGTTTAAAAAAATGCTCCGCGAAGAAATGCAGGGGCTCGAAAAAGATTTGGGCGGGCAGACTTTTGCCGCCGGCAAATTTGATATAGCCGCCAACCTTTTTGAAAAACTGAGTACGGGTGAGGAGCTCGAGGATTTCCTCACCCTGCCCGCCTACGAATTGATTGACTGAAGGAGATTCCAATGACAGCAAACAGTAAAGACGCAAAAGCACTCACGCACGAATGGAAAGAGAACCCACGCTGGCGCGGAATCACACGGCCCTTCGACGCAGACGAAGTCGTGAAACTGCGTGGCTCGGTGCACATTGAGCATTCCCTGGCCAGGCTTGGGGCGGAGAAATTCTGGCGCAACGTAAACACCGAAAAGGTTGTGGGCGCGCTGGGCGCGGTGACGGGCAACCAGGCCGTGCAGGAGGTCCAGGCGGGTCTCAAGGCGATCTACTGCTCCGGCTGGCAGGTCGCCGGCGACGGTAACTCCGCGGGTGAAATGTATCCCGATCAGAGTCTGTACCCGGTGGATTCCGTGCCCAAGATGGTTGAGCGCATCAACAACGCGCTGCTGCGCACGGACCAGATCCACCACATGCAGCAGGATCACAAGATCGACTGGCTGGTGCCCATTGTTGCCGATGCCGAGGCCGGCTTTGGCGGCAACCTCAACGCGTTTGAGCTCACCAAGTCGCTGATTAAATCCGGTGCGGCGGCCGTGCACTTCGAGGACCAGCTTTCCTCGGCGAAGAAATGCGGTCACATGGGGGGCAAGGTGCTGGTGTCAACGCAGGAGGCCATTAACAAGCTGGTGGCCGCGCGGCTTGCGGCCGACGTGATGGGCGTACCCACGGTGATCATTGCGCGCACCGACGCCAACGCGGCAGGGCTGCTGCAGTCGGATAATGATCCGCGTGACAAGAAGTTCATTACCGGGGAGCGCACGGCTGAAGGCTTCCATGCGGTAAAACCAGGCATTGACCAGGCCATCGACCGCGGCCTCTCGTACGCGCCCTACGCCGACATGCTGTGGTGCGAGACTGGCAAGCCCAACCTCGCCGAAGCGCGCAAGTTTGCAGAAGCCATTCATGCCAAATACCCGGGCAAGCTGCTGGCCTACAACTGCTCGCCGTCCTTTAACTGGAAGGCGAACCTTGACGACAAAACGATGCAGACCTTCAGGGAAGAGCTTGCCGACATGGGCTACAAGTTCCAGTTCATTACCCTTGCCGGATGGCATGCCCTGAACCTGTCCATGTTTGAACTTGCCGATGCCTACAAGAAGGACGGCATGTACGCCTATTCAAAGATGCAGGAGCGGGAGTTTTCGCGGGAGGCTGATGGTTTCCGGGCAGCGAAGCACCAGGCCTTTGTTGGCACCGGCTACTTTGATTCCGTCCAGACGGCCATAACCGCAGGGCAGGCCTCAACCACGGCGATGGATGGCAGCACCGAGGCAGAGCAGTTCAACGTCGCATAACTTAAGCGGGTGCGATGACCCGCGAACCTGAAGACAGGGCCGGGCGTCGTGTGTGGCGTCCGGCCCTTTTAGTCACCTCGCAGCACCTGTGGTAAAAAGCACAGGAAGGCGCAGGGTAACTAATATGACAACGACAACAGATTTGCCGTTTGAGGTTCTTGAGGACCCGAAGGAGCTGGCAAGTTATCTTGGCTGGAGCGAGCCGGTTTACCGGGACATGCTGGCCGTGCGCAGCGGCAAGCTCAGTGAGTCAGATTTTTACGCGCGCTATC
>JABDLF010000049.1 GCA_013003115.1 Gammaproteobacteria bacterium
GGGACGCAAGGTGATGGGCTCGGCGGATATCGTCATGAGCAAGGGCGAGGTCATTATTGACGAGGGCAAATTCATTGGCAAAGTCGGCCGCGGTTCATTCATCAAGCGTGCTGAGCGGAGCATGTAGGCAGAGCGCATTTTGCTGCAGCGCCGCGGGTTTCACTGTCCTACGGTTTGGGCCGCCGGGTCCGAGCGCTCGAAGCACGCCCTGACGCAGACAGAACAAGGCAGGCCGGGCGAGCTGCACAGAGCAGCCCGCCCGGAGTCATTTTTAAAATTCGTACGAAACGCTGAGGAAAGCGCCCAGGGGGTCGTAGCCTAAGTCTGCAAGGCGCGTACCATCCGAGCGCTGCAGATCAGCGTCACCGAAAGACAGCCAACGTAGTTCGGCCGTCCAGCGAAGCGCATCGCTTTGACGGTAGGCCGCACCCAGCATCATCTGGAATCCAACACCATCGTCCTCAAGGTCTTCATAAAGGGCGCCAAAGTCGCCGCCCTCAAGGTCAATATCAACCTCATTCACATAGGCGATGCCCGCGCCCACAAAAGGACTGAACTGGCCAACGACGTCGGTTTCACCAAAGTGGAAGTAGCCGTTGATGGACAACGCGGATGACGCGAGGTTGCCATCGGACGCGGAACGGCTGTCCGCTGTGCTGACCCGGTCATTGCTGTTGCTGCGGTAAACCCAGTCGACCTCAGCGCGGAATTGATCGGTAATCCAGCGACCGACTGACGCGCCGGCCGCGATGCCCGAGTCAAACTCAAGGTCAGTCGTTGTTGAGCCGCCGCCGTCGGTAAGAGTGGCCGCGCTCTCGTCACCGGCGAAACTGAAGCCGCCGGTTGCCGAGACATACCAGCCGTCTGCGGCAAACGAAGTAGATCCAGTCGCTGCCAACAGGCCGAGAGCGAAAATCAGCGGGATTCCCGTCTTGCGCATGTCGGAAATTTGCGTGTAATTCATACTTGACCTCCCAGATAAAATAGTCTGAATCAAAGTTCGGAAATGAAATTACCTCTGCTAACGTGAAAAAGGCGTCAAGGTTTTGTTTCAGTAGACTCAGGCGTCAGCCACATGGGCGGTCGGGCGTTATTCGGACTGTGATGGTTCTGCTAGCATTGTCTTTGCCGTGCAGACACAGCAGACCCGTGGCCGGATAAGAATCTGGCGCGTAAGACAGCCGCGAAGGCTGGAATAAATAATCAGCAGGTTGAATCTTGGTTACAACCTGAGGTCGTAGATTCAATGCTTCGCACATTTGTTGTACTTGTCATTATCGCAGCGCTTTGCGCCTGTGCGCAGCAACCGGCGAAGGTTGCACAGGTACAGAGCCTGCCTCTGTCCGCACCTGTCAACCTGAGCGGTTCCTGGGAGCGCGACTATTCACGCGGCGACAACGTTAACGATGCACTTGGCCGTTTGTTTCGGCGTCTGAATCGCACCAATCAGAATTACGGTCGTGGTGACAACTCGACCCGTGGTGGCTATGCACCCCTGATGTCGACGCGCGACGTCAATTCAGTCTTGTCGCTGGCCCGTCTGGCGGAATTGGTCACACGCCCGCCGGTGCTCACCATCAAACAGGACGAGCGCGAACTCAGAGTCGAGAGGGAGGGCGACTTTGACATGCTGTGCGAGTTCCATGCAGGCCTGGCGCACGGTGTCGAGAACACCTATGGCGTGGAAGTCTGTGGCTGGCAAGGCCAGCAGTTTATTTCCCGGCTCGTTTTGCCTGACGGGCTTGTGGTTAGCCACCGCTTCAGCATCGCGCCGGACCAGCAGAATCTGCACGTGGCGACAACGGTATCGCAAAGCGGTACGCCCGTACCTTTTACGCTCAACCGCTTCTATACGAGGTTTGAGCCGCTGCCGGATCGCGACAACTGCATTGAAACTCTTAGCAGGAAACGCGTTTGCACGAGGGGATCACCGTGACGATGGCGTGGAATGACAGGGCTGCTGTAAGAACCACGGCAGCAGCATGGCTGCTTGCGCTTTGTCAGTGTCTTGCTGCAGGTGTTGCAAAAGCAGGCGATGACGAAGCAGGTGCTGTTGTCGCGGATGAGCGGCGCCCCTCGGAACTGAATGTTTCTATTGTGGCCTTTGACCCGGGCATCCCGACGGATGCTTCTTCTCATCGGCGGCTGCAGGTGTTTCCCCGTATCCGCGAAGTTGAGGCTTCGTTCCTGCCCTTTGTGCTGCGCGATACGCTTGTCAACACCGAACAATGGGGGGCAGTGCGGGTGGTGCCTGAGCCTGATATTGCCGCCGAGTTACTTATATCCGGCACCATAGTCAGGTCTGACGGTGCAACGCTGGAACTGCAGATTCGCGCGGTGGATGCCACCGGCAGAGTGTGGCTGAACGGCGCCTATGCGGCAACGATCCCCGGCCCGCAAGACAACCTGAATGCACGACAGCAGGGCTTCCAGCAGCTATATGACAGCATCGAGCGCGATCTGCGGCGAGCGCGGGCACAGATCGATGAGAAATCCCTGTCTGATATTGCCGAAGTTTCACTGCTGCGCTACGCGGATCAGCTGGCCCCTGCGGCTTTCGGTGCCTATCTGAATACCACGGAGGAGGGTACCTACGAAATTCTGAGACTGCCGGCTGAGAACGACCCGATGCTTGAGCGCATCGAGCGTATTCGCCGAGTGGAATACATGGTCACTGACACCGTGGACGAAAAGTACCAGGAGCTTAATTCGGAGATTGCATCGACCTATGATCTGTGGCGCAGCTATCGTCGTCAGCTGGCGCAGTTCCGCCACGCTGAAGACCTGCGCCTGCGGCAAAACGAACCTGACGCGCCGCGCGGCAGCTTCGAGTCCATGCGCAAGCGCTACGAGAATTACAAATGGGCTCGCCTCGAAGATCAGGACCTGGAGAGCTGGGCCGAGGGCTTCGACAATGAGGTCGCGCCTACGGTTATGGAACTTGAGGCGCGCGTGAATGAGCTTGAGGCACTTATGCAGGCGCAGTACGCGGAGTGGGGGCGTATCCTGGCCGAAATATTTTCGCTTGAAACCGGAATTTCCGAATAATAGTGACGCAGGCTAAATGTTGAGCGAGGCTTGTGGCCAACAAAGAGAACTTTTATGGTTGCGGCGCATGTTGATGAGCAAGAAAAACTAAATTCAGGAGC
>JABDLF010000050.1 GCA_013003115.1 Gammaproteobacteria bacterium
ACGACCGGCTGACCCGGGACAGGGTCTCGCTTGCCGGGCAGATGCGGATGGACAGTACGCTCGCGGACGATGTCAGGTGGGCAGTCTATTTTCAGCAGTCCAGCACGGATCAGCGCAGTATCGAAGAGCGTGCGGCGTCCAGCCGCTCGCCGTCACCAACTCGCAGGTTTCCGGAATTTCGATTTGATGAAAAGGTAACCGGCGCATCGGTCAGCGCAGCTCGTGACGTGCGCAAAGGACGAACGATGCATCGCCTGCTATACGGTTTGCAGCTGGACCGGCGCGCAGTAAATGAAAGCCGCGACAATCTGCTGGTCAATCTTGACACCGGCGCAGCAACAAAAATTGTGCTTGGCGAGACGTTCCCGGTACGCGACTTCCCTGTCACCCAAATTACCGAGGCGGCAGTGTTTCTGCACGATGAAATAACTCCTGGTGAAGGGCGGTTTACTTTGATACCGGGCCTTAGAGCGGAATACTATCGACTCGATCCGCAGCCTGACTCTGTTTATACCGAGGACAATCCGTCATCCGGAGTGGTTTCAATAAGTGAAGTCAGCCTGGCCCCAAAACTCGGCGCAGTTATTCAGCTCAATGAGAGCACCTCATTGTTTGCGCAGTACGCTCGTGGCTTTCGGTCCCCGCCTTTCGAGGATGCGAATATCGGGCTTGAAGTGCCGCTGTTTAATGTTCGCGCCATTGCAAATCCCGATCTCAAGCCGGAAACCAGTGACGGCGTCGAGATTGGCCTGCGCGTCGTGTCCGGCAGGTGGCGTGGCAGTCTTTCCGCCTACCAGAATCGCTACAAAAATTTCATCGACTCCAAAGTCAATCTTGGGCCGGATCCACAGACCGGCGTTCTGATCTTCCAGTCGCTCAACCGTGATCGTGCGACGATCCGGGGTATTGAGGGTGAGTTTGAATTTGATCTCGGTTCGCGAGTGCAGGGCCTTGCCATCATGGGGTCACTGGCTGACACACGAGGCGAGGACAGTATTCGAAAGCTTCCCCTGAACACTGTTGATCCGCTGCGGGCCACGCTGGGAATGCGCTATGACGAACCGGGGCAGCGCTGGGGCACCGAGCTCGTGGCGAGGTTCGCCGCCGCAAAGACTCGCGTGGATGACAGCAGCGCTGCGCTGTTCCGCCCGCCGGGCTACGGACTGGTGGATTTGCTCGCATATTACAGACCAGGCGAATCAAGCCGGATCAACTTTGCCCTTCTGAACCTTGGAAACAAGCGCTACTGGGACTGGGCCGATGTGCGTGGCCGGCCCGCCGGCGATCCGCTCATCGATTTCTATACCCGACCGGGTTTCAATATTGCCGCCAGCTTTGCCCTGAGCTGGTAGGCGTCCAAATTTGCTCGTGCCGATTTTCGAATTCACCCCAGGCACTATACTCAGCACAGGATGATTGCAGGCGTTTCGCTGACGCCTTTTTTTTCATAAGCCAGCGAAGAGCAGGAGTGCGACATGTACAAAGTGTACGGCATGAGCCTTTCGGGCAACTGCCATAAAATTCGGATGGTGCTTGATCATCTTGCCCAACCGTACGAATGGATCGAAACCGATATTGGCCAGGGAGCCAGCCGTACGCCCGAATTCCTTTCGCGCAACCCGGTGGGCAAGGTGCCGGTACTTGAGTTGCCTGACGGCAGATACCTGTCTGAGTCGAACGCGATTATTCAATATCTCGCTAACGGCTCGCCACTGTGGCCCTCCGACCGGTTTGAACAGGCAGATACTTTGAAATGGATGTTTTTCGAGCAGAATCGCCATGAACCGAGCGTTGCGGAGGCGCGCTATATCAAACTGTTCCTGCCAGCTGACAGCCCCCGTCTCAAAGAGTTACCGGGTAAACACAAAACAGGGAATGAGGCATTCTCGGTCATGGAACAACGCCTCCTTGAATCTGACTTCCTGGTCACATCGCGCTGCAATGTGGCCGATATCGCCCTTTTTGCCTACACCCACGTTGCCGAGGAGGGCGGATTCGATATGAGTGGCTACCCTGCCATCGCCGGTTGGATCGAACGAATCCTGGAACTCCCCGGTTTCACACGGATGGTCGCACAGCATGGGCTTTAAGCATTGTCTGTCACGGTTTTCTTGCCGGGGTTTTGCTTTACGGTTGGGCCAGCAACATCAGTTTTTTTCTGTAGCGCGACTGCACGATATCGGTCAGCACCAGCACGCCAATCACGAAATAGAACGTCGTTTTGCTCATCGGCAAGATCGGATTATCAAGAATTTTCATATGCGCAAGATGCGCGCCTTCCGTCAGCAGCATGATTCCCACAACAAAGAGGATAAACAGGCCTAGCACTTCGTACATGCGATTTCGCTTGAGAAATCCGGCAACCCGATCTGCCAGCCAGATCATGAGCGCACCGCCGATCAAAATTGCGGTCGCCATTACCCAAAATACGTCGCTGAGGGCGATAGCACTCAGAATCGAATCAAAAGAAAACACCAGGTTCATCGCCACGATCCAGGAAATCACCAGCCAGACCGGGCGAGCTTCCCGCTCCTGCTCCCCCGGATCCTGAATACTCATCATATGCATGATCTCTTTTGTCGCAGTGTAGATAATAAATACGCCGCCCAAGAGAACGATAATGCTGTGGACGTTGAACTGCGAAACAAGAATCCCGGCATAATCCAGCGAAAGGAACGGACTCTTGAAGTAGCTAATCAGACTGAGCAGGCCAAACAGCAGGACAATTCGGAGTATCACGGCCAGCGCAATGCCAAGCTTGCGAACATAGGCCTGCTTATCTGCAGGCGCCCGCCTCGACTCCAGCGAAATATAAAGAAGATTGTCGATACCAAGCACTGCCTGCAGCATCGTCAGCATCATCAAAGTAAAAAGATTATCCAGGCTGAACAGTGATTCCATTTCCGTACTCCGACAACTCGCTTGCGAGACACGCCGGAATCATACTTTATGGTCGCTGCAATATGCACAGGAAAGACACAAAAAAAGACGGGGCCAACGCGTGACCCCGCCTTTTCGCAATCAATGTTCACATATGAGCCAGGCTCAGTAGATATCCTTCACCGTGTTGTAAATATTGAACTTGCCGGTCGGCGTTACGATTCTCGGGCCCTTGATAACGGCCTTGAACTTACGGGTCTTGTCGTCCACAACAACAATGGCTGACTCTTCTTCCTTGCCGCTCCAGACAGAAAACCAGACCTCATCGCCGGCTTTGTTGAACTCCGGATGTACAACCCGTTTAGGACCTGGCCCCAGATCCGCCCATTCGGCGATGGGCAATACTTCAGCCTCTCCGTCCAGATCATCGACAGAAAAAACCGCCACTGATTGACTGATACCGGCGTCCGGATTCAACGGAGAATCAACCCACAGATTCTTCGAATTGGGGTGTGACTTTACAAAAAGCGAGCCACCTCCCTGCCCCTGGATTATTTTCACTGGCTTCCACGCGTTGGCCGCATAGTTCTCAGGGTCGGTGCCGATAAACGTGATATCAGCGCTTCCCAGGGCGCTCGTGACCCACAGCGGCCCAAGGGTCGGACTGACTATGTTCGCGCCCCTGCCAGGATGGGGAATCTTCTTTGCATCAACCAACGCGGCGAGCTTCTGCTCACGCGAATCGACGACCGCTATCTTGTCGGACTGGTTGGCAGCGGTAAGAAAATATCGCTTGGTTCGATCCCATCCACCGTCGTGCAGGAAACGCGCCGCATCGATCGTTGTAACCTTCAGGTTCTTAATGTCTTCGTAGTTAACGAGCAGGATCTTGCCCGTCTCTTTCACGTTGACGATGAACTCCGGGTGCTCGTGCGACGCGACGATGGCGGCGACCCGCGGTTCCGGATGGTATTCCTGCGTATCAACCGTCATCCCACGTGTCGAAACTATCTTGAGGGGTTCCAGCGTGGCCCCGTCCATGATCACGTACTGTGGCGGCCAATAGGCTCCCGCAATCGCGTAGCGGTCTTCAAATCCCTTGTACTTAGACGTCTCTACCGAGCGCGCCTCAAGGCCTATCTTGGTCTCCGCCACCCTCTGCGGCGGATCCATCCACAGGTCGATCATGTCAATCTTGGCGTCTCTGCCTATCGTATAAACGTAGCGCCCGGAGTGCGAAGGCCTCGATATGTGCACCGCATAGCCAGTTTTTACAATGTTGATAATCTGTTTGCTATCACCATCTATCAGGGCTACTTCGCCTGAGTCGCGCAGCGTCACCGCAAAAATATTATCGGTATCGTATTTATTCAGCTTTCTTTTGGGACGCTTGTCGACGGGCACCAGGACTTTCCAGTTCGCCTTGATGTCCGCCATCCCGAATTCCGGCGGCTCGGGCGGCTCGTGCTGTAAAAACCGCGCCATGATATCGATATCGGCTTCGGTCATTTCACCGGAAGTGCCCCAGTTTGGCATGCCGGCCGGCGACCCGTAGTTGATAAATGCCTTTAGATATTCCGTGCCCTTTGCCTGGGTAAGATCCGGCGTAAGAGGCTTGCCGGTTGCGCCCTTGCGCAGGACTCCGTGACAGCCGGCGCAGCGTTCAAAGAACACCTGCGTGGCTCGTGCGTATTCCTGCTCGGAAATGGCGGGTGCTCCGGGCGATGTGACCATCTTGGTCTCGCCAACCGAGATCGGTGCGCCCTGATACATGATCTGCTCTTCCTGGCTGTCAGGGTGCATGGCTCCCGCCTGTTCTCCCGCCCGCACGGCGGCTACCTCGGCGGCGACAACGGGCTCGCCTTCGTTACCCCAACTGTTGCGCACGTAGGTGAGAATGTCGGCAACCGTCTGGTCATCCAGCTGACTCATAGGTGGCATCATCGAATTATATTCTTCACCGTTCACGGTTATCGGACCCTGCAGGCCATGCAGCACGGTCGAAATAGAGCGTTTTTTGTCGTCCATCAGGTAATCGGAATTCGCCAGTGGCGGAAACGCTTTCGGCAGCCCCTGACCGGTTGGCTGATGACAGGCCGAGCAATTGGCAAGATAGGCCTTTTCGCCTGCAGCCATCGAAGCTGCGAGCGCCTCCGGGGGCATCTCTTGCGCCGAGACTTCAGCCTGATGCACGAGGGGAGCCGAGC
>JABDLF010000075.1 GCA_013003115.1 Gammaproteobacteria bacterium
TAGTAAACGCGCGCGGCCAAGGGCATGACCTTCAGCGCGCCTTCGTAGGCGAGCAGCGCCGCGTCATGCTGGCCGAGCGTCGCCAGCGCGATGCCCTGGTTGTGCAAAGCCGGGCCGTGGGTGGGGTCGATGCCCAAGGCTCGCTCGAGACTGTCGAGGGCTGCCCGGGGGTCGCATGCCTGCTGCTTGAGCTGTCCGGCAAGACTCCAGGCCGCAGGGTTGTCGGGCAGCATCTCGCAGGCGATGTTGCATTGTTCAATGGCGGCCTGCAGATCACCCGTGGCGGCGAGACACCGCGCGAGCACCAGCCGGCTGGACACCGAGTCGCTGTCGATGGCGAGGAGCTGTTCGAGTATGGGAATGGCTTCGGCGCTCCGGCCGGTCTGGTTCAGAAGCAGCGCCAGGCCGTGGCGGGCATCGGGGTTGTCGCTTTCAGCCAGCAGCGCGCCATAGGCATTTTCAGCTTCTGCCAATCGGCCCGATCGATGCAGTGCCTGCGCCTTTGTCAGATTTTCATTGTTCACTCGACGGGGATTGCATCGAAGGCGATGCTGATCCTTGGCTGCCCGGACTTGAAGGGCAGCGTGCGGTGATAAAAAAACGACGGAAACACGAGCAGCGAGCCCTCCTTCGGCGTTAGCAACCGGGTGCGCGGCGGCGTTGCAAGCGTGAAGCCATCGGGCACGCAGCCGAATTCGATTGCGCCGGCATTGTCATTGTCGTGCATACCTTTGGGTAGCGACACGTAGTAAACGCCGCTCAGCCAGCCACCGGGGTGTATGTGCGGGGCCTGGTGACCCTGGTCATCGAGCACGGTAGCCCAGACGTTAAGCGACCAGTTTTTCACCTGCCGCCCGCGGTAGGGATGGTCGGGCGGGAAAGGCATGTCGTCTAAGTAGGCGCGCACGGCGTCATTAATGATCTGCTCGAGTCGTGCCACGGGGCCCCGGGTTCCTTCCAGCAGGTTTCCTGTCTGGCGGCCGCGGCGCGTTGTTTTCGAAAACGGTTCGTAGCGGATGCTGGGGTGATTGCAGGCGTGTTCGGCCAGCGCGCGGTTAAACGATGCGCTGCTCTCGAACCCGCGGGCCGAGTCGACAACCGTTTCCCTGATCCCCACATCAAGATCGGTGAGCGCCTGAGCCGCCTCAGCGTTGTCTGCCTCGCAAAGCGCGATGGTCTTCATGGCGAGGGCGGTGCGGTTGGCCGGTTCCAGCTGCAGGCAGGCGTCCAGCGCCGAGATGGCCTCGTCGGTCCTGCCGGTCTGCAAATGGGCGATGCCCAAATTGGCATGAGCGTCGGCGAAGTCGGGCCGCAGAGCAATGGCCTTGCGGAATGCTTTGATCGCGTCGTCATGTCGATCTGCTTCCTGCAACGCGTTGCCCAGGTTGGAATGAACGTCCGCGCTATCCGGGCTCAGGGTAAGGGCGCGCTCAAAGGCTTCGATGGCCTGGTCCAATTCTCCGTTCGAACGCAGCGCGCTGCCCAGGTTGGACCAGCCGGCCACGTCGTCGGGGTTTTGACTCAGTAGTGCGCGATAGCTCGCGATGGCCTCATCGATTTCTCCGGTTGCACGCAGCTGGTTGGCAAGGTTGAGCCAGGCGCCCGTGTGCTCCGGCATTAATGCGAGCGCCTTGCGGTTGTGTTCGATGGCGCGCTCAAGGCGCCCGCTTGCTTCCAGCATCATGGCGAGGTTGGCGTGTATGCGGGCGTCGTCGGGGCGATTACGCAGGGCTCGTTTTACCAATTCGATGCCAGGTTCGCTGTGGCCGGTCTGGTGCGCGAGGATGCCGAGCATGTGCAGGGCGTCAGGATGCTCCGGTTCGCTGCTCAAAACCTGTTGGTAAAGATGTTCAGCACGATGGAATTGCCCAGCCTGGTGGTGTTGCCAGGCCTGGCCCAGTTTTTCGCTGCTGTTCATGGTCTCATTATATTGGTCGCAGGTGATGTGGTCATGTTTCGCGGGAATGGTCGGTCTGAAACTTGAGAGGCTTGGTGAGTAGACAAGCCGACAAATCATTGCGAACGCTAAATGGGGCCGGGGCGCCTGCGAGCCGATTTTGCGGCAGCTCATGAGGGAGCAGGTGCACCGGCGCCATCATGCCAGCAGGCAGGCATGGCTAACTCTCAGCAATAAAAAAATCAACTCTGACCCTGTTTTGCTGGGCAGGCGGCCGAAGCGATTTCTTACCTAGGCCCGCATATACCAAGAGATGTTGCGGGCTGCGCCCGGTTGTTTACTGGATCCCCGCCCCCGGATCAGGTCCGGGGCATGTTCCGCGGGGATGACGGGGATGAAGCGATGAGCGGAAATCGAGTGATCTGTCAGAGCGCAGGTCCACAAGCCTGCTCTGATATAATTTTGCCCGGTTAACGGCTTGTCTGCGCCAGGAAAACGATGACTATAAAAATTGGCTGGAATGCCAACACGCTGCGCATGACCGATATCTTGCCTATCATACCGGAGCCCCTGGACATTGGCGTCGATTCGCATTTCGTGACGCCGTGGGCATCGCGCACCTGGGTGGTTCGCTCGCCTTTTGATATGCACGTGTCGTGCACGCCCACGGAAAAGGGCCTTAACCTGGAATGGCTGGACAAATCCTTCGAGCTGCCGCCTTACGAGGTCTTCGATATCACGCCGCGCAAGTTCTGGCGTACGCCCGAGAGCCCCACCATCCAGTGGCGCCTTAACAACTTGTTCGTCGCCGATGAGCCCGTGTGGGCCGAGACCTGCGCGCCATTTCTGCATTACCCGGCCAGCCAGTGGCCCGGCGTGATGATCGCCGGCAAGCTCGATATTTATCGCTGGACGCGACCGGTGCAGTGGGTGTTCGAGTGGAAAGACTATTCCCGAGAGCTGCATATCAAGCGCGGCGAGCCCATCAAGTACGTGCGCTTTCATTCGAGCAAGATGAACGCCGAATTTGAACTGGTGCAGATTGAGTCGAGCAGGGAGCTTGAGCAGGCTATGGCGCGCTGCGCCAAGGTCGTGCCGTTCAAGGGCAACGCGCTCAGCTTTCTGGACAAGGCGCTGGCGCGGCGGCCGAAGAAGTGGATCAAGTGAACAAGGGCGGGCAAACCTGATGGCTGTGAAGATCGGCTGGTGCGTGGCCGAGCCACGCTACTCTGACATGTTGCAGGACCCGCCCGAGCTGCTGCGAGTAGATATACGCTGCCCGGTGATCGCGGCCTGGGCCGCTCAGACCTACGTAATCCGCGCGCCCTTTGATCTAGATATCGAGTTCAAGGTGAGCGGCGAGGGCGCCGCCCTCGCGTGGCGCACCGATTACGATTTCATGATCGATCCGCATACCATCGTGCCGTTTACCAACCCATCCCAGTGGCGGGCACCGACCCTTCCGTCAATTCAGTGGGTCCTCAATAATCTTTTCGTGGCCGACGAAACGGTGTTCGTTGAGACCTGCGCCCCGTTTTTTCATTATCGCGACAAGCCGCTTCCGGGTGTCATGATGCCGGCACGTTTCGACATCCGCAGCTGGACCCGGCCGCTGCAGTGGGTGTTCGAGTGGCACGACCGCGGCCAGCCGCTACAAATCAAGCGGGGCGACCCTATCCAGTACGTGCGCTTTCATACGCCCAACATGAACGAGACATTCAAGATTCAGCGAATCGAATACAGCGAGCCCCTTGAAGCGGCGGTCAAGCGCTGCCGCGGTCTCGGCCCTTTCCGGCGCAACCTGCACGAGGTGGGTGATGCTTTGCTGGGCAGGCGGCCGAAGCGGTTTCTGAGCTAGGCCCTTTCATACCAAGAGATGTTGCGGGCTGCGCCCGGTTGTTTACTGGATCCCCGCCCCCGGATCAGGTCCGGGGCATGTTCCGCGGGGATGACTGGGATGACGGGACAGGCGAGGATGACGTGGCACGGGGATGACGGGCGCAGGGATGGCAGCGGTATCGGGAATAACAGTATTTAGGATCGAAACGACAGGGCAGCGCCTGGGCAACAGGGGGTCGGGGCGCCTGCGAGCCGATTTTGCGGCAGCTCATGAGGGAGCAGGTGCACCGGCCCCGTCATGACAGCAGGCAGAAATAGTCGAGTTTCCGCAATTAATAATTAACGCTGACCCTTTTTTGTGGGCTGCGCCCGGTTGTTTACTGGATCCCCGCCCCCGGATCAGGTCCGCGGCATGTTCCGCGGGGATGACGGAGGACGGGCGCGGGGATGACATGGCGGGGGGATGACCGGGCAAGCTGGGTTTACGGGACAGGCGGGGATGGCGGGGCGAGCGTAGAGCCTTCGCACTGACTTGCCGCTCGCGGAGGAGGGAGAAGGTTTGCCCGCTCTCACTTGCGGCTCTCGTTCCTGCATGTCCGATATCCGAAACGATCAGGCAAAAAGAAAGGCCCGCTTGCGCGGGCCTTTCGATGGCCGTCCTGGCCTTGTTATTTCCTGACTGCTTTTCTTACTTCTATTACAAGTCCTGCTCGTAACGGATGTAAGGTACGCGGCCGTATACATCATGCAGAGCATTGCTGTAGTACGGATGCGAGAAGGCAGTGTTGGTCGGCGGAAGTTCGTCGAACAGGTTGCGAGCACCAACAGACACTTTGCCGTTCCACGGCGTGTCGTAGGTGAACTGCGCGCTCCAGGTCGTATACGAATTAAAGCCACCGTTAGTTACGATTGCAGCATCGTCACCAGCGATATGCTCGCCGATGAGGCTGGCACCGAAGTCACCACCAGTCCAGTTCACGATCAGGTTTGCCCGAGTATCAGGCGTGCCTGCAGCCGTGAAGATGGTGTTGAATCCGGAGCCCGGGTTGGTCTCGGTGTCATAGTCCAGGATACGTGATGCCTGCACCGCTACACTGAAATCTCCCATGCCGTCGAAGCCGAATCGGTATTCGGCGTCAACGTCGATACCGTTGGTCTCAACACCCGACAGGTTCTGAGCGCCTGCACAGATGAAGCTTACCGAACCGCCGGTGCCGTTGCGTTTCACAGGGCTGCCAGCGCCGCACTGAGCCGAGATGGTGCCGCTGCCAACGGTGCCTGAACCAGGCGTGCCGTAGTCGCCGCGGTCTTCGTTGTTGAAGATGGTCTGCAGCGGGATCGTGGTGATCTGCTGATCATACGAAATGTCATAGTACTCGATGCCCATATTGAAATCGGCAGTCGGGTTCCAGACAAAGCCCACGTTAAAGCTCTCAGACTGTTCCGCATCGAGGCCCAGGTTGCCACCAGAGTAGTTCTGGTACTGGGTCTGCTTGCAGGGATCACCCGGCGGCAGGCCAGCTGCACCTGGCACACCAGCGCCTACGGTGTTGCAGCGGAAGGTGTCGATGGCGCCGTCGAAGCTCTGCGCGGGGCTGCCGTACAGGTCCGTCAGGGACGGTGCGCGGAAGCCTTCGCCGTAGCCTGCGCGAATCAACAGCGTGTCCATCGGACGGAACTCGAAGGCGATCTTCGGGTTGGTCGTCGAGCCAAAGTCGCTGTAGCTGTCGTAGCGCAATGCGAGGTTCAGGTTCAGCGTATCCATCAGCGGGATCATGGTCTCGCCAAAGACCGAATAGCGCGAACGCGAGCCAATGGTGTCGTTACCACCGGCAGAACCGTCAACGGCACCAGCGTTCTGCAGAGCGTCGTAGTCCTGGCTGTAGAACTCATCAGCATATTCGAAACCAAACACCAGCGGCACGGGACCGTTTTCCATCTGGAAAGCGTCAAAGGAGATGTTGCCATCGAAGCCCTTGAACGTGGTCTCGTTGTCTACGTAGCCGTCAGCCCGGAAGCTCTGAGCCACTGCCCTGAAGTCGTCGCAAGGCTGACCGCAGTCGTCGATCGCTGGGTTCACGCCGTCGGGAATCAGACCCTGGACGTTGAACGGATCGAAGGCACCGCTGTCGATAGCGGCCTGCTGCAGCGGACGAAGGCTGTTGCCCGTCGAGGTGCTGTAGGTTGTCGCACGGCTGTGCTGCACGGCCAGCTCCCAGTCTGAGCCGCCGAACCAGTCGGCAGATCCCTGGAGGCCAATAGCCGAGTCAAACAGTACGTCTTCGATGAAGTTATCGCGGAAGCCACCTGGCACGTTGCGATAAAAGATCGAGATGTCGAAAGGACCCGTGAAATCAGAAATGCCGTCGCCGTCGGTGTCAGTCGTGACACCCTGCGTCGGGTTGTTGGGGTTCGTTGACGACATGGTCGGCGCAAACGGACTACCACCAACGGTCGGTGTCGGAGCGTAGCGGCCAAACGAGTTGGTACGCGCCACAGTGGCCCGTGCGAAGAAGTTGATGTCGTCGCTGACTTCGAACGTACCGTTAACGAACAAGCTGTCCTTACGGATGCTGGCTTCGTTAGCTGAAGTACGTGCGTAGTTAAAGCGGCAAATGCCACCAGAAACGTCGGAATCCTGGAATGCACTGCCATCAAAGACCTGTGCGGCGCCAGGGCCACGGTCCGGGCAGCGGGCATCCGGGAAGAAGTTGACGAAGCCGCCACTGAAGGAGCCAGGTACGCCACCATCATCATAGGCAACAGCAGTACCCGGGAATCCGAAGGAGCTGGTGCCCAGCTTCGAGAAGTCACGGTCGCCGTTGAAGATCATGCCCTGCTCGTCATGGTCAAGAGCGAACAGCAGGTTGCCGCGAGCGGACGAAATGCCACCCACAATCGAGCCGCTGGCTTCGTCACCACCGTCACGGGTGGGTTTGCCAACGCCGGCACGCATGTTGAGGCCTTCGAAGTCCTTGCGAAGGATGACGTTAATCACGCCGGCAATTGCGTCGGAACCATAGATGGCCGATGCGCCGTCACGCAGAATTTCTACGCGCTCCACGGCTGCCAGTGGGATGGTGTTGAGGTTCTGGGCGGTGCCGCCAAACGCCGGAGCGTTTGCCAAACGGCGACCGTCAAGCAGTACCAGGGTACGCGCCGAACCCAGACCACGAAGGCTAACAGTAGCCTGTGACTGAGCGGAGCTGCCCGATGATGGCTTGAAGGAACCGAAACTGTTGAAAGTGGTGCCTCGCAACACTTCAGCGACGGAAATATCACCGGAAGCATCGATGTCTTCGCGACTGATGACGGTAACAGGGGCCGGACCTTCGATATCGACGCGCGAAATTCGCGAGCCGGTAACCGTGATCTTATCCTGTTGAGCTGCATCTTCGTCGGCGGCATAAGCCACACCGGCAAAAGAAGAAGCCACGCCAGCAGTAAGAGCGAAGTGCACCGCGTTCCGAAGAAGGTTGTGCTTTTTCATTAAAATCCTCTCCTACGTACGTAGAGGTAGTTGTTAAAAGGGACTGTCCGAATCGGCCAAACGCTTTTTGCAACGTTTTAACCAACCCCGGACGCGCCCATTGCATCTAATTGCATTCATGAAGGCGCACGGACTAGCGCCCGTGGTGGGTGCATACTACCATCGTGCAAGTGCTTTTTACAGGCTTTGTTGGAAAAAAGTTACAGTACGCAACAGTGTCTCAGGGGTGAGGTAAGTCAGCGACAGAAGGCGCTTTGGCGGCACCCGGACTTCTGGCCCCCGAAAAATAAAAAAATATAATAAACTTTTTAAAATCAGTATCTTATTTTTATCCCGAGCGACTTTGTGTGGCGGCGGGCGAGACCAGGAACTGCGAGAATTCAGGGAAAAGCGAAGAATGCGTAACCGGGGCAGATGTGTTGCCTTCCTGCAACATCATTGTCGTGTGACGTTTCGCATCTCGGCGATGTTGCGAAAAAGGCACAATAATGTCGGGCCTGTTTCAGCCGTTTAATCTGCGGGCTTGTTGCTCTTGCGGCGACGACAGTCCAGCTGCCAGCCCATTAGTAACTCTTTGTTTTCATTCTTGAAATATAAAGCCACCGGATCCACTGTCGCAAAGCTCGCCGCCTCGAACAGGGCCCGCATTTTCGCCATTTTGCTGTCGTCGACGACTGCATTGAGCAGGTCTTCGAGGCGCGCCAGGTTTGCCCGGACCTCCTTTTCGCCAGCAGAAAGGGCGTCGAGCGCGTTTTTGGACGCGGAGGGCCCGCTCGCCGCCTTGAAAGCCTGCGAAATATGCCCGAGTGCCGTGGTCAGCAGGTCCGGCTCGGTCGTCTTTTCGGCAGCGGCGCTGATCCTGGCCGCAGCCTGGTTGAGCGCGTCGCGTTCTGCCTGGGCTTCGGAATCACTGGCCAGCGCCCCGCGCTCGCCGTCCTCTGTCGCTTTCACAATGCGCCCGAGCAGTGCCCGTGCCTTGTCAAAAATCCGGGTCTCATGCAGCAAAAGCTGACCGTGGCTATGTTCCTCGCGGCTCGTATTGATAACGACGGAGTCAGGGTGGTGCAGCACGAATCTCGCCGAACCACCCGGGGAAATTACGCGCCCCAGCTCCGCTATTGTCGCCGGATAGTCGGTGTACTCGAGGGCATACTGCCCGGTTACGGCCTGGAAAAAGCCATCGTCAAAAGGGAGCCGCTCTGCGCTAATGCGACCTTGGAAACGAACGCCTTGCAGCACGGCCTCATCACCTCGCCAAGCCGAGGCGGGATCAATGCGGGCGCGATCAATACCGTGTACTTCAAAGCCCTTGTCGTTGCGCAGCGAGTATTCGGAGGCCAGCAGCGCGATGGCGCCGTTGCCGGTGGCAATGTCGAGCAGGCGTGCACCAGCGGGGAGTTCATCGAAAAAAGCATCCCAGGTTGCGCGAATGCGCCCGGCGTAGTTGCCTGAAAAGGCGTTTGCGCAGGACGTGAGAAAACCGTGCGCCCAATAGGCGTCCCAGTCTTCATCTGCATTTTTGCTGTGCCCGCTCATGGCGGCCATTGTAGCGAGCGCTGGCGTCTGCGGTCACCTCGACTGCCCGGTGCGAGTTTATTCATGCATAAACTGCCCGGATCGGGACCTTACCGCTATACTTTGTTTTGCTATCGCACCCGAGCTAAATCAGGAGACACCATGCCGAAGCAAGTCAGCAAGGCCGAGAAGGCTTTTAACCAGGCGCAAAAGCAGTTCAAACAAACCGCGAACGACGCCGCCAGGACACTGAGCCGCGAAGCCGACAAGATCAAGCGACAGCTCAAGCTCGCCAACACGCGTATGCAGAAGGCACGCAAGCAAATGGTTGCTGATACCGAAAAGCTCGCAAGCGCGTCGACGGCAAACGCGAGGCGCCAGATCGGGCAACGATTAAAAAAGCTTGAGCCGGTGATCAACCGGACAAAGAAAGAGGTGGATAGCTATCGTGCCCAGCTAAAGCCGATTCAGAATGATCTGCGCAAGGCCCGCGACTACCTGCGCAAGGCGTCCGGTATCGACAAGGCGCTGGCGACCGTGGAAAAGGAATGGCAGAAAGCTGTTTCCCGGCGGGGCAAGAAGGCTGGCAAGAAGGCCGGCAAAAAAGCCAGCAAAAAGAAAAGCAAGACGTCGAAGAAAGCGGTGCGCAAATCAGCGAAAAAGGCGGCTGTGCGCAAGAAACCGGCGAAAAAGAAGGCTGCTACCAAAAAGAGCAGGAAGAAAACGACGGCCCGCAAAAAACCCGCGGCAAGGAAGAAAGTGACCCGGAAAAAGGCGAGCAGGAAGAAGGCGAAAAAAACATCGGCCCGCAAGGCAACGCGCAGAAAAACCGCCAAAAAATCGAAGACACCGGCGCGCAAGAAGGCGTCGGGCGGTAAGACTGCGAAGAAAGCCAGGGCGAAGACAAGCAAGGCAAAGAGAGCGCCGCGTAAGAAAGCCGTCCGAAGGTAGTTCTGTCGCGGGGGCGGTCAGCAGTCTCCCGCCGGCTGGCATTGGACGCGCGGAGCTAGGGGTTAATAATCTTCAGCTCCACGCGGCGGTTGCGGGCCCGGCCCTCTGCAGTGCCATTGTCGGCCACCGGCATGGTCTCACCCAGGCCACGCGCGATCAGCCGACTTGCGGCAACACCGCGCTCGGTGAGGTAGCGCACAACGGACTGCGCGCGGCGCTCTGACAGCCACTGGTTGTAACTGGCGTCGCCTTGGTCATCGGTATGTCCGGCAATCTCTGCATTGAGCCCCGGGTTGGCGCGCAGCATGTCCGCCGTTTCGTTCAGCGTCGCAAAGCTTGAAGCCCGCAGCTGAGACGAGTTGCTCTCGAACACCACGCCGCGCAGGACCATTTTCCTCGCATCGGGCGGTGGAGGCGGACATCCATTGGTGTCCACCCTGGCGCCAGCGGGCGTCCCCGTACATTTGTCGACGCTATCTGCCACGCCATCGCCATCGCTGTCAGCCGTGCTGAGGGCGGCTGCGTTCACAGGACAGCCGCGCGCGTCTACCTCGGCCTCCCAGGCCGTGTTTCTGCAGTTGTCCAGCGCATCGATCACGCCGTCACGGTCGCTGTCCGGCGGGCATCCGCGGCTATTAACCTTGATGTTATTTGGCGTGCGCGGGCAGCGGTCCAGCCGGTTAACCACGCCGTCGCGGTCGTTGTCGGCTTCCGGGCAGCCACGTGCATCGACCACAATGCCGCGCGTGCCCGGGCAAAGATCGAAGTTGTCCGTTACGCCGTCGGCGTCGCTGTCATCAGGCCGTCCCCGGCGTCCTGAATCGCTGCCCTTGCCGAGGGCCCAGTGCAGGCCCGAGCTCAGATAGACGTCTGCAAGCGCAATGTCCTCGAGGATGCGCCGATAGCGCGCTTCGCTGCGCCATGCAAAAGAAGAGTCGCCGAAGTGCACCAGCATGCCCAGGGCACCGGAGGTCATCGGCGCGGACTCGTCCGGGCGGTTCACCCGGGACGTGCTGGAATAGCCACCGGCGACACCTACGTAGGGCGAGAAGATGCCGTCCGCGTTGAACCAGCGGATGACGCCTGCGCCTAAGCCTGTTTGCTCTTGATCCGCGTTGAAGCCGTCCGCGTTGAACTCGTTGTAAAGCCCGAAGAACTCGAGGCTCCAGGCGCCGCGAAACGGAATTCCCATCGCAAACTGGCCACCGGTGAGTCCATCGTCCGCGCTGCGGTCCTTGTCATCATCAACGTAGCTCGCGAGACCCGAAACATACCAGCGCTCGGTGAATTCCTGAGCCGCAGCCTCGTTCGCGAATGTCCCGATGAGACTAAAGAGCAAAAACGTAATCAATAAGCGGTACAAAGTGTTGCTCCCTTGGGGAAGACGCGCCCACGCGCGTGCATGCAGGCCGGTGATACTTCCAGAACTCGGCGGTGCTTACAAGGTTCCGCAGGATTTGGCCAAACCTGGGCGGCGCCAGAGCGCGTTGACGGGACCAGGGCCGGGCCCTTTGCCATTTGTGCGTACGGAACGAACCTGCGGGTGTCTCAGGCGTCAAAAGTTGTGGTCTCCCTGCTAAGGTATAGGTCATGAGAGGGAAAGCAGGCAAAAATTGTTTTCGCCGCAGGCTCGCTGGCGTGCTGCAAGGCGGATTGCTGCTGCTGTCCCTCAGCATTGCCGGCATGGGCGTGGCGGCGCCTGAATGGGAGTTCGAAGGCGTCGAGCGAGTCGTTGCGCTCGGCGATATTCATGGTGCCGCAGCGGAGTTTGAGTCGGCGCTGCGGGGCGCCGGGCTCGTCGATGCGGATTTGCGTTGGACGGGCGGCAAGACCCACCTGGTCAGCGTCGGCGACCTGCTGGATCGGGGCGCCCGGTCTCGCAAGGTGATGGACCTCATGATGCGCCTGCAGCGAGAGGCGCGGGAGGCGGGCGGGCGTGTACATGTTGTGCCCGGCAATCACGAGATCATGAACATAACCGGCGACCTGCGCTACGTGGCGCTGGGCGAGTACGCTGCATTCGCTGCTGATGAATCCGTCGATGACCGAGACAGGGCGTTTGCACGCTGGCAATCACAGCGGGCCGAGGGCGAGGCCGCAGAGCGTGAGCAGTTTGATGCGGCGTTTCCACCGGGCTATTTTGCGCATCGCGCGGCGTTTGCACCGGACGGTGAATATGGCCGCTGGATTACCTCGCTGCCTTACTTCGTCAGGGTTAATGAAACGCTGTTTCTGCACGGCGGGTTGTCGGAGCGCATGGCATCCGGAAGTGGCACGACGCTGAATGAGGCCATGCATGCCGAGTTGCAGGACTATCTCGCCGCGACCGAAGCGCTGCAGGCGCGAGGGTTGTTGCCCCGGTTTGCTGACTACGGGGAGCGGTTCACGCACGCGGAGCAGGCCGTCGCGGCCGGTAACGCAGAGACAGCAGAGACGGGCGGCACATCAGAGCCACTGGCCGCAGAAGACCTCGCGGCGTTCGAGGCCTATGTCGCGATGGAAAGTGCGTTGATCTTCGCGCCCGACGGGCCGCTCTGGTATCGCGGTAATGCGTGGTGTCACCCGGCGTGGGAGGCGATAAGGCTGCAGGCGGCGCTCGACAACCTTGGTGCTAGCCGCGTCGTGGTTGGCCACACGCCGACGCCCACGCGGCGTATTACAACGCGGCTCGATGGCAAGGTCATCATGATAGATACGGGCATGCTTCCTTACTACGAGGGCCGCCCGGCAGCACTTGAAGTCAGCGACGCGGGCCTGCGCGTCTACTATGCAGACGAAAACGAATGGCACCCGCCCATCGCCGAATCCCGCAGTCTCGGAGCGCGGCCAGCGGGCATTACCGACGCCGATATTGAACAGTTGCTCGCATCGGCGGAGATCGTTGACAGTGAGGAGCTGGGAATGGGCGTGACCAAACCGGTCCGCCTTACCCTCAAGCAGGGCGATATCACTCTGCGAGGGGTTTTCAAGGGCGAGGACACCGACACCAGCGGCGGCTCAGGTACGCGCCGCAACTATCGTCTGAACCTCTCCGACAGCTACAAGAATGACGTTGCGGCCTACAGGCTCGACAAGTTTCTGGGCATCGATCTCGTACCGGTGACCGTCAGGCGTGAATTCGAGGGCCGCGAAGGCAGCGTGCAGTTCTGGGTCGAGAACGCCATCAGCGAGCTCGAGCGACGACAGCAGAATGTGCCCTTATACCCGGCTTGTGATTTGCAGGAACAGTACGACCTGATGCAAGTTTTCGACGTGCTGATTTATAACGAAGACCGCAACCAGAGTAACTTGCTTTTTGACAGGGGCAACGGCTCGTTACGCCTTATTGATCACTCGCGCTCGTTTCGCACGCACCGGGGCCGGCCGGCCTTTTACGAAAAAGCGCGCTTAAGGCTGCCCCCCTCGATCGCAGAGCGCCTGCGCGCCCTTGATCGCGAAGTGCTGCATGAGCTGGTGGGCGACCTGCTTGATCGCAAACAGCTGCGGGCGCTGCTCAAGCGTCGCGATGAGATACTCAAAGACGCGGAGATAGTGACAGGGGTTCAGGCCAGGTGAATGCGAAAGGAATCGCTGACTGAGAGACCATCGATGTCGGTGGCAGTAACTTTGATCTCCAGCGGTTCGCTTATTGATTCCGGTACATTGCCGGTGAAGGCCAGGGCGTCACGGTCAAAATGCAGCCAGCTCGGTAAGTGCGTGCCATCTGAGAGACTGGCGCGAAAGACCAGGATGTCTCCAGGGTCTGCGTCGACGAAGCTGTCGCTGTCGAGCTGATGCGCAAGGGCCTCGCCAGGGCGCGCCGAAAGGTCGGGCAGACTGCGGGCGAGCACGGGTGCCGTCGCTGAGACGTTCTTGCGCATGAGCTCGCTGTATTTGCGGCCGATTTCCCAGGCAATGGCCAGCAGAATCACGGCCAGCAGCATGTTGCTGAGGGCAAACTCCTTTGCCTCAAATCCGAACCAGTGAATGCCGGCATAGATCGCGCCGGCCTGAACCATGTCGCCGAAGCGCCAGAAAAAAGTATCGATGGTGGTCTTGCCTTCGTACTTGTGCGAGCGCGTGGCGGGCAGGAACAGGGCGTGCCGGGTGGTGTTCTGAATTGAGTAGTTGGCGCTGAGTTCGACAACCCGGACCCACTGGATGATGGTAAAAATCGGGACAAAGCCAATGATGCCGTAACTCAAGATCAGAATGCCGGGCATGATAAGCACCGCAAAACGAACGCCCAGGTAACGGAATATCCTTGATACCAGGAAGAGCTGAATCAGCAGGCCGAAAACCGAGACCAGGGCAAAAAAGTTGCCGTAGAAGCGACCGATGATTTCTCCGGCCGACAGCGCGTTGCTGCCCGCCGCCACCAGCGCCGCCGCATGATCTGTCACCCAGGTACGCAGGATGAAGTCCCCGACCGTCATGATCCAGTTAATCAAGACCATGAAAATGGCGATCAGGGTCAGGTAGTAGTCTTTGGCCACGACCGCCAGGCCGCCCAGCGCGCTTTTTGAGGCGGAGCCATCTTTCTTGCTGCTGCCGCGCGACGCTTCCGGCACGGCATGTTTGGCGGCATTGCTGAGCAGGGGCGGCAGGCACAGGATCAGCGCCGAGACCAGGATGATTTCGTAGGGGCTTATGAGTTCAGCGAGCTTGGCCGAGGCCAGTGAGCCGAGCGTCGCGCCGAGGGATACGCCAACGGCAATCAGTGCAAACAGCCGCTGCCCCGTTTTTGCGTTAAATATATCCGTGGCAAATGCCCAGAACTGGGCCACGATCATGATGTTAAAGATGGATAGCCAGATGAAAAAGATCACTCCGAGGGGCAAACCGGCGCGGCCGAGGACGTAAAAAAGCAGCAGGTTGGCAATAAAAAATATCGTGATGCGCTGAGTCAGCCGGTCGCGGTTCGTGCGGCGATAGAAAAAGCTGTAAATAGGAATGATTACCAACAGCAGGGCCGCTGAGATCGCCGATGAGTAGCTGCCGATTTCGGCGTTGCCATCGGTCAGCAGCAGGGTTTCCCGCACCGGCTTAAGCATGTAGTAGCTGAAAAGCAGCAAAAAGCCCTTCAACACCAAAAGATAGATGCAGCGCCCCTCGCCGGGCCTTACCACGGTGAAGAGCGTGAGAAAGCGCTCGAATAAATTCAGTGTCTTTC
Organism: Gammaproteobacteria bacterium; assembly: GCA_013003115.1. Taxonomy (GTDB): domain Bacteria; phylum Pseudomonadota; class Gammaproteobacteria; order Steroidobacterales; family JABDLF01; genus JABDLF01. The sequence continues at coordinate 14,845 of JABDLF010000075.1, forward strand.
GTTCGGCGTTCATTAGGCGCGACTTTTCTCTATCGTGGAGACGATGCTCTGATTAAAGCACAGTCATATCAGGGATGTGCCGGTCGCGAGGTGGCCTGTTCACAGGCCCTGCGCGTAGCGCATGACGTGAAAAATGTAATTTTGCTCATGCACGCCGCTTAGCAGATGCGCGCCCGGTCCCGTCGCGTAGATCGTGACGTCACCGGCCGAGTGCGTTTCCACCAGGTCTCGATCACCGTCGGTGCTGGTACTGAACGTGGGAATACCGGCTTCCTGAAGATAGTCGGGGTCGGCCGTATCGACTCTCGCAAGGTTTGCGCGACCGCCGATTAGGGGCTGCACGGTTTGCGGATCGTGTGGCCAGCGCTTGGGACCGGCTGGCTGCTCGTCGCTCGCGCCATGAAAACCCGGCCCGTTGGCGTAGGCAATCGTCGTGTATGGAAGGCCATTTATATCGAGTGTCGGCGCACGCATCGGTCCTCCTTGCCGATCATTTTCCACCACGAGCCCGAGGATCGGGTTACCGCGTGTGGGGTAGCCCACTATACGCATGGTGTGGCCATGGTCTGCGGTCACGACAATCAGCGTATCCTGGTTGTCAGTCATTTCGCTTGCTGTGCCGACCGCCTCCGCAAAGGCGATAGTATCTGTCAGGGCGCGGTATGCATTGCCGTCGTGGTGCCCGTGATCGATGCGGCCGCCTTCGACCAGCAGAAAATAGCCACGCTCATTCGTCGCAAGCATCCGAATAGCCTTCTCGGTCATATCCCGGAGGGATGGCTCGCCCGCGGTATCTGCGCGCCGGTCTGCCTCGTAGCGCATATGACTGTATTCGAACAGTCCCAGCACCTGGGATTGAGATGCAGGCTCAAGCGCGTCGAACTGCGCGCGGTTCCACACGAAGCGGCGCCGGGTAGTGCCGGCCGCTAACCATTCGGTAACAAGGTTTTTGCCATCAAGTCGCCTGCCTTTTTCGTCGGCGTGCTCGGGATCGGCGACATCCGCGGGCAAGAAATAGCGGCGCCCGCCGCCAAACAACACATCAATGCCATCGCCGTGGGGATAGTTGACGAGCTGACTGGCGATATCTTCGCAGGAACGCTCGGCTGCGGGGATTTTGCTATCCGCCTCCCAGCCCCGATCAGGCGTCTTCGCGTAGGCGGCGGCGGGAGTGGCGTGAGTAATGCGGGTGGTTGTCACAATGCCTGTCGCGAGACCCGCTTCTTCGGCAAGGTCGACGATGCTCATTGCTTCGCTGGCAGCGGCAGTGGCGCAGCGGCCGCGACTTGCGCGGTCGGTAAGGCCAATCACGCCCGCCTTGGTTTTGACGCCGGCGAGCATCGCCGTGGCGGTGCCCGCCGAGTCGGGTGTCTGCTGGTTGGTGTTGTAGGTCTTCGCCAGGCCGGTATACGGAAAGGTCTCGAAGCTGAGCGCGTTTTCCTCGCCGCTCGCGCCGCGCTGCTGCCCTGCAAGAATTCGCGCGGCAGTGATGGTGGAAATGTCCATGCCGTCGCCAATAAAAACGATGACGTTGCGAGCGCGCGTCCCCGGCGTCGGGCGTTGCAGTGCCGTTTCGAGGGCGGTCATGCCCTGGCCAAACCAGGGATCCGCTGTCTGAGGCAATGCTGCTTGGGGCGAGGTTGCTTTCGGCATCGCTAACGATGGCGTCTTCGCGCAGCTGATAAGCATCACTGCGACGACGTTCAGAATGGCAAATGCTGTGGCGCCCCTGGTGCGCGAGCCGCGATAGAACATAAATCCTGCATCCCTTCGATAAGACAGTCCGGTGCTGGCTGAGGGTAAAGGATTGTGCATTGGCTGCAAAGGCGCGCAC
>JABDLF010000080.1 GCA_013003115.1 Gammaproteobacteria bacterium
CCGACATGCCAGGGACAAATATGGCCCGAGGCAGACTTTGCAGAGGGTTTCGTAATCTGGCGCGAACTGGGCGTTGATTATGAGGGTGGCGTGCTGCACATGTCTGCGCGCGTTGCTATTCATCTTGCGCACCGAATTGGCGCTGTTGTGACGTTTCTGGTTCTCGGCTCAATTTTTATCTTGCTGATGCGCGCGCCCTTTAATGCAGGCCTGCGCGCAGCGGCGGGCGTGGCGGGCGTTTTGCTGCTGATTCAGCTCGGCCTCGGTATTGGCATCGTGCTGACGCATTTACCCCTTGCCGGCGCAACGGCGCACAACGCGGTGGCGGCCCTGCTGCTGTTGTCTATTGTTACGCTCAATCACCTCGCGCGGCCAAAAAAACTGTCACCGTGATGCAGCGCAGCCTCGCCCAGCACGTTGCCGACTACTTTGAGCTGACCAAGCCCAAGGTGGTGTCGCTGATCATGTTCACGGCCGTTGTGGGGATGTTTCTGGCGACGCCGGGTATGGTTCCGCTGGGGCCGCTGGTATTCGGCAGCATTGGCATCGCGCTCGCCGCGGCATCCGCCGCAGTCATTAATCACGTGCTTGACCGGCGCCTGGACGAAAAGATGGCGCGCACCCGCAACCGCCCCCTGCCCACGGGTCATATTTCTATAGTCGGCGCGCTCATTTTTTCTTTGTCGCTTGGGCTCGTGTCCATGCTCGTGCTCACTGTGAAAGTAAACGTGCTAACCGCAGTGCTGACCTTTTTGTCGCTGATTGGCTATGCGGTTGTGTACACCGTTTTTCTTAAGCACGCGACCCCGCAGAATATAGTTATTGGCGGGGCAGCGGGTGCCGCGCCGCCGGTGCTTGGCTGGGCCGCAGTCAGCAACACCATTGATCCCAACGCGCTGATTTTGTTCCTGATTATTTTCGTCTGGACGCCGCCGCACTTCTGGGCGCTCGCGATACATCGCAAAGATGAGTATGCGAAAGCGGGCGTGCCCATGCTGCCCGTTACGCACGGCGTCGAACACACCAAGAAGCAGATTCTGTTCTACACAATCCTGCTGGTGATCATTACGCTGTTGCCGTGGCTCACAGGGATGAGCGGGCTCATTTACCTGTTTGCGGCGCTGGCGCTCGGCGGAACGTTTCTCTACTACGCGTGGATTTTGCTGAGAACAAAAAGGCCAGATCTGCCTTTGCGCACATTCGGTTTTTCCATCACATATTTGGTCGGACTTTTTTCGGCGCTGCTGGCTGATCACTATGCCGGGCTACTCTATTAGCCCGGCCTGCCCGGCAGATCTGTCCGCAATGATCCATGCAATTACTATGCTGCGTAAATCGTGAACAAGTGGTTAGTCACAGGCGCAGGCGTGGCAGTGTTCGCAGGCTTGCTGCTGTGGCGATTCATTAGTCTGCCCCCTGCAACGGATTCGCAGGTTGTGGCACCGGCTTCACTGCCGGAAAAGCAGAGCCCTGAGACAACGTCGAAACCGGCCGCCGGTGAAGCGCCGGCTGCGGATGCAGCGGACACGGACGTATCGCCTGAGATAACAACGCTTACGGACGAAACCTCCGCGAGGGCGATGCTGCTGATGCTGTTTATGCAGCTGGAGGGGCCCATGCGTGAATGGGCAGAAAGCAGGGGCGTGCCCCGTACCGACGCGAACGGTAACTTCATGCTCGATCAGCCCTACCAGCAGTACGACGAAGAGACATTGCGGGCGCTGGCGAACAACGGCGACATGTGGGCGCAGCAGATTCTGGCCGGGCGCATCGCCGTGAGCCGCCCGGCCGAGGCGATGGAGCTTTATCGGCAGGCGGCGGCGCAGGGCTCAGTTTTTGCCATGCTGCAGCTCGCGGAGCTGGCCTCGACCATAGGCGGGATGTCGCCGGACTTCGAGTTCGAGGACGAGATCGAAGGCGCCGACAATCTCGCGCTGGACCAGTATTACTCCCTGCGCGATGCAGCTGTGCCGCCGAACGTGACGGCAACGGCCTGGCGGGCGGTTGCTGAAATGGCGGGCTTGCCAGGATTCATGCGAATGTCTCCTTCGAGCGTTTCGGGCGAGGAATTTGAGGCTGCCTGCGACCTGGCGGGCAGTATCTATACCGATTTGCTGGCCCGTCGCGCCAGTGCGGGGCTCGGTGGCTTTCCAACCGATGCGCCGCCCGCCTGGATAGATGGAAATTTTTACGGCGGCGCGAGTTGTGAGCACGAGCAGGCGGTGCAGTACGATTTCAGCGGCTGCCGGCAGATCCGGTTCGACGCTCATGGCGAACAGGACGAGCGTGACGACGAGCAGGTCATCTATGTGTGTGACGACAGCTGAAAAATTCACGCCAGAGGCACCGATAGTATGGATGTGACGCCAATTCTTGATCCGCTCAACGATGCCCAGCGCGAGGCAGTGAGCGCGGAGCCCGGCCCGCTGCTGGTGCTGGCGGGAGCTGGCAGCGGCAAGACGCGCGTGCTCGTACATCGGGTGGCCTGGCTGATTCAGGTCGAGAACGTATCGCCCCACGGTTTACTCGCGGTGACGTTTACAAACAAGGCGGCGGCGGAAATGCGCGGTCGCATCGAACAGCTGCTTGGCATGCCTGCATCCGGGCTGTGGGTCGGCACGTTTCATGGGCTCGCCCATCGGCTGCTGCGTATGCACTGGCAGGAGGCACGCCTGGCGCAGGACTTCCAGATTTTGGATTCTGACGATCAGAAGAGGCTGATCAAACGCATCCTGAAGACCCTCGAGGTAGACGAGTCGCGTTATGCGCCGCGCGAGGTGCAGTGGTTTATCAACAGCCGCAAAGACGAGGGCCTGCGCCCGGGCGATATCGCGGATGTCGACGATCCTGTACGCAGGCAAATGGCGCATATTTACGGCGTATACCAGGAGGCCTGCGAGCGCTCATCATTGGTTGATTTCGCGGAATTGCTTTTGCGCGCCCACGAGCTATGGCGCGATAACCCTGCGCTACTGCAGCATTATCAGCATCGCTTCGGGCATGTGCTGGTCGACGAATTCCAGGACACCAACGCGATCCAGTACGGCTGGCTGCGCCTGCTGATCGGCGAAGGCGGTCTGCCCTTCGCAGTGGGCGATGATGACCAGTCTATCTACGGCTGGCGCGGCGCGCGCGTCGAAAACATCCGGCGCTTCCAGCGTGATTTTCCCGGTACCAGCGTCGTTAAGCTTGAGCAGAATTATCGCTCCACCGGCAACATACTCGGCGCGGCTAATGCGGTGATCGCCAACAACGAGGCGCGCATGGGCAAGAATCTGTGGACTGCCGGCAAGGAAGGCGCGTTGATTCGTCTGTACTCGGCGTTCAACGAGCGCGATGAAGCGGATTTCGTGATCAATAGAATTCGCGAGTGGGTTAAACAGGGCAACCGACGCAGCGAGGCGGCGATACTCTATCGATCGAATGCGCAGTCGCGGGTGTTTGAAGAGGCGCTGCTGAACGCAAATATGCCTTATCGCGTCTATGGCGGCCTGCGGTTTTTTGATCGTGCGGAAATCAAAGACGCGCTCGCCTATTTGCGGCTGGTTGAAAACCCGAACGACGACGCGTCGTTTGAGCGCGTGGTCAACCACCCGGCGCGCGGCATAGGCGCAAGCACGCTCAGCAAAGTGCGCGTGCACGCAAGAGCGGGTGGTCTGCCGATGTGGGTTGCAGCGAAGGAAATGGCAGAGCGCGAGCTGCCCGCGCGATCCGCCAATGCGATAAAGGGATTCATTGCACTGATCGGCAAGATGCACGATGCAACGCGCGACCTGGACCTGCACGAGCAGGTCGATCGGGTCATCGGCGACAGCGGACTGATTGCGCATTTCCAGAAAGAGAAAGGCGAGCGTGGCGAGGCGCGCATCGAGAACCTGGAAGAGCTTGTCAGTGCAGCGCGCGGGTTTCAACCGGACCCGGAGCTCGACATGCCGATGCTGCTGGCTTTCCTGTCGCACGCTGCGCTCGAGGCAGGCGACAACCAAGCCGATGCATGGGAAGACTGCGTCCAGCTCATGACGCTGCATTCCGCAAAAGGACTGGAGTTTCCCATGGTTTTCATGTGCGGTCTTGAGGACGGGCTGTTTCCGCATATGCGATCCATCGACGGGCTCGCCGGCCTGGAAGAAGAGCGGCGACTTTGTTATGTCGGTATGACGCGGGCAATGCAGGAACTCTACTTAACGTACGCCGAACAGCGGCGACTGCACGGCAACGACACCTATGGGCATCCGTCGCGCTTCATCGGCGAGGTGCCGGCGGAGTTTGTTGAGGAAATACGGCCGCAGGTGAAGGTGTCGCGTCCGGTTTTCCGCGGCCGGCGCGGCCCTCACGCGAGTCTCAGAGAAACCGCGCCTGCGGGCTTCAAGCTGGGGCAGCGCGTTCGGCACCGCAAATTTGGTGAGGGCATGGTGCTTAATTACGAGGGGCAGGGGGAGCAGGCCCGGGTTCAGGTTAACTTCGAAAAGGCGGGCAGCAAGTGGCTGGTTCTGGCCTATGCGAACCTTGAAGTCATGTGAACTTCAGGCAATCTCCCGGCTCGTTCTCCCGCTTGGGCGCTGATAAGCGTTACAATAAGTCGGGCCCTGAGAAATCTCGCCAACAAAACGAATAGCGACAGGTCGGCCAAGCCATGAAAATCATTATTCTGGGTGCCGGTCAGGTGGGCGCCACAGCCGCGCGCAATCTGGCACGCGAGCAGTCCAATGAAGTGACCGTGGTAGACACGAATGCGGAGCTGCTTCGTGACCTGCAGGATCGTCTCGATATCCGTACCGTCGAGGGTTACGCCTCCCATCCGAGCGTTTTGATACGGGCAGGCATTGAAGATGCTGACATGCTCATTGCCCTGACCAATCGCGATGAGACCAACATGGTAGCCTGCCAGGTCGCCTACACGCTGTTTCACACACCGACAAAAATCGCGCGAATCCGCTCAGGTGACTATGCGGCGCACGCACGGCTTTTTGATAACAAGGCGATGCCTGTCGATGTGCTGATCAGCCCGGAAGAGCTTGTCACCGACTACATTGCGCGGCTGATTCAATACCCTGGCGCGTTTCAGGTTCTCGAGTTTGCCAATGGTCGGGTCCGGCTGGTGGGCGTCCGCGCACGCAAAGGCGGGCTGCTGGTCGGGCAGGAACTGAAAGCCCTGAAAGAGCACATACCGAACACTGAGGCGCGGGTGGCGGCCATATACCGCAAATCGGGTCGTCCCGGCAGTACCGACAGGGAAATACTGGTGCCGGATGGCGACACGGTGGTTCGCGAAGGCGACGAAGTCTTTTTTGTGGCAGCGCGCAAGGACATACGCGTTGTCATGAGTGAGCTGCGCAAGCTTGAAAATCCCGTGCGCCGAATCGTCATCGCGGGCGGTGGCAATATCGGGTTTCGTCTTGCACAGATCCTCGAGAGAACCAACCAGGTGAAGCTTGTCGAGCGCAGCCGTGAACGCGCGAAGTTTATTTCTGAGCGTTTGTCCAAGACTATCGTGCTGCATGGTGATGCGGCCGATAAAGACCTCATGCTGGAAGAAAATATTGAGCACACGGATGTTTTCGTGGCGGTAACAAACGCAGAGGAGGCCAACATTCTCTCGGCCATGGTTGCGAAGAGCCTCGGCGCGCAAAAGGTGATGGCCCTGATAAACCGGCCTTCGTATGCTGCCATGGTTGAAACCGGCCCGATTGCAATAGACATCGCGATCTCCCCGCAGCAGGTGACTATTGGCGAGCTGCTCGCGCATGTTCGCCGCGGTGACGTCACCAAGGTGCACTCATTGCGGGGTGGTACCGCCGAGGCACTGGAAGTCATTGTGCACAGCCGCGGCGGCGAGTCGAAGATCGTGGGCAAGAGCGTCGAAGAGCTTGAACTGCACGAGAGCATCACTGTGGGCGCGCTGGTGCGTGGCGACGACGTCATAATTGCTCACCACGACACTGTCATTGAGGCGGATGACCACGTCATAATGCTGATCACGGATCGCAAGCACGTGCCGGAAGTCGAGCGCCTTTTTGAGGTCGAGCCTCAATACTGACCGTCATGAAAAATTCCATGGTGCAGCATATTTTCGGTCGCCTGCTGATGCTATTCAGCCTGACCATGCTGCCGCCAGTGCTGGTAGCGCTTATCAGTCATATCGCTGCCGGCGACGGTTTCACAGAGTTCCTCGAGTTCCGCGCCGAATGGGTGCCTTTCGTCGAGGCATTTGCGCTGACCTTCTTCGTGGGAGTGGCGGTGTACCTGCCCGCCCGCTACGCGAAAAAAGATCTGCGCCTGCGTGACGGCTTCCTCATCGTGGCGCTGTTCTGGGTGTTGCTGGGCATGTTCGGCGCGCTGCCTTTGTACCTGGCGGCGCAGCCCAACCTCACTGCCACCGAGGCGGTATTTGAATCGGTATCCGGTCTGACCACTACCGGCGCCACTATTATCGTGGGCCTCGATACGCTGCCGAAATCCATTCTTTACTACCGTCAGCAGCTGCAGTGGCTGGGCGGCATGGGCATCATCATCCTCGCGGTTGCCGTGCTTCCTATGCTGGGCGTGGGCGGCATGCAGCTCTATCGCGCGGAAACGCCGGGGCCGGTCAAGGACACCAAACTGACGGCGCGCATTGCGGACACGGCGCGCTCGCTGTGGTGGATTTATCTGGGTCTTACCGCAATTTGCGGGGCGGCGTTCTTTTTCGCCGGCATGAATTTTTTTGATGCTCTTTCACATGCTTTCAGCACCGTGGCAATAGGTGGCTTTTCAACCCACGATGCCAGCATTGGTTACTTTGACAGCCGCCGCATCGAGCTCATCACCATTGTCTTTATGTTTATTGCAGCTATAAATTTTTCGCTGCACTACTACTCTGTGAAAGATCTGCGCTTGATTCATTTCCTGAAAATGAGCGTTCGTAACCGGCTTAACTTCAGGCGCATGCGAAAGCGGGATTTACCGCAGATGCATCTCGGCCACTACGGTTTGGACCCGGAGTTCCGCGCCTTCGTGACCGTCCTTGGGATCGGCATCGCAGGCACGCTGTTTGCATTACTTTATAGCGAAGTCTACGACGATTCCCTCGAGGCGCTGTCCGCCGCAATTTTCCAGGTGGTTTCTATAGGCACCACCACAGGCTTCACCACTGCCAACTTTGCGTCGTGGCCCGGCGCCGTTCCGGTCCTGCTCCTGTTCATGAGTTTCATCGGCGGCTGCGCGGGATCCACGGCTGGCGGGATGAAGGTCATTCGCTGGCTACTTATTTACAAACAGGGTCTGCGCGAAGTGAACCGACTGGTGCATCCGAGTGCAGAAATTCCGGTGAAGCTCGGCGCGCGCGCCGTGCCGTATCGGGTCGTAGATGCTGTGTGGGGATTCTTCGCGGTCTACGTGGTGCTGTTCGCCATCATGATGACGGCGATGATGAGTACCGGCATGAACCAGGTCTCCGCATTCTCCGCGGTGGCCGCGTGTCTCAACAACCTCGGTCCTGGTTTGGGTGACGTTTCGGCGAATTTTCGCAGCGTGCCCGACGCGGCGAAGTGGGTTGGCGTCGTCGCGATGATCCTGGGGCGGCTCGAGATTTTTACGTTGCTCGTGCTGGTAACGCCCGCTTTCTGGCGGCGCTGACCGGTTCCATGGCCGCTCAGGGGCTCGTCTCGCGTCTGGAACAGATGCTGGCGTCCGGCCAGGACTCGGCGCTGCTCAGGTTTTCCCTGGGCAGCGAGTACCTGCGGGCTGGCGACGCGTCCGAGGCTTGTGTGCATCTTGCCCGGGCAGTAGAGCAAAAACCCGACTACTCAGCGGCCTGGAAGCTTTTGGGCAAGGCGACCGCAGATGCGGGTAACACCGATGAGGCCGCAAAGGTATATGCGCGGGGCATAGCGGTCGCCGAGGAACACGGTGATATTCAGGCAGCAAAAGAAATGCGCGTGTTTTTGAAGCGCCTGCAGAAAGCAGCGACCGGAAAGAATCAAAGCCGGGAATGAGCGGCTTCCTGACATGAAGTTTGTGCCCCTCATGCTGCGGTTTTCTGCACTGATTGACAGCCTTTGCGACATTATCGGCAAGGCCGTTGCCTGGCTAACGCTGGGCATGGTTTTGGTTACCTTTGCGGTCGTTGCGCTTCGTTATCTTTTTGACAGCGGCTATATCTGGATGCAGGAATCCGTTGTCTGGATGCATGGATTAGTGTTTCTGCTTGCAGCGGCTTACACCTTGCGGCAGGACGAGCACGTGCGCGTGGATATTTTCTATCGGCGCATGACTGCCAGGGGGCGTGCGTGGGTTGATCTGTCGGGCACGCTACTGCTGCTGATTCCCTCCATGCTGTTTGTGCTGATAACGAGCCTCGGCTTCGTTGCGCAGTCATGGCGGGTGCTGGAGACGTCATCCGAAGCAGGCGGACTTCAGGCACTGTATTTGCTCAAGAGCGTCATCCCCGTTGCTGCGGTTCTGTTGCTGCTGCAGGGCGCAGCGATTGGTCTGCGCGCGCTTGTTGTGATCTTGACTGGTGAAGCAAGCAACCAGCGCGATGCTCATACGCCGGGCGGCAAAATCTGATGGCCGGGCTGCTGCTTTTTCTCGCCGTAATTCTCGTTTTGCTTGCAGGCTATCCGGTGGCTTTCAGCCTTGCGGGGACCGCGCTGGCGTTCGCGCTGGGCGGCGTGCTGCTGGGGACCTTCGATAGCAGCTATCTGCTGGCCATGCCCAACCGCATCTTCGGCGGCATTATGTCCAACGAAATTCTCATCGCTGTGCCGCTGTTTGTGTTCATGGGCGTGATGCTGGAGCGCTCACGCATAGCCGAAGATCTGCTCGACACGCTGGCCACGCTTTTTGGTCCATTGCGTGGTGGCCTGGGACTATCGGTGACGCTGGTTGGCATGTTGCTCGCTGCAAGCACCGGAATAGTTGGCGCGACCGTTGTGACCATGGGCCTGCTGTCGCTGCCGACCATGCTAAAGCGCGGCTATTCGCCGGCGTCGGCCAGCGGCGTGATCTGCGCTTCCGGCACTCTGGGGCAAATCATTCCGCCGTCCATCATCCTGGTGCTGCTCGCCGATGTGCTGTCGTCCGCTTATCAGCAGGCACAGCTCAAGCAGGGCATTTTCTCGCCCGAGACCGTTTCGGCCGGCGACCTTTTTGCCGGTGCGCTGCTGCCGGGTTTGTTGCTCGTTTTGCTGTACATGGCCTGGCAGATGCTGGTGGCGCTGTTCTGGCCCGAGAACTGCCCGGCGATGAGCAAGGCAGAGCGTGACAGTCTGGGTGGAGCCAGGCTGGCCCTGCGGGTACTCAAAGTACTCTTGCCCCCTTTGGCTCTTATTTTTGCCGTCCTGGGCTCGATCCTTGCCGGGCTCGCCACGCCGACCGAAGCTGCCGCCGTGGGCGCCACTGGCGCGACAGCCCTGGCTGTCCTCAAGCGCCAGCTGAATCTTGAGCGCCTTCAAGAAGTGATGCGCGCAACCGCTCGCGTGAGCAGCATGGTGTTTATGATTTTGCTCGGCGCGTCCGCATTCTCGCTGGTGTTTCGCGGGCTGGGCGGAGATGACACCGTGCACGCGCTGCTTGCGAGTTTGCCCGGCGGCGTCTTTGGCGCGGTGTTTATCGTGATGCTGGTAATGTTTTTGCTGGGCTTTGTGCTGGATTTCATCGAGATCACTTTTGTCGTGGTACCCATTGTGGGGCCCGTGCTTCTGGCCATGGGTCTTGACCCGGTTTGGCTTGGCGTGATGATCGCCGTCAACCTGCAGACATCTTTTCTTACGCCGCCCTTCGGTTTTTCGCTGTTCTATCTGCGCGGCGTGGCGCCGGCGTCAGTGCGCACCGCCGACATATATCGCGGCGTTATTCCTTACGTTGCCATCCAGCTTCTCGCTCTCGCCGCACTGGGCATCTGGCCCGAGCTGGCTACCTGGTTACCGCACAAGATCTACGGCTAGCTGGCTTCAGGGAAGGGAGCGCGCATCCTGCATGGCACCTTCCGAAATCTCGTGCCAGGCATGAGCGCGACGGTAAAAACTACGATACGAATCACGCACCTTTGCGACGACAGGATCGGAAGCCGTCAGCTCTTCGAGGATTTCTTCGGAATGGCCACGGAGCTTGTCCAGCACGGGCTCAGGGAAGCGTCGGATCTCGGTCGCCCCCTCGTCACGCAGTCTTTGTAAAGCTTCAGCATTGCGCGCGGTGTACTCAGAGAGCATGCGCACGTTGGCGGCGTCGCACGCCGCGCTGACGATGGCCTTCAGGTCTTCAGGCAGCGACTCATAGGCACTTTTATTCACGATGCATTCCAGGGTCGATCCGGGCTCATGCCAGCCCGGGTAGTAGTAGTATTTCGCGGCCTTGTTCAGCCCGAACGCCAGGTCGTTATAGGGGCCGATCCACTCCGTGGCGTCGATGGCCCCGGTTTGCAGCGATGTGAAAATCTCGGAGCCCGGCAGCGTAACGGGCGTGCCACCGGCGCGGCGCAATACTTCACCGCCCAGGCCGGGGATGCGCATTTTCAGCCCGCGCAGATCTTCAACGCTGTTAATTTCGCGGTTGAACCAGCCGCCCATCTGTACGCCGGTATTGCCGGCGGGGAAGGGCACGAGCCCAAAGGGCTCGTAAAGTTCACGCCACAGTTCGATGCCGCCACCGTAATAAAGCCAGGCGTTCATTTGCTGTGCGGTCATGCCAAAAGGCACGGCGGCGAAAAACTGTGCGGCGGGCACGCTGCCTTTCCAGTAATAGGCCGCACCGTGCCCAAGCTCGGCGGTGCCGCGAGAAACGGCATCAAACACCTGCAGTGCGGGCACCAGTTCGCCACCACCGAACACTTTTACTTCGAGACGCCCGCCCGACATGCTGGTGATCATGCTTGCCAGTTCGTTGACCATGGTGCCGACACCCGGGAAATTAGGCGGCCAGGTAGACACCAGCTTCCAGCGAATCTTTTTGCGCCTGCTGCCAGGCGCCGACGAGGTATCAGGAGCTTCTCTCGTGCAGGCGGCGAGCCCGGCTGAGCCAAGTGCGCCGGCGCCAAGCGCCGCGATAAAGTCCCTTCTCTTTATAATTTTCATCTTTTCATGCTCTTTAGTGGCTATGCTTTGGCAATCTCGTCAACGTCGGACAGTAATACCAGATGCGCCTTTGACTTACATTACGCCCTCAACCCGTGGTTGATTGGCTGAAACGCTGAAGTGCCGGGGCGATGTGGTGGAGATGTGGGAAAAAAAGATTTCAGAAACGTCATGAAAGGACAAAAGTGGGAAAGAAAAGTTAACGATAATTAGATTATGTTAAATAATTTACGTAAAGTGAAAACAGGGCGGCCAAGATGTCGCCAAAATAGCTATTAGTGGGAAAAATAGAACAATTATGGCATTTTTTGGTCTTTTTGGCCCAAAAAACATGAAACACGACCGGGTTTTAACGGGGGATCGATCGTGATTGGCCTGCTGCAGCGGGTAAGACGCGCCAGCGTGGAGGTCGAAGACGAAGAGGTGGCCGCCATAGGCCGGGGAATCCTGGTGCTGGTTGGTGTTGAACGCCGCGACGGCGAAAAGCAGGCCAGCAGACTGGCAGAGCGACTCGTGAACTACCGTGTTTTTGCTGATGACGAAGGTCGAATGAACTTAAGCGTCAGTGACACGGATGGTGGAATCCTGCTGGTGCCACAATTCACGCTGGCGGCCAACACGCGCAAGGGAACCCGAGCGAGCTTTGCCAGAGCGGCTGATCCTCATGAGGGCGAGCGACTTTATGAGCGGTTGCTGTCAGAGGTGGGCGCACGACACCCGAAAGTGGCGAGCGGCGTTTTTGGGGCTAACATGCAGGTGGCCCTTGTAAACGATGGCCCCGTGACCTTCTGGCTGGACACAGGCGGCCCTGCCGAATAGGCGCCAACGCCGGCGCCGCACCGGCGCCTGATATAATTGCGCGAGGCTCGTCTCGACAAATTCGCCGATGGGGCGTTCAAGTGAGTCTCAGAGGTTACAAATATGGGGTTTGGCAACATCGGAATCTGGCAGCTGCTGATCATTTTATTGATCGTGGTGGTGATTTTCGGGACGAAGAAACTGCGCAGTATGGGTGGCGATGTCGGCGGCGCGGTCAAGAACTTCCGCGAGGCCATGAACGACGAAGACAAAGACAAGGGCGCGGACAAGCGACCGGGCGCGCTCGGTGATCACAGCAGCCCGGACGGCGGGCAGCAAAGCACTGCTCGCAGCGACAAGCACGGCACCGACTGATTTTCCGGGCGCTCCTGCCGCATGTTTGATATCGGCTTTCTCGAACTAGCCCTCATCGCCGTGCTGGCGTTGATTATCCTTGGCCCTGAGCGCCTGCCAGGTGCCGCGCGGTCCGTTGGTCGCTTCACTGCGAAGGCGCGCAATCTTGCGCGCGGCCTGCAGGCGCAGTTTCGCGCAGAGATCGAGCGCGAGGAAAACAGGCTTAAAGAAGAAACGGGCCTGGGGCAAGCATCAGAGAGCGAATCCGTAAGAGACGAGCGGCCCAACACCTGATGGGCGAGCGCGACAGCAACGAACCTGCCAGGGAAATGGACAACAGCGGTGGGGAAGGCACGCTTATCTCCCACCTCATTGAGTTGCGGACTCGGTTGCTGCGCATGCTTTACGCCGTCCTGATTGTCTTTGTTGTGATGGCGCCTTTCGCAAGCGAGATATTCGGCTGGGTCGCCGCGCC
>JABDLF010000093.1 GCA_013003115.1 Gammaproteobacteria bacterium
ATCGGGATCAGCGAGCCGAGCAGGACAATCACCGGCCACTCAATTGCCTCGTAAACCTGTGACAGCGGCACCACGCGGGTTGACATGTAGATTACCGTGACGGCTGCGAGTGCCAGCGGCAACGAAACCAGACCGAAGCTGGCGGCCGCAATCGCGACACCAAACACGCCGACGGCCAGCACCGCCTTGTGACGCTCGACCAGTTCAAGACCCCGTTCGGCCAGCGGCAGGCACCCCAACCATTCGACCGCTTCGCCGAGGCGTTCCTCGGGACCGAGCAACAGCAGGATGTCGCCGGGCTGGATGATGGTTTTTCTGACGCGCCCCCGGATGCGCTTGCCCTTGCGTGAAATACCCAGCAGCGTCACGCCCTGGCGATAGAGGAGGCGGCTCTGCATGGCGGATCGCTCAACAATCCGGGCGCCGGTCGGCACGACCGCCTCGATCAGACCAAGTGCGCTGTTGTTATTGGCAAAGTGCTGTTCAGCACCCTTGTAACGCAACCCCGTCTTACCTATGAACAGATCGATGGCATGCGGGCTTCCCTCCACAATCACGATGTCGCTCTTGCGCAACTCCGCAGTGCGTGCCGTTTCGCGCTGGTGCTGACCGCGGCGTATCACACCGAGGACCTTTACCTCGGCGGCCTCGGCCGGCTCATCAAGTTCGCCCAGCTGCTTGCCCAGGAACCCGGAGTCTTCGGGCAGCGAGAGCTCGCTGATATAGCCGCTCAACTCCATGAGTTCGCGAACGGTGTCGGCCTTTGTGCGCGCTTTCGGTATCAATCGCCAGCCGATCAGCGATACAAACAGGACGCCGACGACTGCGACGGCCAGCCCCACCGGCGCAAAGTCGAACATCTCGTAAGGCGCGCCCAGCGCATCTTCCCTGAATGTGGCAATGACGATGTTGGGCGGCGTACCAATCAACGTCACCATGCCGCCCAGGATCGAGGCGAAAGACAGCGGCATCAGGGTCAGCGCCGGGCTGCGCTTTGCCCTTTGTGCCGCCTGCACATCCATGGGCATCAACAGCGCCAGGGCAGCGACGTTGTTCATCAGGGTGGAAAGCGCGGCGGACAGGGTGCCCATGATAGCGATGTGACTGCCCAGCGAGCGGCCGGCGTCGATTACCAGGCGCGCAACAATTTCCAGCGCGCCCGAGCGGGCCAGTCCTTTGCTGATCACCAGCACCAGTGCGACCACAATCACCGCCGGGTGACTGAAGCCGGTGAACATCTCGTCCACGGGCACCAGGCCCAGCAGTGCCGCCAGCACGAGGGCGGCAAACGCAACCAGGTCGTAGCGAAAGCGACCCCAGATCAGGAATACGAACAGCAGCCCGATGAGACCGAACAAACTTCCCTGTGACAATGTCATGTCGTTAAGAGTAAAGGAGGTGCGACGGGCGGCGCCAGTTTGTTTGGTTACCGCAATTCGCCGAGGGCGCCGTCTGCATTCTTTTGAACGCCAAGAGAACGGTTGCCTGGTCGTTGCGCATAAGCAGGTGGCGTAGTTGCTGACTGGATTCCCGCAGCTCGTGCGGGATCCCCGCTTTCGCGGGCATGACAGGAGTTTGGGGATGCATCCGGTAATGCCTTAGCCTGAAAGCCCGGCCATGGATGGGCCTGCATCTGCAATCAGGAGGTCATGGATGACCCGAGTCGTTTATTTCGCGAGTGTTTTGACTATACGCATATTGCGTATAGACTAGTCAGGCGCCTGGTGTTCTGTGAGGCGCCTGCTTTTGGCAGGGTGCGTGACGAATATTTTGACGAGGATTCTTTCAGTGCTTTGCTGGACGCACTGCAAAAGCAGCCTCGGCTTGGTGATGTTATTGCCGGTATAGGTGGCCTGCGCAAGCTTCGATGGCGTGACCCGCGGCGCGGCCAGGGTAAACGGGGCGGTTTGCGGGTCATTTACTACTTTTGAGACGAGTTCAGTCAGCTCTACCTGATGACGGTATATCGCAAGAACGAAATGAGCGACTTGAGGCCGGAACACAGGCGTGCACTTAAGGCCATGATTGAAACTGAAAAGCGCTCGAGGCGGTTAAATTAATGAGCAAGAAACGAAGTCTTTTCGAAGAGCTTGCGTCAGGAGTCGATTCGATGCGCGCACACCGCAAGGGCAAGATTACACTGCGCACCCACGTGGTGGAGGATCGACCACCACCGAGAGTTGATGCGGACCTCATTCGTGATACGCGTCGGCGCCTCAAGCTTTCACGTGCCGTGTTTGCCCGCAGCCTGCGTGTTTCTGCGCGCACGCTGGAAAACTGGGAGCAGGGCAGGGCGCAACCTAACGCGCAGGCCGCAGCACTGATCATGATGGTCAGAAAATATCCGGACACCCTGGAGCGGTTGGGCTCGATTTAAAAGGTCTGACTACTTTTATTACTGGATTCCCGCATCTAGTGCGGGATTCCCGCATCTAGTGCGGGACTCCCGCTTTCGCTGGGACGACGTTGTGCTTTCGGCGATCGATTGACTGGATTCCCGCCCCCGGATCAGGTCCGGGGCATGTTTCGTGGGAATGACGGGGAGAGCGGGAATGACAGAATTTTGGGGATGCATCCGGTAATGCCTTAGCCTGAAAGCCCGGCCATGGATTGGCCTGAATCTGTAGCCAGGAGGTCAAGGATGACCCAGATCAAGCACCTATCCTTACTGTTTGACTGTAACACTTGGTGTTATATTTGTGCGTGTCTATAAAACCCGGTGGTTTAACCGCTGGGCGAAGAAGGCGGGTCTTTCTGATAGGGCGCTGCTGGCGGCCGTGGATGAGATGGAGCGCGGGCTGGTAGGTGATGCGTTAGGTGGATTCGTGTTTAAGAAGCGCGTGGCGTTCCCCGGTGGTGGCAAGCGTGGTGGCAGTAGGGCTCTGATCGTTTACAAGAAAGCTGACAGGGCATTCTTTGTATTTGGATTTCGCAAGAGCCGTCGCAGCACGATTGTCCCGCATGAGCTCCACGACATGCGACTGCTTGCCAGACATTACTTGTCGTACACGCCGGAGGAGCTTGATGCTGCGCTGGCAGCGCGTGAATTGATTGAGGTTTCCCAGGATGGATGACTCGCTAAAAGCCTGCCTTAAAGAAACAGCGTTGGATCTGTATCGCTCCGGATTAATGAGCGAAGCAACCCTGCGCGAATTCAATGTATTGAACCTGGCGAAGGTCAAAACATTGTCTGCCACACAGATTCGCAAGCTGCGACGCAATCAAAAAGTGAGCCAGGCGGTCTTTGCAGCCTTGCTGAACGTCAGCAAGTCCACGGTGCAGCAATGGGAGCAGGGCAAGAAGAAGCCTGGCGGCGCCTCATTGAAACTTTTAAATCTCGTTAGCGAGAAGGGTCTCGAAGCTTTGTTTTAATGAAAATACGGACGGTTCGCGAAATCGCCTAAAAAGGTATCTGACACCCCCCTTGCGCCATTTGCTATTCTTAGCTCACACAAGGCTGACGCAGGTCTGACACAGGTCTGACACAGGTCTGACACAGGTCTCACACAGGGCTTACACAAGGCTGACACAAAAATCAGTCGGCCGATGGCCTCTTTTTTATTACGAAAAAACATAAATGGAAAGTACGAATGGGCACGAAGAAATCAAAAATTTTTTATACGCTTACAGACGAAGCGCCTTTGCTCGCGACGCGCTCGCTGCTGCCGATCATTCGCACGTTCGCCGCGCCGGCTGGCATTGAAATTGCCGAGAGCGACATCTCTGTCGCTGCTCGAGTTCTCGCAGAGTTTCCGGAATACTTAAGCGACGAGCAGAAAGTCCCCGATAATCTCGCGGAGCTCGGTCGCCTGACCCAGCTGCCGGACACCAACATCATCAAGCTGCCTAACATCAGCGCTTCGGTGCCGCAGCTTAAGGGCGCCATTGCCGAGCTGCAGTCGAAAGGCTACGCGATTCCGGGTTTTCCGGATAACCCGAAGACCGAGGAAGAGAAAACCCTCAGGCAGCGCTACGGCAAGGTACTGGGCAGCGCCGTAAACCCGGTTTTGCGTGAGGGTAATTCGGATCGGCGCGCGCCACCGGCGGTCAAGCGTTACGCCCAGAAGCATCCGCACTCGATGGCCGAGTGGAGCCAGGCTTCGCAATCCCATGTTTCACACATGCGTCATGGCGACTTCTATCACAGTGAAAAGTCCATGACCCTCGACAAGGCTTGTTCGGTCAGCATGGATCTGGTGACAAAGAGTGGCAAGACAATAGTGCTGAAAGAAAACATTGCGCTTGAAGATGGCGAGATCATCGACAGCATGTTTATGAGCAAGAAGGCGCTGTGCGAGTTTTATGAGGAGGAGATGGAGGATGCCCGCAAGACCGGGGTCATGTTTTCGCTGCATGTGAAAGCGACGATGATGAAGGTGTCACACCCGATCGTCTTTGGTCATGCGGTGAAGATTTTTTACAAAGACGCTTTTGCCAAGCACGGCAAGCTATTCGACGAGCTCGGTGTGAACGCAAACAACGGGCTGAGTAGCGTTTACAGCAAAATTGCTGACTTGCCCTCGTCGCAGCGTGAGGAGATTATCAAAGACCTGCATGCCTGCCACGAACATCGCCCGGCGCTGGCTATGGTGGATTCGTCCAAAGGCATCTCAAACTTTCATGTGCCCAGCGACGTCATCGTAGATGCCTCGATGCCGGCCATGATACGCAGCGGCGGCAAAATGTGGGGCGCCGACGGCCGTCCTAAAGACACCAAGGCGGTCATCCCGGAGAGTACCTTCGCCCGCATCTACCAGGAAGTGATTAATTTCTGCAAAACCAATGGCGCCTTTGACCCGGCGACCATGGGCACGGTGCCGAATGTTGGCCTGATGGCCAAGAAGGCGGAAGAGTATGGTTCACACGACAAAACGTTTGAGGTACCGGAGGATGGCGTCGGGCGCATCGTAGACGACCAGGGAAATGTGCTGCTGGAGCAGACCCTGGAGCAGGGCGACATCTGGCGTATGTGCCAGGTCAAGGACGGGCCCATTCGCGACTGGGTCAAGCTGGCCGTTACCCGGACACGGCTGTCCGGCATGCCGGTTGTGTTCTGGCTCGACGAATATCGTCCGCACGAGGCCGAGCTGATCAAAAAAGTACAGACCTATCTGAAGGATCACGATACGGAAGGGCTCGACATCCAGATCATGTCGCAGACGCGTGCCATGCGCTACACGCTGGAGCGGGTAAGTCGTGGCAAGGACACCATCTCCGCGACGGGCAATATCCTGCGCGACTACCTCACTGATCTGTTCCCGATTATGGAGCTAGGCACCAGCGCCAAGATGCTGTCGATAGTGCCATTAATGGCGGGCGGCGGCCTGTTTGAAACAGGGGCCGGCGGTTCAGCGCCCAAACACGTGAAACAGCTGGTGGAGGAGAATCACCTACGTTGGGATTCCCTTGGCGAATTTCTCGCTCTAGCAGTGTCCATAGAAGACCTGGCGGAGAAGAACGACAACGGCAAGGCGAAGATTCTCGCTACAACACTGGATGCTGCCACCGGCAAGCTGCTTGAAAGTGGCAAGTCGCCGTCGCGCAACACCGGAGAGCTCGACAATCGCGGCAGCCATTTTTATCTTGCGCTTTATTGGGCGCAGGAACTCGCGGAACAAACAGAGGATGCAGAGCTTCAGGCGTTTTTTAAGCCGCTGGCCAAAGTTCTGTCAGACAATGAAAAGAAGATCGTCGATGAGCTGAATTCGGTTCAGGGCAAGAGCGTGGATATCGGCGGTTACTACATGCCTGACACCGACCAGACCACGGCGGTGATGCGCGCGAGTGCCACGTTTAACGCAGCGCTGGCGGCAGTGCAATAGTCGTGTTTGTCACACCTTAAAAAAGGGATCCGAAAAAGGGGGGCAGCCCCCTTTATTGCAGAACTGGAATTACTCTGGGGCATGCCATGCTGAAATTCTTGAAAGGCGAAAAGCCGCTCACAGATGCGTTCGTCGTGTCTGTAATCCTGGTGCTGATTTCCTTCGGCCTCGTGTGGACCCTGAAAGTAACGGACGTGTTCAGCGATTTCGCGCATCTGCTGATCGCGACTTTTTTCATTACGATCCCCATTCGGCTATTTGTCTGGACGGCCGTGCTCCGCTGTGCAAAGAACACGGAAAGCGGCTTGTTCAAGGCCGTTGCCATCCTGCTCGTTGTCGCAGACATTCTGCACAAGCTGTTTTACTGGTCGGTTGTTGCGTTTAGCCTGGGGGAGCAAGAACAGAATGCGGCGAAGCAGGATGCGCGATTTGATCAGTGCCGGAGCGAGATTTCAAAAACCTACAATCAGCCGATGGACAATCTCTACGGCGACGCAAAACTGGTTTACGGCAGGGGAGAGCCTGGCTATAAGGTGTTAACGCGGTCGCGGACCAAAAGCTACCATTGCGTTATCAATGAGTCCGGCATTCAGCTCAGCGAATCCGAGTACGTGAAGGGGTTTGTGTTCTCAAAAGGGGAAGACATCGCCGGTACGTCACTGGTTGACGAAGTTGAATTGACACCCCGATTCCTTGCGCGCCAATACGGGCCACCCGACGGAGCCGATGGTTTGAGGGTTTCCGGCTTGTATACTTTTGTTTCAGATGTCGACGAAGTGTTCACTGTTTATGAATACAAGAGCACGACGTTATCGGATTCGGACTCAGACCTGCCGACGCCCGAGGAGTTTTGGTCGTCTGACCAGCTTGTGACACTAAGCGTAGGTGCAAGGCCCGGAACGGACTATGAAGCGTTTGTGGAGTGGATTGAAAACAAGCACGCCTTGTACCTGCGCAGGGCCGGAAAATAGGTCTGAACCCTTTGCCAGAAGAACGATATTACGCCTTCGGCGATTGTTCTAGTGGATCCCCGCATCTAGTGCGGGATTCCCGCATCTAGTGCGGGACTCCCGCCCCCGAATCAGGTCCGAGGCAGGTTTCGCGGG
>JABDLF010000104.1 GCA_013003115.1 Gammaproteobacteria bacterium
GCGGCCAAAGGCGCGACAGCCTACGTGACGCTGGAGCCTTGCTGTCATCATGGCCGGACAGGGCCCTGCTCGGAAGCGCTGATCAAAGCAGGCGTGGCCCGCGTGGTTTACGCAAGCGATGATCCCAATCCGCTGGTCGCAGGCAAAGGTCGCCAACGCCTGGCTGAAGCAGGAATCTCAGTGGAGGCTGGCCTTATGCCGGAAGACGCACGCGCGCTGAATCCCGGCTACTTTTCGCGCCACGAACGCGGTCGCGTGTTTCTTCGCAGCAAGATCGCCGTCAGCCTTGACGGGCGAACCGCACTGGCGAACGGTGAGTCGAAGTGGATCACCGGAGAGGCTGCGCGTAGCGAAGTCCAGCATCTGCGGGCGCGCAGCTCGGCGGTCCTGACGGGCATCGGCACCGTGCTGGCCGACGACCCGAGGCTGGACGTTCGTCTGAGCGAGCCCGGTGGAGGATTTATTCAGCCAGTACGCGTGATCCTTGACAGCGACCTTAAGACTCCCGCAGGCGCGCGCGTCTTTGACCAGGGAGGCGCCGTGCACATGATCAGCGCCAAAGCAGCCGCAGCCGGCAAGTTTCAGGCTGTTCATCATTGCGTCCCTTCGGCGCAGGTCGGGGTCGACCTGCAAGCGGTGATGCGGGTTCTCTACGAACTTGGCTGTAACGAGGTGCTGGTGGAGGCAGGCCCGACACTGAATGGCAGCTTGCTGTTGGCAGGGCTCGTGGATGAACTCGTTGTTTACATGGCGCCGCATCTGCTCGGTGAGGGCGGCCGTGCCCTTGCCAACGTGGGCATCTTCGAAGAGATGGCCCAGCGAATCGAGCTGTCAATCACAGGCGTATCGAAGGTTGGCGATGACCTTCGTTTGACGCTGGAACCTGGAAAAAAGGCGGGGTCCTGAATCATGTTCACGGGTCTCGTTCAGGGTATTGGAAAAATCTGTGCAAAAGAGGAGCGCGGAGGCGACCTGCGGTTCGCCGTGGATGCGACGGGCCTCGGCGCTATCGAGTTTGCTAACGGTGAGAGCATCGCCGTAAACGGGGTGTGCCTGACGGCGACCGACGTGCGCGGCGCAGTGTTTTCGGCGGATGTTTCCAATGAGACGCGGAGCAAAACGACGCTGGGCGGGATGGCGCCGGGTGACATGGTAAACCTCGAGCGCTCGCTTGTTCTCGGTCAGGCCCTGGGTGGCCACCTCGTTGCGGGGCATGTGGATGCTATTGGCGAAGTGCGCGAGATCGAAGATGACGGCCGCTCGTGGCGAATGCAGGTTGCCGTTCCGCCTGAGCTTGACCGGCTGATCGCCGTCAAAGGCAGTATCTGCGTTGACGGCGTCAGCCTCACCGTAAACGAGACAGGCACCGGCCTGTTCGGCGTCAACATTGTGCCTCACACAATGCAGGTTACCGCGCTGGGCAGCATCTCCCGGGGTACGCGCGTCAACATAGAAGTCGATATAATTGCCCGCTACCTCGAACGACTGCTATCTGGCGACGCGGGAGAGGCGAACACAGAAGGCGGCAGGATCAGTGCTGATTTGCTTGAGCGACTTGGTTTTGGGAAAGGGCAGGAATGAACGACGAATTTGACACCATCGATGAGATTCTTGCCGAGATAAAGGCCGGCAGGATGGTGGTGATCATGGACGACGCCGATCGCGAGAATGAGGGCGACCTCGTGATGGCGGCCCAGGCTGTGCGTCCGGACGATATCAACTACATGGCTCGGTTCGGCAGAGGCTTGATATGCCTGACACTGACCCGGGAACGATGCGAGCAGCTGCGCCTGCCCCTGATGGTGAGCGAAACCGATCGCAACCACGGCACCAATTTCACGATGTCTATCGAGGCGGCCGAGGGCGTGACCACGGGTATTTCGGCACATGATCGCGCGCATACTATTCGGACTGCGGTTGCCCCCGAGGCTGGCGCAGAAGACCTGCGACAGCCCGGGCATGTTTTTCCACTCATGGCGCAGCCCGGTGGTGTGCTTACGCGGGCCGGGCATACCGAGGCTGGCTGTGATCTCGCGAGGCTTGCAGGCATGGAACCTGCGGCGGCCATCGTGGAAATTCTCAAGGAAGACGGCTCCATGGCAAGGCGCGACGACCTGCTGGCGTTTGCCCGCGAGCACAAGCTCAAGATTGCCACCATCGCGCAGCTGATTCGTTATCGGCTGGATCACGAGGACTCGGTAGAGATTATCCGCGATCTCGATGTTTCGACCATTCATGGCAAGTTCAGGATGGTCTGTCTTGAGGATCACATCAGCCGAACCGTACACCTCGCGCTCGTTTACGGTGAGATTCGCGCCGAAGAGCCGGTAATGGTCCGTGTGCACCTTCAAAACACCCTGGGCGACGTGGTCGGCGCCGACTGGAGCAATCTTGGCCGCCCGGTGGATAGCGCGATGCGGCGCATTGTTGAGGAAGGCAACGGCGTAGTGGTTGTGCTGCGCCGCCACGAAGACCCCAGCGAGCTCATTCGTATCATCGATGCTGGTGTGTCGCAGGATCAGCGCGGTGATTCCGGCGCCGACGAGGTTTTGCGCACCTATGGCATCGGGGCGCAGATACTGTGCAAGCTTGGCGTGAAAAAAATGCGTGTTCTGAGCGCACCGAAAAAAATGCACGGCATTTCGGGGTTTGGGCTCGAAATAGTGGAGTACGTCGAGTAGCGGCCGGCGTTTGCTTTCGCAGGATCCTGCCGCAGGAAGCGGTGCCCTCTTCGCTGTGGGGACGAACGTCTCGGGCGGCGGCGACGGATGCTGGTGATGGGCGTTGGGAACAGGCGTCGGTGATAGACTAGGCGCGGCCTGCGAGGCTGCGGAGTTTTTATGAGTGAACAAAAGACATTTTCCGGCGAGCACAACGCGCGAGATTTACGTGTTGCGATCGTGGCCTCAAGATTCAATGAATTCGTTGTGGACAGCCTGGTAAAGGGTGCTGTTGATGCGCTGATCAGGATGGGGGCGAGCGAGCGCGACATCAGCGTAGTAAGAGTGCCCGGCGCCTGGGAGCTGCCCCTGGTTGCCGACAAGCTGTGTAAATCACGAAGATATGACGCTGTGATTGCTCTGGGAGCCGTAATTCGCGGGGATACCCCGCATTTTGATTACGTCGCCGGCGACTGCGCCCGCGGCTTGTCCGCGGCTGCGCTTGAGAGCGGTGTGCCCGTCGGTTTCGGGGTGCTTACGACCAATACGCTTGAGCAGGCGCTCGAGCGCGCCGGAACCAAGGCGGGCAACAAGGGCGCCGACGCTGCGGCAAGTGCCGTGGAGATGGTGCGCCTCTTAAGACAGCTGGACGCCTGAGCATGACCTCGGCGGATGTACGCGCGAAGGGTTCAAGAACCCGCGCGAGGCGTCTCGCCATGCAGGCGCTGTACCAACACGAGGTTAATCCGCAGGATTGGCGCGGTATCTATAAACAAATGAAGGCCAGCGAATCCGCCAAAGGCGCCGACCTCGAATACTTTGAAGGGCTTTTGAAAGATGTAGTCGCAGATTCAACCCGGCTGAGTTCGGCGCTCGATGAAGTTCTTGATCGTCCGTTTTCGCAGCTGGATCCGGTCGAGCGTGCGATTCTTCTAATCGGCGTTTTCGAGCTGACTGATCGCCCTGACGTACCCTATCGGGTCGTTATAAACGAGGCCGTTGAACTGGCGCGCCGTTATGGCGCGACGGGAGGGCACCGCTACGTTAATGGTGTGCTCGACAAGTGCGCGGCTCGCATGCGGACGCCGGAGGCCAGTGACCCGGGGCCTGCCGAATAGAGCAACGAGATTCCCCCTTGTCAGAAATCCAACTCATCGAGCACCTCAGATCTGCTGGCGCCAGCCGCGACGATGTCGTGGTGGGAATTGGCGATGACGCAGCGGTGGTGGAAATACCGGCGGGATACAGACTGGTCGCCTGCGTAGATGCGCTGCTGGCCGGCACGCACTTTCCCGAAACAATCTCCGCCTATCACATTGGCTGGCGCTCGCTGGCGGTTAACCTCAGTGACTTTGCCGCCATGGGCGCCGAGCCGCGATGGGCAACGCTCGTACTCTCTTTGCCGCAAGCTGATGATGACTGGGCGGTCGACTTTGCGCGCGGCTTCGACGCGCTCGCGCGACTTCATGATGTTGCGCTCATTGGTGGAGATACGGTTCGCGGTCCGGTCTCGATCTCGGTGCAGCTTATGGGCGTTGCGGCAAGTGATAAAATCCTGCTGCGTAGCGGCGCATCCGCAGGTGACGACGTTTGGGTGTCCGGCTTTCCCGGCGATGCTGCGGCTGGCCTGGCGGTGCTGGAGGGCAGGCTCAACCTCGCTGCCACAGCAGCGGATTATTTGTCTGAGCGATTCCTGTTACCGACGCCTCGCATTGCCCTCGGTCAGGGCCTCGTTGGTGTCGCCAGTGCGGCCATCGATATCTCTGACGGCCTGTACGTCGACAGCGGGCGGGTGGCCGCGGCGAGTCGCGTCGGGCTTGTTATCGAGATGGAGAGGCTGCCCGTTTCCCGGGCGCTCAGCGAGTCTTGCGAGCCATCCGAGGTGATGGAGCTTGCGGCGACCGGTGGCGATGATTACGAGCTTTTGTTCACCGCCCGGCCAGGTCACAGAAAGGCAATTGAGTCGCTGGCAGGCCGTCTGAATATGTCCTGTACCCGCATAGGCTATGCGATTGAAGAGCAAACTGTGACCTATGTACTGGAAAGTGAACGGTGGATGCCGTCTCATACAGGCTTCGACCATTTCGCGCACCGGAGCGGCCGGTGAGCGAGCGGGTCGAAGCGAAACGAGTGTTCTCAAGCCCGGTGCATTTTTTGGCATTTGGCTTGGGCGCGGGGCTCGCGCCACGGGCGCCCGGGACGGCGGGAAGTCTCGTCGGCGTAGCGCTGGACGCGCTGCTGCGCAGCGCAGGCGCTGACTGGAGCATACGGCTGGTGGTCGCTTTGTTGTTTTGTGTTGCTGGTATCGGGATTTGTGGCGCCAGCGCCCGTCGACTCGGGGAGCATGATCACCCGGGCATAGTCTGGGACGAAATAGCAGGCATGATGCTTGTGCTGGTAGTGGCCCCGGATGGCTGGCGAGGAATGGTTTTTGGGTTCATTTTGTTCAGAGTCTTTGACATCTTGAAACCGTGGCCGATCAGCGTCGCTGACAAAAAGGTTTCAGGCGGACTTGGAATTATGCTTGACGATGTACTGGCCGCTTTGTTCGCGATGGCAGCAATGACGATACTGCTTGCGACTGGCATCATTTAATGAGACGCGGAGACAGAGGATTGAACCTTGAGTGCTGAACCAGAATTGACACCGACGGGCACTCGCAAGCTCGGCAAGTACGTAACCATCAAGAAAGTCGGCAGCGGTAGCACCGGTGATGTATACCTCGCTCATGACCCTTACTATGGTCGCGACGTAGCGGTTAAAGTTTATTTCCGCGAAGGCATGATGGGTGATGATCCCACCGTGTCGCGCAAGATGTTTTTTAACGAAGCCCACATGGTGGGCATGCTCCAGCACCAGAATATTCTGCCAATATTCGACGCGGGCGAAGAAAACGGTGAGTACTACGTGGTCATGGATTTCATCCATGGCGCACGCACGCTATCGGCATACTGCAAGCCCGACAATCTCCTGCCGGTCGAGGACGTCGTGCAGCTCATCTTCAAATGTGCCAAGGCGCTCCACTATGCGCACAGTCGCGGGGTCGTCCACCGCGATATCAAGCCAAGCAACCTGATGCTTACCTCAGAGAGCGATGTTCGCGTCATTGATTTCGGAATTGCACTTGTTGCCGACTCCGAGACATCGATTATCGAGGGTATCGCCGGTTCGCCGAGCTACATGTCGCCGGAGCAGGTGAGATCGGAAGAGCTTACCAACTGCTCGGATCTCTATTCGCTGGGCGTGGTGATGTATGAATTGCTCACTGGCCACCGACCGTATTCTGCAAACAACCTGTCAAAGCTCTTGCACAAGATCGTTTATGCAACGCCGGCACCAATGCACACTCTGCGTGCGGGTGTCCCGGACATTCTCGAAGAGATCGTCGGCAGACTGCTGCAGAAGGATCCGGAGAAACGTTATCAGAATGGCAATGAACTCGCCGCTGAGCTGACCAAAGCCTTTCACGCCCTGTCAAAAACCGAAAACCAGGTGGAGAAGCAGGAGCGCTTCAACCAGCTGCGGTGTTCCAAGTTCTTCCACGATTTTTCTTACCCCGAGATATGGGAAGTCATGCGTTCCGGTCAGTGGGTCGAATGCACGAAAGGAGACGAAATCGTTCGCGAGGGAGAGATCGACGACCGTTTCTACGTCATCGTTACCGGTGAGGTAGAAGTCGAGCGCGGCGGCAAGGTTGTCGGCAAGCTCGGCGAGGGCGACTGTTTCGGAGAGGCGGGCTACCTGCAGCAGGCCGCCCGTCGAGCCAGCATTCGCGCCGGTGGAGACGGCGTGATACTCATGCGCGTCAGCGCCAGTCTTCTTGAGCAGGCATCGGCTGCCTGCCAGCTACACTTCACAAAAGTGTTTTTGCGCACAATGCTTGAGCGGCTTGCCCGGGCTGAACGCGCCAAGTCAGGCTCGTAAGCGCCGCTGCCGCCAACTTTACCGCGCTCAGTCCTCTTTGGCGGCGTCTTCCGCGTCCTTATCGCGCTGCACCAGCGCATAGGCGGAATGATTATGTATCGATTCGAAATTCTCCGATTCGATTACGTATGAACGTATACGCTCATCATCATTCAGGCGTACCGCTACGTCCCTGACAATGTCCTCGACGAATTTCGGGTTGTCATAGGCCTTTTCGGTCACCCATTTTTCGTCGGGTCGCTTGAGGATGCCGTAGAGATCACAGGAGCCTTCCTCCTCCGCGATATCGATAAGTTCCTCTATCCATACGAAACCCTGAATGCGCGCCTCTATGGTGATGTGGGAGCGCTGATTGTGCGCGCCGTATTCAGAAATGTCCTTGGAGCAAGGGCACAGACTCGTGACCGGAACCACGACCTTGATGATCATGTGGTTATGGTTGTCCTTGCGTTCGCCCAGCAGCGCCGCCTGGTAGTCCATAAGGCTTTCGACGCCTGTAACGGGTGCCTTTTTAGATACGAAATACGGGAAGCGCATTTCGATATGGCCTTCCTCGGCGTCCAGCCGATCCGTCATCTCGGTAAGCATGTCCTTGAAGGTCGCAACCGTAATTTCACGCTCGTGACGATTCAGGATCTCAAGGAATCTCGACATGTGCGTGCCCTTGAAGTTGTGGGGCAGATTTACGTACATGTTGAAATTGGCAATCGTGTGCTGCTCACCGCCGCTGCGATCCTTTACCCTGACAGGGTGAAAAATGTCTTTGACGCCAACTTTATTGATTGGCACCCGGCGGGTATCTGCGCGCCCCTGCACGTCTTCAATGACGGTAATCCTGGCGGCGCCTTTTGCGGACTGACTCATGAAAAGTTCCTCATTCGCGAATTGTGCGCCATTGGACGCAGCAACAAGTGTATCGGTTCCCGGCGCCCAATTGCGCCCTGTACAGGAATGTGTATCAAATTTGGGGGGTTGCGGGCGGGGCGGCTTGTATAATCAGCATCTTAGCGGCTGGTTTTTAACTCCGCAATAAATGGCCCCTCGAGCCAGTCTTCGATGGCCTGCGCGATGCCGTCAGCGTCCAGGCCGATGCCGGCCAGGCATTGTTCGCGTTCGCCATGTTCAACGAATCGATCCGGAATGCCAAGGTTGAGGACCGGGGCCTGGCAGGCATGCGCCTGCAGACATTCATTCACTGCGCTGCCGGCACCGCCCGCTATCACGTTGTCTTCAAGGGTTACGATTGCCTCGTGCTGCTGCGCCATGCGCAGAATGGTTTCCTGGTCGAGTGGCTTCACGAAGCGCATATTGATCAGGGTCGCATTCAGCTTCTCGGCGACAATTTCTGCTGGCGCGAGCATTGCCCCGAATGCCAGTATTGCGATGCGCTCGCCGCTGCGCCGGTGCTGCGCTTTACCCACAGGCAACGCCTTCATCGGTTTTGTGACGGCAACCCCCGGGCCGCTGCCACGGGGATAGCGCACTGCCGCGGGCTGGTCGAGGCCAATACCGGTAAACAGCATCTGTCGGCATTCGTTTTCATCGGCTGGCGTCATCACTACCATATTGGGAATGCAGCGCAGATAACTCAGGTCGAAGGGGCCCTGGTGCGTGGGGCCGTCAGCGCCCACCACGCCCGCGCGGTCAATGGCGAACAGTACCGGCAGGTTTTGCAGGGCCACGTCATGAATCAGCTGGTCGTATCCGCGCTGCAGAAACGTGGAGTAGATCGCGACAACAGGCCTCAGGCCCTCGCAGGCGAGACCTGCGGCGAGCGTGACCGCGTGCTGCTCGGCAATCGCTACGTCGAAGTAGCGGTTCGGGAAGCGACGCGCGAATTCGACCATGCCAGACCCTTCGCGCATTGCGGGCGTAATGCCGACGACGCGCTCGTCCTGCCCGGCCATGTCGCAGAGCCAGTCGCCGAAAACTTTTGAGTAGCTTGGCGTGCCCGCCGCCTGCTTGCGCATGGTGCCACTCGACGCGTCAAAGGGGCCAGGCCCGTGCCAGAGGATCGGGTCTTTTTCTGCTGGCTCGTAGCCTTTGCCTTTGCGGGTAACGATGTGCAGGAACTGCGGCCCCTGCAGGTCACGAAGATTCTCGAGCGTTGCAACGAGGGTCGGGAGATCGTGTCCGTCTACGGGCCCTATGTAGTTGAGCCCCATCTCTTCAAACAAGGTACCGGGCAGCATCATGCCCTTAAAATGTTCTTCCGAGCGACGCGCCAGTTCCCAGACCGTCGGCATGCGGCGTAGTACTTTTTTACTGCCTTCGCGTATTGTTGAATAGACTTTGCCTGACAGCACCCGCGCCAGGTAATTGGACATGGCGCCCACGTTCTCCGAAATCGACATGTCGTTGTCGTTGAGGATGACAAGCAGGTCTACGTCAAGCGTTCCAGCGTGATTGAGCGCCTCGAAGGCCATGCCCGCGCTCATCGCGCCGTCTCCTATTACGGCGACAACCCGGCGCTTTTCTTTGCGCGCTCGCGCGGCAATCGCCATGCCGAGCGCAGCACTGACCGAAGTACTCGAATGCCCGACTCCCAGCGTGTCGTACTCAGATTCTTCGCGGCGGGGGAACGGCGCCAGCCCGCCCAGTTTGCGAATGCTCTGCATCAACGCGCGGCGGCCAGTCAGCGTTTTGTGTGGATATGCCTGGTGCCCAACGTCCCAGACGAGCCGGTCGTACGGCGTATTGAAAACATAGTGCAGGGCGACCGTTAGTTCGACGGTACCAAGGCCAGCCGCAAAGTGACCGCCAACCTCGGCCAGCGTCTCGATCAGGAACTCGCGCAACTCCCCGGCGACTGCCGGCAACTGGCCCGCATCGAGCTTGCGAAGCTCAGCAGGATCGTCGATTTGCTCCAGAAGCTTGTATTTTTCCTGATCGGGCATCTTGGGTCTCCGGGGGCCATTATCCTTGACGCGCCCCGGCGTGTATATGCCGCGTCAGTGGTCCCGCTCGAGCAGGTAGGCAGATAATGCGACCAGGTTTTCGCGCCTGCCGCTGAATGTCTCCAGCGCGTCGATGGCCTGCTGGTGGAGTTCGCGTGCGCGCCTCTCCGCTGCCGCCATGCCCACGGCGGCCGGATAATTGGGTTTTTCGAGCGCGTCGTCTTTTCCGGGTCGTTTGCCCAGCCGCTCCAAATCGCCCTCGCGGTCGAGAATGTCATCCCTGATCTGAAACGCCAGGCCGAGATATTCGCCGTAGCTGTCCAGGGACCTGAAGTCACCGTCCGACAAGTCGCTGGCAGTTAAGGCCGCGAGCAAAACGCTGGCCCGGATCAGTTCGCCGGTCTTCAGCCGGTGCATGCGCTCAAGGAACTCAGCCGATGCCGGCTTGCCGGCGGCTTCCAGATCCATTGCCTGCCCCCCGGCCATTCCCTGAATGCCGCTTGCCTTTGCGAGCAGGCTGATCATCTGCAGGCGCCTCGCGGGCGTGACCTGCATGCTCTCGTCGTCAGCAAGAACCTGGACCGCCAGCATTTGCAGGGCGTCGCCGGCAAGAATAGCGGTCGCCTCGTCGAATGCCATGTGGCAGGTGGGCCGACCCCGTCGCAGATCGTCATCGTCCATCGCCGGGAGGTCATCATGCACCAGGGAGTAACTGTGAATACATTCTACGGCGATGGCCGGGCCGTCCAGGCGTTCGGCCGGTGTACCAAGGGCCTGGCCCA